>DATIOU010000063.1:0-43605 GCA_035472835.1 Streptosporangiaceae bacterium | reverse complement strand
AGGACTGGCGGGCATCCACGTGAACTTGCTTCTGGCGGGGCTGGCCGGCGGCTTCAAGTCAGCAAATCCATCCGACAAGGAACGGGCTGCGCTCGACGCGATCGAGACCTTCAACACGAACGGCAAGGGGTACTTCATCGAGCAGGACACCCGACCGCAGACAATCGGCTACGACCTCCTCGACTCACCCGTCGGGCTGGCGGCCTGGATGCTCGACCACGACACGGACAGCTATTACAAGATCTCCAGCGCATTCGTGAACGGAGAGCCGTCGGGCAATCTGACCCGAGACACGATCGTCGACAACATCACGCTGTACTGGCTGACGGGTACCGGCACGTCGGCGGCCCGGTCGTACTGGGAAAGCGGACAAGCCGCCGCGGAGGCCGCCGGCCACACTCCGCCGGAGGTCCCGATCCCGGTCGGCTTCACCACTTTCCCTGGCGAGATCTTCCAGGCGCCGCGCAGCTGGGTCGAAAGGACCTACCCGAACCTGGCTTATTTCAACGAGGTGGACAAGGGCGGCCACTTCGCGGCCTGGGAAGAGCCCGAGCTGTTCGCGAGCGAGATGCGCGCAGCGTTCAGCCAGCTGCGCTAGCAGCAGCCGCACCCGGACGAGCCGCGTCGACGGCCGATTAGCGACTCCCGCCCGGCGGCTCGCGGAAGATTGCTTCCGACAACGGGGTCAGCGGCTTGAGGCTGAAAACTGCTTCGACGGGGAGCCGGAACAGCTCGGCGATGGTCAGCGCCAGCTCAAGGCTCGGGTTGTAGTCGCCGCGCTCGATGTAGCCGACCGTCTGGTAGTTAATCCCGAGATTGTCGGCCAGCTGCTTGCGTGACAGCCCGCGCTCGGCCCGGAGAACGGCGAGCCGGTTGTGGACACGGCGCTCTTGGTCAGGCATCGGCGGGCTGGTCGGTCTCGATCCATGCGAGCATCAGCGAGGGCAGCGCCGGGAGGTACACGATTACCCACGTCGTCACGGGCCAGAATGTGTTGGCGTCGAACCGCAGCGTGTTGCCGCCGCTCGTGAGGTAGATCTCGGTGCTCGCGGTGACGGCGAGCAGTATGGCCGCCAGGACGCGGTGCGACAGGGCGTACGCCTGCTGCCGCAGGGCGCGGTCGCGCTCGTCGAGTCGGGCCCGGCCGTCGATGCGGCCGCGGGCGTAGCGGTAACCGACGAGCAGGGTGGCGACAGTCGGCAGTAGCACCAGCGTGAAGGCGGCCAGGATCAGCCACCGGTTGAGCCCAGTGTGCTTGAGGCCTGCCAGCACGGCCACTGCCGCCGGGAACCCGGCCAGGGCGACGGCCACGAGCAGCCGGCGCCGCGATCGCGGCATGCGCTCGACTCGGGTGATCGTAGTTGTGTTCACGTCGATATCACTTGTCCCCAATAGCAGATAAGATGTTGTCAACATACAATAGAATGTTATCCGTAGTCAAGTTACCTTGCCAGCTGGCCGGCTCGCCCGGCTAGGCGCTCGCCCGCAAGGCTTGATACAGAGGTCGGTGCTTGGACCGCTGTACCGGCGCCCGCTCCCTGCACGTGTCCGGACTAGTCGCTGTTGGTCCTCGATCAGGTCGGGCCCACAGCGGCAAGATCTCGACTTTGAAGATCATGAGCGCCACTTTGTGCCGGCCGCCGACGACGAACGGTGAGCCACAAGCCCTTCAATTTCGTGGCGCGCCATCTTCTGATCACTTTTCGGTTGCCTTTACCACATATCGGTTGACCGAGCAGGTCGGCAACGGAACCGTGTCCCCAGCCGAACGTGTTGGTCAGGGCTGAGCAGCCCTGGCGTCCGGTGGGCAATGACGCACGGCACGAAGAAGGGACACGAATGAAAAGGGCGTTCACAAGACGCGGTCTGCGCGCGACGCTGACCCTCGCGGCACTCGGAACTGCGGGCGCGACGATACTAGGTACTTCGGCGTTCGCTGCCGCTAGTACCGCGGCGCCGCCAAGCAGGGCCTGCGTCTCAAAGGGCAGCCTGCCGACTCATGTGAAGCACATCTCCGGCATCGTCCTTGCGGCACCCGTCACGGCGTGCCCGCAAAATCTTCCCAGTCACTCCATCAGGAAGAGTGGCGACGCCGCCAGGGGCACTCCACCGCTGATCTGGCACGGTGGCGCGGTTATGGGAACTAAGGTGACCGGCGCGCTGGTCGTCACGCCCATCTTCTGGAACCCTGCGGGCCACTCCATGACGACTCCTTACAAGAACATCCTCACCAGGTACCTGACCGACGTGGCCAAGGCAAGCGGCAGCGACACTAATGTGTACTCAATCGCGCGCGAGTACTTCGGGACCGACGGTCAGATCCGCTACCAGGTCAAGCTGGGCACCCCGATTAACGACACCAACCCGTTGCCCGCGGATGGCTGCACAGTCGACAGCAAGGACACCACGAACATCTACGGGGACAACACCGGCTACAACGCGTGTCTCGACGATAACCAGATAATCGCCGAAACCCAGAATGTCGTCGCCGCGAATCATCTAAGGCGCGATTTCGCGCACATCTACGTGATCTACCTGCCCAAGCACGTGGAGTCCTGCTTCCTTCCTGGCTCGACGACTGACGCCAGCCAGGGCCAGGCCTGCACGATCAACTACCAGCCGACCGCGGCTTACTGCGCCTACCACAGCTTCGTTCCCGCGCTCGCCGGGAAGAACCTGGTGTACGCGAACATGCCCTACCCGATCTACAACTCGAAGGTCGGGTTCACGTGTGCCAGCAACGGCAAGCGTGGCTTCCCTGTTCTTGAGACACCCAACGGGAATGCCGACGCCGACACCGAGATCAGCCCGACCAGCCACGAGATCATCGAGGCAATGACCGACCCCGACACCTCGAGCGGCTGGTATGACCAGCCTCTCGGCTTCGAGATTGGTGACGAGTGCGCCTACGTTTACGGCGCAGCACACGGCAAGGTTGGGCACCTTTACAACCAGGTGATCAACGGCCACCATTACCTGACCCAGGAAGAGTTCAGTAATCACTCCTACTTCGCATCCGGTGGTGGATGCCTGCAGGGCGAGTAGGCCCGAGTAGATCAGGCGGAGATATGACCGCCTGTCTGCCCTGAGCGGTGTAACTGAAGGCGGCCCCGGACACAGTCCGGGGCCGCCTTCACGTCAGCGGACGCGACGCGGCTGGCATCGGCTCGGTCGCCTAACGCGTGCCGGATCCGCGCCCGGACGGCGTCCGCGTCCGGCTGCGCGCCGCGTAGCAGCTTGCGTCACGCCAAGGTGTGGCGATCAGCGTTGGCGAGTGCGCACCGAAGCACGACCGCGAAGTCCGGAGGGCCGACCGCCCTATCGTGACCCGATTGAGACAAAGCGGTTCCCGCGACTCACCTTGACAGCGCAACCCGGCCGCGAAACGGTGATTCGTGCCGAACGCCTTTCGCAGGGCTACCCCCCAGTCCGGGCGTCCGGCGCTGATTTGGAGGGCATGAATGGCGAGACCACTAAGACAACGCTGTCTACGCGCGACCGCGATATTCGTCGCAGCAGCCACCGCGACCCTGACGGCGGCGAGCACATCTGCGCTCGCGGCGGCGAAGTCGTCGCCGCAGTCGGCCAGCTCATGCGCCAGCGCAGCGACGGGTACTCGCGCGGGGCACTTCTCGGGCATCGTCAGAGCGGTGTCCACGAAGTCGGGCTGCGCCGTGAGCAACGCCCGGACTGCTGGCACTGCCGGTGACACCGCGAACGGGACTCCGCCATTGCTCTTCCACGGCGGCCCGGTAATGGGCACGAAGCTGACCGGCCCCGTGGTCGTCACGCCCATCTTCTGGCACCCGGCGGGTCACCCGATGGACGCCGCATACAGGAGGATCCTCACGCAGTACGTGGCGGACGTGGCAAATGTGAGCGGCCAGAGCAATAACGTGTTCTCGATCCTGACCGAGTACAAGGGGACCAACGGCAAAATCCGTTACCAAGTCAGCCTAGGCGCGCCGATCCAGGACACCCACGCGTTGCCGGCGGACGGGTGCACGCTCACCACCGCTGACATGTCGAACATTTACGCGGACAACTCCGGCTACAACGCCTGCCTGGACGACGCCCAGCTCCAAACCGAAATCAGCAACATCACCAGCGCGAACGGCCTTCCTATCGACTACGCGCACATGTACGTGCTCTTCCTGCCTAAGCACGTCGAGTCCTGCTTCCTCGCGGGTCAGACCACTGACCCGAGCAACGGGCAGGCCTGCACGATCAACTACGAGAAGACCGCGGCCTACTGCGCGTACCACAACTTCGCGCAGGACAACACCATCTACTCGAACATGCCGTACCCGATCTACAACTCGGGGGCGCACTTTACGTGCGGCACCAACTTCCATGGCGGCTTCCCCGTCATCGAAACGCCGAACGGCAACGCCGACGCCGACGTTGAGGTCAGCCCGACAAGCCATGAGATCAATGAGTCGATCACCGACCCGGACACCGTCACGGGCTGGTACGACTCCAGTGGCTTCGAGAATGGCGACGAATGCGCCTACATCTTCGGCGCGACGGCGGGCACGCCGGGTGCGCTCTACAACCAGACAATCGACCACCACCACTACCTGACTCAGGAGGAATTCAGCAACAAGTCCTTCTTCCTGAGCGGTGGTGGCTGCTTGCAGGGCAGGCCATAAGCGCGGCCGAGGCGTAATCACGTCTCTGCCTAGTGAGGCCTAGCCGCGAGGGCGGCCCCGGACACTATCCGGGGCCGCCTTGGCGTCAGCGGTCTTGGCCGCTCAGATCTGCTCGCGCGGGCAAGCGTCGAATGCACCCGCGACCACCGCCGCGAATGCCAGGTCATGCGCGATCTTCGTACCGTCGACTCGGTCGACCGAGGCCCAGCCCCGTGCGTTGCACAGAATCATGCCGTCGTACGACTCAAGATCCTGAACGCGCACGATCGCTTCGGTCTGCCGCACACCGCCAGCCGCGAGCTCGCGCTGGAGGACCAGCATAGTGACGCCATCGAGCTTGGGCGCGTCTGGCCAGATCACTGCGCCGCGCCGCCAGAACCCCACGTTGGTGATCGTGCCCTCGGAGATTCTGCCCGTCTCATCGACCAGCAGCCCACCGTCGAAGCCGGCGGCGATCGCGAGTTCGTGAAATCGGCCCTGTCCCCAGCTGCCCACGTGCTTCAGCCGGGCGATGGGCCGCTGGAAGCACTGAGCCGTCAGGCCGTGCGGGCGGCTCGGCAGTTCTTGCGGCTCGCGAACCGTCACGATGAGTCCAGCCCAGTAACCATATGCACGGACGCTGGCATCTGGCCGGCCGTCAAGCGCGTGCCGGATGCGCGCCCGGACAAGGTCCGCGTCCAGCGGTGTGCCGTAGATATCGCGCTGCGCGGCATCCAGTCGAGCGAAGTGCAGGTCAAGGCCCCGCGTCCGGCCGTCACGTACTTGCATGGCGGTGAAGTGACCCCAGCCGTCGTGCTGAAGGAGAGCCAGCTCCTCGGCGGTGGCCTCGCGCCCGTTGACCTCCGCCCGGAGCACTCCGCGATCTTCCACGACGCAGAGTCTGCCACCACCAGGACCTGGCCGGAGAAGGCCGCTGCCCCTTTTTGGCCCTGACTGGGCGGGTGACTACAGCTGATGGTCATGGAGGACCTGTTTGCGGCAGATAGCCGGTAAAGCTAAAGTAATGCGCTCCTGTCCAAGTGGTCACGCGGCTGAGGTAGGTCGGTTTTGTCGAAGGCGCGACGCTGGGCGGCGACCGGCTTGTCTTCGCGACCGCACGCACAGAGCCGGCTTGCCGTGATCACGTCCGTTGCCCTGGCCGCGGCCGCTACCTTTGTTGTTCTCACCGGGTCCACGTCGGTCAGCGCGATGAGTCCGCAGCAGGCCGAGATGACCGAGCTCTTTACGTCATACGACCCCGACACGGGGCTCATAGGCAGCCACTGGTGGCAAGCGGCAGTGGCGCTGTCGAGCGTGGAGACTTACGCGCAGACAACCGGGGACACCAGCTACAACGGCGCAATCGCCCGCGCGTTCGCGGCCCACGCAAGCAGCAAGTTCGAGAACAACTCCAACGATGACACGGCGTGGTGGGCGCTCGCCTGGCTGCAGGCCTACGACATCACCCACGTACGGGCGTACCTGTCGATGGCGCAAACCGAGGCCGACTACATTCACCGAGACTGGGACGGGACGTGCGGCGGCGGCGTCTGGTGGCAGCGCAGCCCGCGCGCTTATAAGAACGCCATCAGCAACGAGCTCTTCCTCGAGCTGACCGCGTGGCTGCACAACATGACCCCGGGCGATACGAAGTACCTGCGGTGGGCCAGGGCCGAGTGGTCATGGCTCGACCACAGCGGAATGATCAACGACAGCGACCTGGTGAATGACGGGCTCGACGACAACTGCGGGAACAACGCGGGCGTCACCTGGACGTATAACCAGGGCGTGATCCTGGCCGGGCTTGCGCAGCTCTACCAGGCCACGGGGGACCATTCGCTGCTGAGGCGGGCAGAGCGGCTGGCCAGGGCTACGATCGGCCAGCTCACCGTCGCTGGTGTCCTGGCCGAGCCATGCGAGGTTGCAGCGTGCGCTGACCAGCTCGACAACGACACCCGGGCCTTCAAGGGCATTTTCGTCCGCGACCTCAAGGTCCTTGCCGTCACCGCGCGGACGACTGAGTTCAACTCCTTCTTCATGAAGCAGGCGAAGTCGATTGCGGCTCGTGACACCGACGGCTACCGGCAGCACGGCATGTACTGGGCAGGGCCGGTGAGCGACGTTACTTCCGCGACTCAGGCCAGCGCGCTTGATGCCCTAGTTGCGTCCCTGAATCTGCCCGGTACGATCCGTCGGTCCCAGACAACCACCTAACCCACTTGGGCGAGAGCGCGCCGTAGTACGACCGCGAAGTCCGCGTCGAAAGCGCGCCGATCGTGGTCCCCGAGAGCAGCCCGCTGCCTGATGTAGGCGATCGCCCGGGCGAAACCGCCGACGCACATCGCTAGCGTAAATACGTCGCCGAGATCGCTGCCCCATGGCTCGAGGTATGCATCGCGTAGCCGGGTATACCACGTGTCCCCCGGTGGCAGCTTCGTGCGCTCCGCTAGGAACCGGAACGTCACGACGAGCGACGCGAACGGATGTGAAACCGACGCGTCCCCCCAGTCGAGCACGCGCAGGCGATTCCCGTCCTGATAGAGGTTCGCGTGGTGGAGGTCGTCATGCTGGATTGTCTCAGGGATTCCGCAGGCCGCGAGCTCGTCGCATTGCTGCGTGAACCGCGGAGCGAAGTCCTGTAGCTTCTGGATCTCGTCGACGCCGATTGGCAGATCGAGCTCCAGCAGCTCGTGGTAGCGGGCCGCGAGCTTCTCAAGCCGCAAGTCTGGCACGCCGTGAGCTAGGTGATTACGCGCGCGTCCGGCCTCACCCCGTTGCAGCTCGGCATAGCGCGGCAATGCTGCTAGCCACGCCTCGGGCCGATTGCCGACCGCACCTACGGGCGTGCCCGCGTCAGCCAGCAGGAGCCAGGCGCGCTCCTCGTCATATCCGAGTACCTCGGCGACCCGGTCTGGCCAGCGCGCAGCGAGCTGCGCCGTCAGCCGCGGCTCGAACGCCTGCAGGGGAGCACACGCCTTAAACCAGGCCGCGGTGCTTGCAAGCGGAACCCTGAGCACCGTCGCCCACGGCCGCTCATGCACGACTTCGATCGGGCCCACAGGCTCGACGCGCGCGTGGATCCAGGCCGCGGCGGCCGCGAGGTCCAGAACGGCATCGGCCGTTGGCTTCGAGCAGCGAGGCATCGGCTTAAATGGGCACTTTGATGCCACGCCTGACGAGCCAGACGTTCGCGGGCCAGGACGTGACGAACCCGATGATCATGCCGATCTGCATCAGGAACCAGAAGGCCGCTGAGCTGGTCGCTAGCTGATGAGGTGAGGGGAAGAGTACGTACGACATGATCGCCATCCAGCCGAACAGGCCGATCTCGAATGCGGTGAGCGAAATGAAGTCTGCCTTCGTCGCCGCGATCAGGCCGTCGCGCACGCCGAGGCCGCGCATCGGTGCGATTGCGAAGTACTGAAACAGGATGCCGAAAGCGAGCGCGGCTACGTAGTCACCGGCGTACTCCGCCAGCAACGTCGTGCCCGCGATGGTGACGGCCAGCCAGAAGATTGCGAACTCGGAGACAACGTCCCCGAGAGCACATCCAGAGCCGCAGTGACTGACCTCGATGGCCATCGCCGCCCACCGCGGTCTGCCCCGCGCACCCGACGCAGTCGGCTGATCCCGGCCGCCAGACTCGGCCGCGCCGGCCGCACCGCCGCCGTGACCGAAGCCGTGACCGAAGCCGTGACCGTGCGTGACATCGCCGCCGCGTGAGGATGCTGCGGTTACCTCGACGGACGCCATCGCACCGGACATCGCGGTCATGGCGGATCGGCTGGGGGCTCGTGCCCAGCGCCAGTAGAACGCCAGGGCGATCGGGCCAAAATACAGGGCCGTGACGGGATAGACGACGTTCATGATCGCCATCTGCTGCCTGCGCTGATTAACGACGATGTCGTAGGCGACGACGACCGCACAGCAGAAGCAGACGGAGAGGTAGATCCATGCGACAACTGTCAGCCACTCCGGCGTCATGACTTGACCCCTCTCGTCACGATTCCAGAATCCCATGCGTCCTGGCCTGGCGGGGCCGTCGTGCCGACACCGGGCCAGTTGCCGGCGCGATCTGCCCAGGCCTGGTCTTGGTATCCGCGATCGCGGCGGGCCATAATCTCGACTGTCCGTCGTGGGCACACCTCGGCCAGCGAAGTCGCGCCGGGACAGCTGCCGAGGAGACTGCCGTGCAGGATGACCCGACCCAGGGGGACCCGGCTGAACAGGACGGGCCTCGGCTTGCCGAGTCCGAGCTGCGCGTGTCAGACGCTGAGCGCGATCATGTGGCTGACTTTCTCAGCGGCCATGCGGCCGCGGGCCGGCTGACTACGACTGAGCTCGAGCAGCGGCTCGACCGTGCCTACGCTGCCCGAACTAGCGGTGAGCTCGCCGAGATCGTTCGTGACCTGCCCGGTCTGGCGCCGGCCGCCAAGCAGGCTAGGCCCCGGCGCTGGTTCGTCTCCATCATGGGCAGCTCGCGCAGGCGGATAACGCACCGGATCCGGCGGGTGGTCTCGATCGCGGTCTTTGCCAGCCCGGACCTCGACCTGTGCCACGCCCAGCTTGAGGGGGATGAGATCGCGGTCAAGGGCTTCGTGTTCTGGGGCTGGCCCGACATCTATGTGCCCGACTCGCTCGGCCTCGAGCTCAGCGGGTTCACCCTCATGGGCGGTGACGCGGAGCGGGGCAGCAGCCGCGTGGCAGCACCAGGTGCCGCCGTCGTGAAGGTCCGCACCTACGGGCTCATTGGCGGCTACACAGTCTGGCGCCTGCCGCCCGAGCTGCAGGGGCTGCCGTATGCCAAGGCCCGGAAGGCGGCCAAGGAACTCCCGCGGTAAGCGAGCTGACCGGTACCTGGCTTGCTTGCCATCTCCTACACCGCGGCCGTCACTGCGCCCGCTATTGTCATCCCGTGCAGCGACGGGGCGCGGGGTCAGGAACCGGCTTGCCTTTCGCTTGCCGCCTGACTGCGCTCGCCGTTGTCTGCCCCCTAGTCGCCGTCAGCCTGTCAGCCTGCTCGAACGGCGCCAGCCTTCGGCCGGCCGCGGCGCACAATTCGCACGTGGCAGTGGCAAGCAGCTCGCCAGCGCCGACTCCTGGTCCTCCCGGCATGCAGGCGATCCAGGTCGGCAGCGCCCCCCAGCACGTGCAGGCCACCGGCGCCGCGCTGGCTGATGTGGACACCGACTACCTGCTATGGAGTCGCGAGCTCTTTACCAAGCGACCAATCGGCAGTATCGCCAAGGTCATGACCGCCCTGGTAATACTCAAAGCCGGCGACCTGAACAGGCAAGTTCGCATCCCGAAGGCCGTCATCGCATACGTGGGGAAATATCAGGGCGAGAGCGCTGGCCTGCGGCCGGGCGACCTTCTCACCGTCAACCAGCTGCTGGAGGCCCTGCTCCTGCAGTCGGCCTGCGACGCCGCCTACGTCCTGGCCCTGACCTACGGGCCGGGCATGCCGGCCTTCCTGGCCAAGATGAACGCGATGGCGCATCAGCTCGGGATGCCCCAAACGCACTTCACGAGCCCGGACGGTCTCCCGTATCCGAGCGAGTACTCCACGTACTCGACCCCGGCTGATCTGCTGACGCTGGGGCTGGCGGCGATGAAGCAGCCGGCGTTCCGGTCGATCGTGGATCAGCGCTTCTACAACCTGCCGAAGAGCAGGGGGCTGCACCACGCCTATTGGTGGGGAAACACGAACTTCCTCATCGGCAGCTACCAGGGCGCCAACGGAATCAAGACGGGGTACACCGACGCTGCCAAGCACTGCCTGCTCTTCGAGGCGGTGCGGCACGGCACGACCCTCATCGGCGTCGTGCTGGGTAGTCCCGACACTGGCCCCGCGGCTGGTGCGCAAGCGGCGGCGAAGCTGCTGGACTGGGGCTTCGGCCTGAAGCTCATCGCGCCCGGCTGAGAACAGGCAGCGGCCAGAGACTTAGGTCTTGGCGCTGATCCGCGTGCCGAGGTCGGCGCCTTCGCAGATGAGCCGCATAGCGCCAGCGGCGGCGACATCGAAGACGTGCATCGTCAGCGACTGCTCGTTCGCCAGGACGAAGGCGCTCGTGTCCATGACGCGAACGCCGGCCGCGAGCGCCTCGTCGTAAGTGAGCTCGTCATACCGAACGGCGTCCGGGTTCAGCCGCGGATCGCTGTCGTAGACGCCGTCAACGCCCTTCTTAGCCACCAGCAGCGCGTCGGCGTCCAGCTCGAGCGCGCGCTGCACAGCCGGGTAGTCCGTGGTCACGTACGGCTGACCGATACCGCCGGCGAGGAGGACGATCGAGCCGTGTTCCAGGTGCCGGACGGCGCGCAGCCGGATGAACGGCTCGGCCACGCTCTGGATCGGCACGGCGGTCATCACCCGGATGTCGATGTCGGTCCTGGCCGTTAGCACGCCGCGCAGCATCAGGCAATTCATGATTGTGCCCAGCATGCCGATGTTGTCCGCCTCGGCCCGGCTTATGCCCCAGCCCTCTGCCATCCGGCCGCGAAAGTAGTTGCCGCCGCCGACGACGACTGCGACCTGCACGCCGAGCTCACGCAGCGACAGGATCTCGTCGGCAACCCGTGACAGGCTAGCCGGGTCCGCGCCCGAGCCTGCTGCCCCGGCTAGCGCTTCGCCGCTGAGCTTGACGACGACCCTGTTGTACCGCGGCACGTTCCGTCTCCTTCCCGGCCGCCCGATGGCACGCCCTCGCTCAGTATCGGCGATGACAAACACTGCCATGCCGGGAACGGGGTCGCCCGGCTGCTGCATGACCTCGTCATCGGCGAGGACGCCGCACCGCGATACCATCACCTTCTCAGCCGCCTCGTGCAGAATGCCGGTGACCGGATCGATCTCTGAAAGTCACCGGAGCCGGCTGCGGCAGGCAGTATGCGCAGGCTCTTAGCAGGTCAGGGATACATGCGCCAATGCCAGGCGATCCTGCGGCAATGCTGTGTTTCGGACCGGGGGGCAGGACGGCGGGTGTCAGATCTCCGTCGCTCGGTCGGCGGGACTCCCGCCACCGGGTCGGCGCCACGCAGGACACCATATGTTCACTTTTCAGACGCCGTTCGTTCACGACTGGTTCGGCACCATGTATCTGCGCCCGTCAGACTGAACTGCGCACCACCGTGTGGGGGGATGACCGGTGAAATCGCACGCTGACCGCATGGTCACGGCTGGGCCCCACGGTCGAGAAGCTCACAAATCTATAAGGAGTACAACTATGTCCCTTCGACGCAGAAGGCACAGCGCCGCGGCCATCGCAGCCGTCGGCGGCCTGGCTCTGCTGCTCGCCGCATGCTCCTCGTCAGGTACCCCGTCCTCGTCCTCATCTTCGGGCACCAAATCCACGAACCTTTCCGGCACGCTGAACGGGAGTGGATCGACCTTCCAGACGGTCTACCAGCAGGCCGCGATCTCGGCCTTCAAGTCCGTCCAGTCCGGCATGACGGTTAACTACGGTGGCGGCGGCTCGGGCAAGGGCCGGACTGACCTGGCCGGCGGTGTCGTCAACTTCGCAGGCTCGGACTCGCCCATCCCGTCGACGGAGACCGCGAACTTCAAGGGCAAGACGGTGCTGTACTTCCCGGTTGTCGTCGGCCCGATCACCTTGTCGTACAACCTGTCGGGCCTCAGCAAGCCGCTCCAGCTCACCCCGCCGGTGATCGCGGATATCTTCCAGGCCAAGGTCACGAAGTGGAACGCGCCGGAGATCGCCGCGATCAACCCGGGCGTCACGCTCCCCAGCACCGCAATCACGCTCGCCGTCCGATCGGATTCGTCGGGTACGACGTCGAACTTCTCGCTGTTCCTCGTGAACTCCGTTGGGAGCGCGTGGAAGCTTGGTAGTGCCTCCACCATCAGCTGGCCGTCGAGTGCCCGCGCCGTCAGCGGGAACTCGGGCGTGGCCCAGGCCGTCAAGTCCACGCCAGGCGCCATCGGTTATGTGGATTTCGCCACTGCTAAGGCCTCCGGGCTGACCTTCGCCTCGGTCAAGAACAAGGACGGCAACTACGTCGCGCCGTCGGTAACGGCCGCGTCGGCAGCCGCAGCCGGGACGACCGTCGCACCCGACCTGACGTTCCACGCGGTCTGGGCGCCAGGCGCGACTGCGTACCCGATCACGTACCAGTCGTGGGACCTGGTCTACGCCAAGCAGCCGAACGCTAACGACGCCGCGATGCTCAAGGCCTACCTCGGCTACCTTCTCGGCGACGGCCAGAAGCTGCTCTCGCAGCTGAACTACGCGCCGCTGCCCTCAAGCATCGACTCGCAGGCCGTGGCCCAGCTCAGCAAGATCACCGGCTAATCTAGAAAATAGATGGCAACGCGGCCAGATCGGATCCGCTCCTCCGTGAGAGGTGAGATGCACGCAGATCAGATCGGCTCGCGGTCATGACCGCTGCTGCGCCGGCGGACCAGCCCGTCAGGGCTGGGTCCGCCGGCTCTCTGTCGGCCAAGCGGCCGCTAGGCGACCGCGTCTTCCAGGTCGTCGCGCTGGCGGCCGGCCTGCTCGTGCTAGTGATCCTCGTGCTGATCGCGGCCACGACGACCGATCAGGCCGCACCGTGGTTCGCCAAAGAGGGCATCAGCGGGATCTTCTCCAAGACCTGGGACATTTCCACCAATCATTTCGGCGCCCTGGCCTATATCTATGGCTCGGCCGTGACCGCCCTCATCGCGGTCATACTTTCTGTGCCGGTCAGTCTTGGCATCGCGCTGCTGTTGACCGAGGTCGTCCCACGCCGCTTCGCGCGCCCGATTGTCTACGTGATCGACCTGCTGGCCGTCGTCCCGTCGGTGGTCTGGGGCCTGTGGGGAGTCCTCGTCTTCGCGCCTTGGATCCAGGGCATCTACGCCTCGATCGCCAGCTTCTTCAAGGGCGTCCCGGTGCTCGGCAACCTGTTCGGGCCGCCGGCGCAAGGGACCGTGCAAGGGACGTCCTTCTTTACCGCAGGAATCATTTTGGCCTTCATGATCACGCCGATCATCAGCTCCTTGTCGCGCGAGGTCATCGCGACAGTACCGACGATTGACCGGGAAGGGGCCTACGCGCTGGGGGCCACGCGGCTGGAGATGATCCGCGGCGTGGTCTTGCCGCATAGCCAGAGCGGCATAGTCGGCGCGGTCCTGCTCGGCCTAGGCCGGGCGGTCGGCGAAACGATCGCGGCGGCTTTGGTCATCGGCTCGTCGGCCGCCGTCACCTCCCACCTTTTCGCGCCGGGCTACAACATTCCGGCTGTCATCGCGAACCAGTTCGGCGAGGCGAGCGGGCTGTTCCGATCCGCGCTGCTCGGGCTGGGCGTGCTGCTGTTCGTGTTCACGATCATCATCAACGTGGTCGCGCGCGGGGTTGTTGAACGCTCCGCCAGGCGACAGAGGGGGGCCTGATGGCCGCCGACACGGGCCAGCAGCAGAAGGCTGACCTGCGCGAGCCCGCGGGCTGGCGGCGCGCCAAGAACCGCATCGCCACCGCACTGATGGTGCTGTCGTTCATCCTCGTGATCATCCCGCTCGGTTTCGTGCTGGTCACCGTCATCGCCAAAGGCTCCTCCATCATCAGCTGGCGCTTTCTGACTAGCGACATCCCGCCCGCGGTGCTGCCGGCGAACTTCGGCGGGATGGGTCCAGCCATCCTCGGCACGGTCCTGATCACCGGATTGGCCACGGTCATAGCTGTGCCCCTCGGCATCCTGGGCGCGATCTACCTCAACGAATACGGTGGGAAGGGCCCGCTGGCCCGGTTCATCGGCTTCATGGCCGATGTGATGACGGGTGTTCCGTCCATCATCATGGGCTTGTTCATCTTCTCGATCTGGGTGCTTCACTTCGGCTACTCCGGCCTGGCCGGCGCCCTGGCCCTCGGGTGCCTCATGCTCCCGATCGTGATCCGCTCGACGTACGAGATGCTCAGGCTGGTGCCAGATTCGCTGCGCGAGGGAGCGTATGCTCTCGGCTCTACCAAGTCGCGGGTGACGCTCACGGTCGTGCTGCCTGCGGCGCTCGCCGGAATCGTCAGCGGAGCGTTGCTCGCCGTCGCCCGCGCCGCGGGCGAGACTGCGCCGCTGCTGTTCACGATCCTGGCGGTAATGACGCCGAACCCCAACATCTTCAGCGGGCCCAATACGTCGCTGCCGTCACAGATCTTCGCGAACGCGACGCAGCCCTACACTGGCGCCCAGGCCCGCGGGTGGGGCGCCGCGCTTACCCTCATCGTGATCGCGTTCATCCTGATGATCGCGGCCCGCATCGTCACCGCTCGATTCAACCGATACGCGCGCTAGGAACGTCATGGAAGAGCACGAGCAGACCATCACCAACCTCGCGCGGCCCGCGACGGCGCTCGAGCGGCCGGTATCGGATTTCCCGCCTAGCCAGACCATATTCGATGTCCGAAACGTCGCGATCTGGTACGGAACCTTCAAGGCGGTCACGGACGTCTCGCTGTCGATCTACGAGAACGAGATCACGGCGTTCATCGGCTCTTCCGGAAGCGGCAAGACGACAGTGCTGCGGTCGTTCAACCGCATGAACGACCTCGTGCCTGGCGCTCGCGTCGATGGTGAGATGGACTACCGAGGCGAGGCCTTGTATGGCAGCGATGTCTCTCCGACGGCGGTGCGCCGGCGTATCGGCATGGTGTTCCAGAAGCCGAATCCGTTCCCGAAGTCGATCTACGACAACGTCGCTTTCGGTCCGCGTGTCAACGGCGAACGCAACAAGGGCAAGCTCAACGAGATCGTCGAGCGCTCGCTTCGCCGCGCCGCGCTGTGGGATGAGGTCAAGAACCGTCTCAACATGTCGGGGCTGAGCCTGTCCGGCGGACAGGCGCAGCGGCTCTGCATCGCGCGCACGATCGCTGTCGAGCCGGACGTGGTCCTCATGGACGAGCCAGCGTCCGCTCTGGACCCGATCGCGACTGGCGCCATCGAGGACCTGATGCGCGAGCTGAAGTCGCAGTACACGATCATCATCGTCACGCACAACATGCAGCAGGCCACTCGCGTCAGTGACCGCACCGCCTTCTTTTCCGTGCTGGCCGACAGCGAGAATGACACCCGCACCGGCGTGCTCGTAGAGTACGGCCGCACCGAGCAGATCTTCCAGGACCCGCAGGACAGCCGCACGCAGGCCTACGTGACCGGTCGCATGGGCTGAGCGAGTCGTCGCAGCCCTATGCCTCAGCCCAGGTTGTGCGACCCGGCTAGGTAGATCACCCGGCGGGCGATGTTGACGGCGTGGTCGCCGAGACGCTCGTAGAAGTGCGCGACGAGGGTCATTTCCATGGTCACCGCAAGGGCCATGCCGCCCGAGGCGAGCTCGGCCAGCAGACTGGCGTGCAGGTCGTCCATCTCGTCGTCTCGCTCGTCGAGTGCGGCTGCGGCGGACCGGTCGCGCCGGTACCAGGAATCTGCCGCCTCCCGCCACATTTCCGACGCGAGGTTGCCCATCCGCTCGACCAGAGCGTGACAGCGGGCCGACAGATCCGCTCCCAGCACATGGTTGGCCCGCGAGGCGATCTGCATGACGAGGTCGTGCGTGCGCTCGAGCTCGGGCACGATCCGCAGCACGGAGAGCAAGAATCGCAGGTCCGAGGCGACGGGGGCCTGTAGGGCGATCTCGCGGTTGGCGAGGTTCTCGATCTCCAGGTAGAGCGAATCGATGGCCCGCTCGCGTTCGGTTAGCACGTGGATGACGTCGGTGTTCCCGCTCAGGAGCGCCTGCGTGGCGCCTGGCAGGTCTTCGGCGACCATGGCGAACAGCTCGATGACCTTGCCTTCAATCGTCTCAAGGTCGTGCTGGAACTCCTGCCGGTTCTCGACCATGACGCAAACCTACTGGCGACGGGCCGCGTCATCCAAAGAGCTGTCAGCTGGGCCAATCAGAACGGCCAGCATGGGCGCGAAGTGCTCGAACGCTGGCGTCGGCGCGGCCGGGATCTTGGCCTCGTCGTCCCACCGGCGAAGGCGGCAGGCGTCCGCCGCAAAGGCGTCGACGTGGAGCCGGACCGGCTCGGTAACGGCGGGCCCGAACCAGCTCGCCAGCCAGTTCGCGCCCTGCTCGCTGTGCCGATTATCGGTGACCGCTTCACCCAAGTAGTCGGCCGCGCCCTCGCTGGCGAACAGGTCGGCGATGATCTGGATGGGCTTCGGCGTCGCCGTCGTCATGTGCCTAGCCTGACCGCGGGCCAAGGTCGCGTGCAAGGCGCCGCCGATGCCAGTCAGCCGCGCGGGGAGAAGTAGATGATGCCGACGCCGGCGAGCACGATCGCTGCGCCGGCGAGGTCCCAGCGGTCGGGCCGCATGCCGTCGAAGCCCCAGCCCCATAGCAGGGACGCCACCACGAAAACGCCGCCGTACGCGGCGTATATCCGGCCGAAGTCGTGGCTGCGCTGGAGCGTCGGGATGATCCCGTACCCGACCAGGATGAGCGCACCGAGTACGCCGACGACGATCGGCGCGTCCTCTCGCAGCCAGCGCCAGATGAGGTACCCGCCACCGATCTCGGCGAGTCCGGCAGCGATAAACAGCCCGATAGAGCGCGCGACAGTCATGGGCTGATTCTCGCGCGGCAACAGCGCGCTGCGAACAACGTGTCAGGCGGCGCCGCGGTGCGGCCCGCTGTGGTCACGAAGCCGCTCGCGCGCCCACAGCACGGCACCCGGGCAAAACGAGCCGACCACGCCGCACGTGGCGCTGATCAGCGCGACATACCCGGCCCGCCCGTCGCCGACGTGGCGGCCGAACCAGGCCCCCAGCGCGGCGCAGAGCAGGACGGTGCCGATGATCCACGGGGTCAGGCGCTGCCGATGCACGCTCACATCCTGGCATCAGTGCCAGCCGGGAGCGACGTCGGCTGCCTACCCTGGGTACGTGACCTCCGACACTACGGCGCACGACCTGCTCGGGCGGTTTCCCATCTTCGACGGCCACAACGACCTCGCCTGGGCCCTTCGCGAGGCCGGCTCGCCCGATCCAGCTGCGACGACGGATATCTCGCTGCCAGTCGACTTCACCCAGACCGACCTGCCGCGGCTGGCAAAGGGGCGCGTGGGCGCACAGTTCTGGTCTGTCTACGTGCCGGCGCAGCTCCAGGGCGAGGCGGCCGTGACCACGGCGCTGGAGCAGATCGACCTCGTGCGCCAGCTCGCCGCCCAGTATCCGGGCGCGCTGCAGCTCGCATCTACGGCCGAAGACGTCCAGCGGATCATGGATTCTGGCCGGGTGGCGTCCCTGCTCGGGGCCGAGGGTGGTCACTCGATCGCCGGGTCGCTGGGCGTCCTGCGAGCCTTCTACCTGCTCGGCGTTCGCTATCTGACACTCACCCACAACCTGAGCCTGCCCTGGGCGGATTCGGCGACCGACGAGCCCGTCGCGGGCGGCCTCAGCGCGTTCGGCCGCGAGGTCGTCCGGGAGATGCAGCGCCTCGGGATGCTCGTCGACCTCTCGCACGTGGCGCCGCCAACGATGAGCGACGCCCTCGACACGGCCGAGGCGCCGGTCATCTTCTCCCACTCATCGGCCCTCGCTATCTGTGATCACCCGCGGAACGTGCCGGACGCGATCCTGGCGAGGCTGGCTGCGAACGGCGGCCTGTGCATGATCACGTTCGTGCCCGCATTCGTCGCTCAGCGCTGCCGGGACTGGGAATTGGAGCTCGCGGCCGAGATGGGGCGGAAGGGCTTCGACTATCGCGACCTTGACCACCGCAAGCAGTTCAAAGGCGAATGGATCGCGGAGCACCCACGGCCGAGGGCGACAATCGCCGACGTGGTTGCCCACCTCGAGCACGTGCGGGCGGTCGCTGGCGTCGACCATATCGGACTCGGCGGCGATTACGACGGGGTCGACGTGCTGCCCATCGGCCTTGAGGATGTGTCCTGTTATCCGGCCCTCATCGATGCGCTCGTTGCCCGCAAGTGGTCCGAGTCGGACTGCGGCAAGCTCGCGAGCGGCAACATGCTTCGCGTCATGCGAAACGCCGAGATCGCGGCTGGGCTCATCCAGACGAGGCGAGAGCCGTCGACAGCCAGCATGACGGACCTCGATGGGCCGCGCTGACCTGGGCGCGGGCCCAGTACGGGCGTCAGCTGAACTTAGTGTGCGGGCGACGCTGCTGCACTCCGTCGACGAATACCTCTACCTTCTCGTCGTAGAAGGCGGCTAGCCCGGCGATCTTCTGGCTCTCCGGCAGCGGCGTCCGATAGATCCACACGACGTCCTCGTGGACGGCCGCGCCTGTGTCCACCGACCAGTAGCTCGCCGTTCCCTTGTAGGGGCACTGGCTCTCGCTGTCGGAGGCGCGCAGCAACTCGGTCCGGACGTCGGGCAGCGGCAGGTAGTACCGGGGTGGCAGACCGGTCTCGAACAAGATGCGCGGGCTGCGTGAGTCGGCTACGGTGACGCCGTCGATCTCCACGCGCACGTGCCGCGAGCTGGCCAGGATGTCCACCCGCGTGTGCGGGTCACGAGGGTGGGTGTATACCGGCTCGTCTTCCTCAAGCCACTCACTCATTGCATTCCACTCAAACCGGACAGCCTCCGTCAGCTGCCGGGCTGGGCTGGCCGGATACCGACGAGCCGCGCGATCAGCTGTCGTCCCGCCCGGCACCTCAACCGTGAACACCTCGGCCTCACCCAGGACGTGGTTCGTGTCAGCGCCAGCCGGAATGAGCTTGGCGAGGATGTCTGGAGCCGGGATGTAGTACGTGGGGTAGTAGGGAACTTCCCAGACCAGCAGCGGACTGGTTGTGTCCGCGACCAGCTCCCCGGCCAGCAGAATACGCACGCGCTTGCGGCTGTGCTCCACCCGGATATCGTGTGCTGCGGTCATGTTTCCTCCAGAGCCGCCATGGCCGGCATCAGTTCATGAGACAGCGCCGGGTGGGGTGCAGATGTTCCCCGGATCGCGCCCTGGTGCCGGGGCGGCGGCGATGTCCTGGCAGGTCGCCTGACGGTAGCGTCATAGGCATGCGACTTGGCGTGCTGGACGTTGGCTCGAACTCTGTGCACCTGCTGGTGGTCGACGCACACCAGGGCGGCAGGCCGCTGCCTGCCTTCTCACACAAGGCCGAGTTGCGGCTGGGGGAGAACCTGGACGAAGCCGACCGGCTCACCGACAGCTGCGCCCAGCGGCTGCGCGATTTCGTGCACGAGGCCCTTCAGATCGCCGAGGACAAGGGCGTGAGCGAAATGGTGGCCTTCGCGACGTCGGCCGTCCGCGATGCCGCAAACGGCGACGAACTGCTGGCCCAGATCGAGGCCGAGACCAACGTCGCCATCAAGGTGCTGCCCGGCCCGGACGAAGCACGCCTGACGTTCCTGGCGGCTCGGCGCTGGTTCGGCTGGTCGTCCGGGCGGCTCCTGATGCTCGACATTGGCGGCGGCTCGCTGGAGATCGCTACCGGGCTCGATGAGGAACCCGACACGGCCGTCTCCCTACCGCTCGGCGCCGGGCGACTGACGCGGGACTGGCTGCCCGGGGACCCGCCGTCCGCGGATGACGTCCGGAAGCTACGCAGGCACGTGCGGGCCGAGATCGCGACCACGGCCGGGCCGCTGCTGCGGAACGGGCCACCGAATCACGCGGTGGCTACGTCCAAGACGTTCCGTCAGCTCGCCCGCGTCGCTGGAGCCGCGGCGTCCAGCGAAGGCCAGTACATCAAGCGGGTACTCAAACACACCGACGTCATCGCGCTGGCCGAGCGACTGCCGCAGCTGACCAGGGCGGAGCGGGAAGACCTGCCCGGCGTGTCGGTCGGGCGAGCGCATCAGCTGGCCGGCGGCGCCATCGTCGCTGACGCCGCGATGGACCTGCTCGGCCTGCCGGTGCTGGAGATGTGCCCGTGGGCACTGCGCGAGGGTGTCATCTTGCGGCAGCTTGACCTGCTGCCGTCCTAGCGCGGCCGCTAGCTGCCGACCTTCGTCGCGTCGGCTAGTATCCCCGCAATGGCGGCGACTGCTTGGGCTGCGTCCGGGCCGATCGCACGCACGGTAACCACCTGACCGCTGGTGGCGCCGATGCCCATGACGCTCAGCACGCTCTTGGCGTCGGCAGAGCGGCCGGCCGTGGCGAGCTCGATGGACGACTCGAACTTCGCGGCCGCGATCGCGAGCGATCCGGCCGGCCGCGCGTGCAAGTCGCCAGCCAGCGTGATGGACGCCTCAGAGCTTGCGCGCACGCCGTGCCTCCTCGGCCGCGCTGGCCACGGCCTTGACGTCGCCGCCCACGGCGGCGGCAATCGTCGCGGCGACCGCGCCCTCGACGAACGGAGCGTCCGCGACGGCGAGCGGCTCAGGCAGGCCTTCCCCGTCCGCCAGGAGCGCTCGCACCGTCAGGACGGAGCTGCCGAGATCCGGCAGCACGACGACACCCGCGCCACTGTCGGCGGCGGCCAGCGCATGCCTGATCTTGGCGATACTCGTGCCGAGGCGGCCGTCGTCGGTTCCGCCGGCTGGCATGACAATCACTTCGCCGCCGCCGACCTGGCCTGCCAGCTCAGCGGTTCCAGCTGCCAGCGCGGCGCTGTGCGACACGAGCACGATCCCCACTCGCCCGGCTTCGCTCATGGCCTATCCTGAATACTGTTCGACATTACCGAAAGGCCTCCATGATTCAGTCGGTGGAACGAGCCGCGGCGATCCTGACCGCGCTTGGATCGGGGACACCACGGCTGGGCGTGACCGAGATCGCCGACCGAGTGGGGCTGGCCAAGCCGACCGTCTACGGATTGCTGCGGACGCTGGAGAAGCACGACCTCGTCGCGCAGGACCCGGATACGGGCAAGTACAGCCTTGGACCGGGCGTGCTGCAGCTGGGTAATGCGTTCCTTGACGGCTCCGAGCTCCGGGCTCGGTCGCTGCTGTGGGCTGAGGCGCTGGCGCAGCGGGCCGGCGAGGCGGTATGGGTGGCGACCCTGTCGGGCTCGCGGGTGATCGTTCTGCACCACGTGTTCCGCCCCGACAACACCGTACAGATTCTGGAGGTCGGCGCCGCGATCCCGTGGCATGCGTGCGCGCTCGGCCACGCCATCGCTGCGAGCCTGCCCCAGACCAGCTATGCGCGTCTGCTGGCCGCCGACCTGGCGCCGTTGACCGGCCGTACCAAGACCACACGGGCCGCGCTCGGCCGGGCCCTGGCTCAGGTCCGCAGGCACGGCTACGCGATCGAAGACCAGGAGGCGACTGTCGGCGATGGCGGCATCGCCGCTCCGATCGTTAACCGGGAAGGCGCGGTCGCCGGGTCGATCGGTGTGGTCGGTCCCTCGGAGCGGCTGCTCGCCGTCGCCGTGCGGGACGAGCTGGCCAGGGCTGTAACCGAGTCTGCGCGCAGTATTTCCCGCGACCTCGGGGCCGGCCGGGGCGGGGGAGCAGCGCTGACGGCCCTCAGCTGAGCTCGGCACGGTGCACCAGCTCCCAGTTCTCTTGCGCTGATGAGGACGTCAGCGCCTTCGCTGTGATCGCCGCGCACGCTCCGGCGTTGAGCTGGCTGATCCACTCGCGCACGCGGCTCACGCTGGCTGCAGGAACGCTCACCGCGCGAACGCCGAGGCCGACCAGCAGCGGCAGGACCCGCGGGTCGGCGGCTGAGTCACCGCAGACAGAGACCGAGATCTTGGCCGCGGCCGCGGCGTCGGTAACGTGCCTGATGAGATCGAGCACGCGCGCGTCCGCGGCAAGACCCGGGCCTGCCGACGGGTCTAGGCGGCTGAGGCCGAGCACCTGCCCGGTAAGATCGTTCGTGCCGATCGAGAAGAACTCCACCTGGCTGGCGAAGGTCTCCGCGGCGGCCGCGGTCGCTGCCAGCTCGACCATGATGCCGAGCCGCGGCGCCGGCACGGCCAGCTCGGCGATGATTGCCTCGATAGCGTCCCGGACGGCGGTCACCTCAGCCTGGCTGCTCACCATCGGGATGAGGATGGCCAGCTCGGTGTCCGCACCTGCCGTCAGCGCGACCCGCAGCTGATCGGCCAGCGCGGTTGGGTGCCCCAGTAGCTCAGCCAGGCCAGGCCGGTCCCGCGGCAGGAACGGCGGGACCTTATCGCCAGAGAAGTCCAGCAGCCGGACCGTGGCCGGCCGCCCTCGCAACAACGAAAGGATCGGCTTGAGCTGACGCTCATGCTGGTCTGCACTGGGCCACGAGGTCGCCCCCGTGAACGGGATCTCGGTGCGCAGCAGGCCGACGCCTGCGGCTCCATCGGCCAGGCCCCGCCGCGTCTCGGCCGCCGAGGCCACGTTGCACAAGATCACTATCTGGCTCCCGTCGGCGGTCCGTGCGACGGCCGTGCCGACTTGCGGCCCCGTTCCCGTCCGCATCGGAATGCGCGCCAGCTCGCGCGCACTCGGCTCAACTGTGAGCCTGCCCGCGACGCAGTCCAGGAGCGCGGGCCGGCCGTCGCCGGCCGTCAGTACCGCCGGATCGACGCCAGTGAGCATGGGTACGCCAAGGCCGCGCGCGACGATGGCGGCATGCGAGCTCGCGCCTCCCGCTAGCGAAACGACCCCCGCGAGGCCTTCATCCGCCAGCTCGATGAGGTCCGCAGCGGCGACCTCGCGCCGCACGAGGATGAAGTTTCCGGCTGGCGGCTGCCGCTTGTCTCCAGCCAGCTGCTCGAGGACGGCGCGCGCGAGCTGGCGGATGTCGCCGGCGCGCTCCGCCAGTTCGGGGCTGTCAAGACCGGCCAGCACCGCGGCTTGCGCTGCTGCGGCCTCGGTGACGGCCGTGACCGCGTCGGTTCCGGCGCGGACGGCATCTACGGCCGGACCGACCAGAACCGGATCCGCGGCGATGAGGGCCGCCACCGCGACGATGTCGGCCTCCTGCTCGCGGCCCTGAGACTGGAGCTGGCTGGCCAGCGCTCGGCGGTTGGCGGCGACCGCGGCAAACGCGCCGGCGACCTCGTCGGCGCTCGCGCCCGCGCGAACAGTTGCGTCCGCAAGGTAGAGCACGCCCGTCGCCATGCCGTCGGCGACGGCCGTTCCGGTGAATCGCGACGAGGTCATGTGGCTTGCCGCCGGGCGACCTCGCTCAGCGCGCCCATGATGATCGCCGTGGAGGCCGCGCCAGGGTCCTCGTGACCGACGCTGCGCGGCCCGAGGTAACTCGCCCGACCCTTCAGTGCCTGCATCGAGATCGTCGCTTGCGCGCCCGCGGCTGCGGCCGCGGCCGCTGCCCCCAGCGCAGCCGCCGCGCCGGCGCCCTCGGAGACGGACTTGTGCAAAGCCGCCACGGCTGGTGCGAGCGCGTCGACCATCGTCTTCTCCCCTTCGCGGGCCGCCCCGAGCTTCTGCACACCAGCTAGCGCGGCCTCGAGGCTCGCGGCCAGCTCGGGCAGGCCCGAGTCGGCGGCGTCGCCTAGCGCCTTGCCAGCCTGTCGCAGCGCCATTCCGTACAACGGGCCGGAGGCACCACCCACCTTCGAGATGAGTGTTGACCCCGCCAGAATCAGCACGGAGCCCGGCGTCGGCGTAGCCGTCCTGTCAAGCGCGGCGGCGATGGCACTGAAGCCGCGCGCCAGGTTGATCCCGTGGTCAGCGTCGCCGATGGCGGCGTCTAGCTGAGTGAGGTGGTCGCGCTGCGACTCGATGACGGTGCCGGCCTCGGCAAGCCAGGCCCGGAAGAATGCGGCATCCATTACAGCTCCTCGCGGTAGCGGCCGGCGGCCGCTGGGGTCAGCGGCCGCCGGCTTGTCGTTCCTACCGTCACCACCGCAGGGCTGGCGTGTCTACCGCTGCGTCCCAAAGGTCGGTGAGCGAGTCGGTGAGCTGGCATACGGTCACCGAGAAGCCCTGCATCTCCAGGCTGGTGATGTAGTTGCCGACAAGGTTCCTGGTAATCCTGGCGCCCCGGCCGGTGATGTACTTGTGCACCTCGTTGTAGACGACGTAGAGCTCGATGAGCGGCGTGCCGCCCATGCCGTTGACCATGACCAAGACGTCGCCGGCCACCGGCATGTCAGCATGGACGGCGTCAAGGGCGACGGCGACGATCTCGCCGGCCGAAGCGAGCGGCGCGCGCTGTCGGCCGGGCTCGCCGTGGATGCCGATGCCGAGCTCGATCTCGGTCTCGCCAAGATCGAACGTCGGTTTGCCGGCGGCTGGCACCGTGCACGATGTTAGTGCGACGCCGAACGACCGGCTGCGGTCGTTGACCTCGGCCGCGACCGCCGCCACGTCGGGCAGCGGCGCCAGGCGCTCGGCCAGCGCGCCGGCGATCTTCTCGACGAAGACAGTAGCGCCGACGCCGCGTCGGCCCGCCGTGTAGAGCGAGTCCTGCACCGCGACGTCGTCGTTGATGACGACCGGGGCGACCTCGATGCCTTCGTCGTCGGCAAGCTCCGCGGCCATCTGGAAGTTGAGCACGTCGCCGGTGTAGTTCTTGACGACGTGCAGCACGCCAGCGCCGGCGCTGACGGCCCTGGTCGCGACCAGCATCTGATCCGGAACCGGGGAGGTGAAGACCTCCCCAGGGCAAGCCGCGTCGAGCATGCCGTAGCCAACGAAGCCGCCGTGCAGGGGCTCATGGCCAGACCCGCCGCCGGACACCAGGCCAACCTTGCCCGGCGTCGGGCCGGCCGCCCTGGTGATCACCTTGTTCTCGATGTCGACGGCCAGGCTCGGATGCGCCGCGGCGATCCCGGCGAGGGCGTCGGTCACTACGCTGTCGGGCGAGTTGATGAGCTTCTTCATGCCGTCGTCTCCCGGACTGGCTCGGATGTGGTGTCGGGGTCAGGGGACAGGCTGGTCAGCCTGGCGTCCTGGCGCATCTTCGAGATGCCGACGTAGGCAAGGGCGCCAGCGACTCCGCCGGCCAGCTCGCCGATGAGGTAGGCCGGCACCTCCGACCAGGTGATGTGGCCACCGAACGCGCCCTGCATGAAGACAGCGCCGAGGTAGCGGGCCGGGTTGATGGCGGCGCCCGTAGCCGGGCCGATGATGATGATGATCGCGAAGACAATGGCGCCGATCGCCATCGGCGCCCAGCCGGGCACCGCGCGGTGGTCGATGACGCCGAAGATGACGAACACCAGAATGGCAGTACCAATGGCCTCGATCAGCAGCGCGCGGCCGAATCCCATCGAGGCTGTGTTGTATGCGGTGACACCGCCGCCGGCGGCGACGGCTGCGGCCCGGCCAAGGGTCAGGAAGATCGCGGCCGCGCCAATGACGGCGCCGACGAGCTGTGCGAGCATGTAACCGGGTACTTCTCGCCACGGGAATTTGCCCGACACGGCAAGCGACAGCGTCACGGCGGGGTTGATGTGGCCGCCCGAGATGTGACCGATCGCGTAAACCACGCCCACGATGACGAGCATGAACGCGAACGAGATCATCCCCAGGTCAGCGAGCGAGAACGGAGCCTTGCTGCTAGCGGCGATCACCCCGGTAGCGGCGGCCGAGCCGGCGCCGACGTAGACCAGGCATGCGGTTCCCACTAGTTCCGCAAGGAGTTTCTGCGGGGTCGTTGGTGCAGCGGCCATGCGTTCGCCCGTCGGCTGCGCTGCTCACTCAAGCGTCAGGCGGCGGGCTTCTCACCTCCCTCAGCGAGATCTCCGAATGCTGTTCGACATTATGGAACAACATTTCAAACCGAACCGTAGGACCGTGGGCGCGCGGCGTCAAGAGTTTCGGCGACGGTAAATCGGCATGCGCCCGCGACGGCGCCTAGCACGGCTGGCCTGCCGACTGGGCTAGATACGTCATGGGTGGGCACTTGCTGTCGCTCTAGCAGCAGCAGGTCGGCGGCCATGCTGCTGGCGTGGGGGCGCCGACAGCGCGCCATCCAGGCTGGGCCGTGCGGGGGACCGCGGGCTCAGCACGACGAAGGCCCGGGCGTTTGCTGCTCGGGCCCCGCTCGTATTGCGCGCTAAGCGCTAGTCCTTGACGAGATTGGTGCCGTCAGTTCGGTCGTCGCCGTCCGGCGCGGTCGGCGGCCCGGCCGCGATCCGCGCGCCAGCCGGACCGAGATGCTGTCCGTTGCCTGGGCCGGCCTGCATCGCATGACTACCCGGCAGCTGAGCTGACCGGGCCGCGGGCAGCGGACCACCGTGGCCAGCGGTTGCGGGCTGGCCTGGCCGTTGCGCCGTGGACAACGCAGGCGAACCCTCAGACTGTCCGTTCCCGCCGGCGTGGCGGCCCTCGGCCGGGCCGGCGGAACGGCCGGTCCCAGGTCGGCTCGACGGCCCATCACCGCCGACCGCCCCGGTTACGGTCCTGGCCACTTCGTCCTCGAGCGAACCGCGGTCGGCCTCGCCAGCGACTAGTGAGGTGACGACGTCGCGGATCTCAGTGAGCCGCCGTACCGCCTCGGTGTGCCGCGACATCAGCAAGTTCAGCCGCCGCTCGGCGCCGTCGTGGATCGCAGTGGCGCGCGCAGTCGCCTCGTCGAGCTGCTGCTTGGCCTGGCTCTTCGCCGTGGCGACCGCGGTCTCGGCCTGCCTGGTCGCGTCGGCGACGACCTGTTGCGCCTCGGTCGTCGCTGCCTTGCGCGCCGCACCCGCCTCGGCCTTGGCGTTCCCGACGGTGCTGTCGGCTTGCTCTTGGGCCGCGCTCAGCATGCGTTCGGCTTGCTCGTGCGCCTCAGCCCGGCTCCGGTCGGTCTCGGCCTTGGCGTCGGTCCGCAGCTTGGTGGTCTCGGTCTGGGCCTCGGCGCGGAGCCTGGCAATCTCCTCGTCCGCCTTGACGCGCTGCGATCTCGCCTCATTGTCGGCGAGCTCGAGTATCTTGCGAATGTTGTCGCTGATTTCCTCGTGCGCCGGCTTGCCTTGCGAACGGGCGGCTGACAGTTCCAGCTTGAGTCGTTCCAGGTCGTCGAGCGCCTGCGAGAGCCGGTTTTCGAGATCGCGCTTGCGGTCTTCCAGCGAGCGAAGGTCAATCCGGAGCTGGGCCACGTACTCGTCGACAGCGCGGCGGCTGTAGCCGCGCATCTCGCGCTCGAACTGGTCTTCGTGGCCCAAGTCGGCGGAGACGTGGCCTTGCTCGCTCATGCTTTCACCTATCGGGTCCCTCAGGCAGTCGGCGGACCGGAGTGCGACTAGCGGGAGGCCTCGGGACTGCTGGTGCTTACGGCTACGCCGGACCCGCCAGGCAACTCGCGGGAACACAACGTACTCCGGGCGCACGCGATGATCTGCGACGCTGGGGTTGACTCTGTCCTCTAGCCTCCCACAGCGCAACCGAAACGACGTTTTGTACTAATTTATCTGCCTTGCCGTACCAATCGTCGCGTCAGGGTCGATGCCCGGCGGCGGCCCGCGCCTGCGAGAATCCCTCACAGGCTGATCTCGCAAGGTGGTGTCGATTGGTCGGATCGCTTGACGATGACCGCCCGGTCATCCATCCCGAGGCATGGGTCGCTCCTGGCGCGGTGGTTGTCGGCCGGGTCACGCTCGGCCGCGGCGCTTCCGTCTGGTACGGATCGGTGCTACGCGGGGATGACGACGAGATCGTGGTCGGCGCCGAATGCAATATCCAGGACCTCTGCTGCATGCATGTCGATGCGGGCGAGCCGGCCGTACTCGAGGATCGGGTAAGCCTCGGGCACCGAGCGACAGTACACGGGGCATACGTCGAGGCGGGCGCGCTGATTGGCATCGGTGCCGTGGTGCTGGGCCGGGCGCACGTCGGTGCGGGAAGCCTCATCGCGGCGGGGACCGTCGTGCTGCCCGGTGCGACGGTGCCCGCGGGTGTGCTGATGGCGGGGGTGCCAGGGCGCGTAGTCAGGGAACTGACCGACGCCGACCGGCTGTCATTCGCCGAGACGGCGGAGCACTACGTTGAGCGTGCCCTCCGTCACCGGAACGCGACCTGGGGTGACGAGTAGCCGCGGCGGAAGCGTCCGGGCTAGCCGAGGTAGTTCGGTAAATGGCTCTCATGGGTCATGCGCGGGCGGCTCTCTCGCCGTTAGCCTTGTTACACCGAAGTTAACGGAACCGCTGAGCCGCCGCGTTTAGTGAGCACAGGAGGTGGGCGCGCATGCACGACGACGTCGACCTCAGGTTCCACGATCGGGTGGCGCTCGAGGAAATCGAGTTGTACGCCGAGGTCCTCGGCGCTGTCGCTGCTGCCGACCGAGCATTGACGATCGACGAGATCGACGAGGTGCTCGGATTGCGCCAGCGGGCCAGTGCCGACGCCCGCTCTTACTGACGCTCCGCCAGCGCCTGGCTCGAGAACATGACGTCGGTGTCCCAGTGCGTGAAGCCGAGTGACTCATACAGCCCGATCGCTGCGGTGTTGGCCTCGTCCACGTACAGCATCACCTGCGCAAGGCCGCGGGCGCGCAAGTAGCGCAGGCCGGTGAGCGTCAGCGCGCGGCCGAGACCGGTGCCGCGCTCATCGGGGTCAACGCCCACGACGTAGACCTCGCCGATGGGCTCGTGCCCGTGGCCGCCCTCATCGGATGGCTTGTCGCCGCCGTGAATCTTTGTCCAGTGGAAGCCGACCAGGCGTCCGGCTCGCTCGGCGAGGAAGAATCCATCGGCGTCGAACCAACGCTCGCGTTCGCGCATATCCAGGTCATCCCGGGTCCAGGCGCCCTGCTCCGGATGCCGCGCGAACGCGCGGCGATTGAGCGCGACCCACGCGTCCTCGTCCTCGCCAATCCGGAACGTCCGCACGGAGATGCCGTCCGCGAACTGCGGCCTGGCGATGTGCGTCTGCAGCGATCTGCGCATCTGCCACAGCGCACGAGAGCGCTGAAAGCCGGCTGCCGAGGCTAGCCTGGCCGCGGCGGGCAGATCGCCATGCGCCCAGAGGCGTAGCCCGGCAGGACCGGCCTCGGCCAGCAGCGCGCGGCCAAGCACAAGGCCAAGTCCGCGTCGCCTGGCCGCCGGGTCCACGACCATCTCGCCGGCCGGCCCCTCGACCGGATCGGTGGGATCCAGGTGCCCGTAGCCGACCAGCGCGCCGTTCTGCCAGAGCAAGATGTTGCGCGCCCGCGGATCACCGCCGTACCGGAGGTGGAGCATCACGTGCTCCGACAGCGGGCTGACGCCGTCCTCCTCGGCGGCGCGACGGATGAGGTCGAGTACCTGCTCAGCCTGCTCGGCCGGCAGCGGCCCGCTGGTGGCGAGGTGCGTCTGATCGGGCGCTCCCGCGCCGGGCCTATCGGTCGGCATGCGCGATCGCTGGCAGGCCGCGCCGCTCCGCGGCGTCTTGCTCACCGCCGTCGGGGCTGTAAATGGTGCCGTCCTCGCTCGCGACGACAGGGGCTGCCTCCGATTCGCTGTCATCGGATCCGAGGCCAGTGGGCTTGGCTGGCACGAACCGGTAGCCCACGTTGCGTACCGTCCCGATGAGCGCCTCGTTCTCCGCGCCGAGCTTCGCTCGCAGCCGCCGCACATGCACGTCGACAGTCCGGGTGCCGCCGAAGTAGTCGTAGCCCCAGACCTCTTGCAGCAGCTGGGCCCGGCTGAACACCCGGCCGGGGTGCTGCGCCAGGAACTTCAGCAGCTCGAACTCCTTGAACGTCAGGTCCAGGGAGCGGCCGTTCATCCGGGCCGAGTACGTTGCCTCGTTGATGACCAGACCGCTCGAGCGGATCTCGTCCGGGAGCTGCGCAGCCGCTTGGGTCCGCCGTCCGATCGCCAGCCGCAGCCGCGCCTCGACCTCGGCCGGGCCAGCGGTATGCAGCAGCAGGTCGTCAGCGCCCCAATCAGCCGACACCGCCGCCCATCCGCCATCGGTCACAATGGCGATGACCGGGGCCGGGCTGGCTGTGGCGCGCAGCGTCATCAGCACCCGCCGCGCGAGCACCAGGTCACGGCGGGCGTCAACGAGTACCGCGTCGGGAACGGGCCCGCCGATCACGCTCTCGGCCGCCACTGGCGCTACGCGGACGATATGCGGCAGCAAGCTCAGCGACGGCAAGATGTCGGCAGGCGGTTCACGCCCGCTGGTCAGCAGCAGGACATTGCTCAACCGCCGCCACCTCCGGCCCCCGGCCAACTTGCCGGAACAAGAACCAAATGTCTCCTGCGTTTACACCCAGGTCGTCGTTGTCCGGTGCCGCTTATGAGCGAGGATAGCTGACATGGCCACAGTGACCATGCGCTACTGGGCCGCAGCCAAGGACGCGGCAGGCGTGGCGGAGCAGCGCCTTGACGCCGGCACCCTGGCTGCGGCGCTGACTGCGGCGGCCGATGCGGACGTCACCGGACGGCTGCGCCCGGTCCTGGCCAGAGCTTCCTTCCTCATCGACGGCGACCCCGTCGGGCGGCGCGCAGCCGAATCCGTCTTCCTCCGCGAGGGCAACATCATCGAGGTGCTGCCGCCCTTTGCGGGCGGCTGACGTGGCGGTTGAACCGCGCACTGTCATCGCACGTTGTAGCAGGCATGGCAGGCCTCGGCGGCGCGGGCGCCCGTGACTCCCGCCGGATGTCATCCGACGAGGAGCTAGTCCGCGCGCTCTATGCCGAGCACGCCGCCCCGCTGCTCAGGTATGCCGTTCACCTCATGAGCGGCGATCGCCAGCGGGCGGAGGACATTGTGCAGGAGACGTTGCTGCGGGCCTGGCAGCATCCGGAGGCTATCGCCGGCCGCCCGGCCAGGCCATGGCTATTCGCAGTCGCGCGGAACCTGGCAATCGACTCCTATCGGGCCCGCCGGGCTCGGCCAAGTGAGGTCGGCGAAGGCGCCCTCGAGGTACTGCCCGCGCCGGACGAGGCGGAGCGGGCGCTGGAGTCCTGGGCGGTCGCCGACGCGCTGAGCTCGCTGCGGCCAGAGCACAAACGAGTGCTGCTAGAGACCTACTATCAGGGCAAGTCGGTCGCCGAGGCGGCCGCAACATTGGGCGTGCCCGCCGGAACCGTTAAGTCCCGGACGTTCTACGCGCTCCGGGCGCTCAGACTCGCGCTGGAGGAAAGGGGGCTCGCGCCATGACGATCAGCGAATACAGCGGCCCCGCCTGCCGGGAGATCAGGCAATTGCTCGGCGTCTACGTGGTCGGTGCGATCGACCCGGCCGAGCGCGTGATCGTCGACGAGCATCTGAGCCAGTGCCCGCAGTGCCGAGACGAACTCGCCGGCCTGGCTGGCCTGCCGGCAATGCTGAGCCGGGTCCCGGCGGCCGACGTCGAGCGCCTGAGCGGTGAGCCGAGCGGGCTGCCCGAGATGGCCGAGCCGTCGGCCGAGCTGCTGAACTCTCTGCTGCGCAAGGTCACGGCCAAGCGACGGACCCGGCTGTGGCGCAGCGCGGTGGCAGTCGCCGCGTCCGCCGCGATCGCTGCCGGGGCAGCCACTGCGGCGACAGAGCTGACCAAGCCGCCGGTCGCGGTCCACGACATCGCGCGCGGCGCCAACGCCCAGACCAATGTGGCCGCGGTCGTTGACTACGCGCCGACTCCGTGGGGCACCACCTCGATGCGGGTGCAGGTGAGCGGGATCCAGCCAGGTACCCACTGCGAGTTCTTGATCAACGGCCGCACCCACGCCTCCTCCTGGACGGTGCGCGCGCCGTACGGCCAGACGGCCTGGTACACGGTCTCCTCGCCGGTCCCGGTCAGCGCGGTGCACAGCTTCCAGATCACAAGCGCGGGCAAGCTGCTGGTGAACATTCCCGCGACCTAAGTCGGGAATGCGTGGGACTGGCGGCGCGCTGTTAGGGCCATGACACCCGGACTTGTCGCGCTGGCCCTCGCCCTGGCGATCGCGCTGATCGGCGGCGGCGCCTGGCGGCGCTTCAACGGCAGGATGCGCGGCCCCAGCACGGCCATCCTGGGCGTCGATAACCGGCAAGGTGTTGCGCTGACAAGCGACGGCCTGGCGAGCGACGTGCTGACCAGCAGCCAGCTCGGGCACGAGCTGGGTGAACGGGCGACGCTGGTCCAGTTCTCCTCGGCGTTCTGCGCGCCGTGCCGGGCCACACGGCAGATCCTCTCGGACGTCGTCGGCATGACTGACGGCGTCGCTCACGTCGAGATAGATGCCGAGTCGCGTCTGGACCTCGTTCGCGAGCTCAACGTGCTGCGGACGCCGACGGTTCTGGTGCTGGCCGGCGACGGGCGCATCGTCCGTCGCGCCAGCGGCCAGCCGCGCAAGCCGGACGTGATCGCGGCGATCGGTGCGGCGGCTAGCCTGTGAGCCGGATTCCTATGGATGAGGTCGGGATTAACGTGACAGCTGGCGCGGTCCCGCATAGCATCGGCAGCGTGCCTGCACCGAAGTCCAGCGCCACGTGGGTGCGTCGCCCTGGCCTCGCGCTGACCAAGCGCCGCGCCGTGGACTTCTGCCGCGTGACCACAGCCATCTGTCCGGCCGGCTAGCTGCCGCGGGCCTGCTCACGTTTCTGCTGGTGAGGCCAGCGCGCAAGGATGTCGGCGGCGTACTTTCGCGGCCACGTTCCCGTCCGAATCCTGGCTATGGCGGTAGCTACGGGATTACCCGAGCAGCGGGACCGCACCTCCCCGGTAAAGACAAAGATCGATAAGGATCTGGCACAGATGCAGATTGACCCGCGCGGACCGCGTTTCGGGGCCCTGGTCACGATGGTGGTTTTTGCCCTCGTCCTGATCACCGGCAGCGGCTGGCTGCTGGCCGCGCAGGCGCTCGTTTTTGCCGTGGGCGCGATCCTCGGTGTCCAGTACTCCCCATACGGACTCATCTACAAGTGGCTGGTCAGGCCCCGGCTCGGGCCGCCGACGGAGCTCGAGGATGCGGCGCCGCCCCGGTTCGCCCAGGCGGTGGGCCTGATCATCTCGATAATCGGCATCATTGGGTTTGCGGCGGGGGTGCGTCCGCTCGGGCTTATTGCGGCGGCGCTCGGGCTCGTGGCCGCCGTGCTGAACGGGGTATTCGGGATCTGCCTGGGCTGCGAGCTGTACTTGATCATCCGGAGGACTTGGCCGGTCCATGCGGGCGCCGGCCGAAGCTGACAGACAACGTGTTAAGACAGAGGAGGAATTGAGCATGAGCCGTTCCGACGTCTTGGTGGATTCTGACTGGGTCGAGGCGCATCGCGACGACCCTGGCGTCGTCCTCGTCGAAGTGGACGAGGACACCAGCGCTTACGACAAGGGCCACATCCGGGGGGCCGTGAAGCTGGACTGGAAGAAGGATCTGCAGGACCCGGTCCGCCGCGACTTTGTCGACCGGGCTGGCTTTGCGGCGCTGCTATCGGCGCGCGGCATCTCCAACGACGACACGGTGATCCTGTACGGCGGCAACAACAACTGGTTCGCCGCGTATGCGTACTGGTACTTCAGGCTGTACGGCCACGACAAGGTGAAGCTGCTAGATGGCGGCCGCAAGAAGTGGGAGCTGGACTCCCGCGAGCTCGTGTCCGAGGTACCGTCGCGCCCGGCTACTAGCTACCGGGCCAAGGAGCAGGACACCTCGATCCGGGCCTTCCGCGACGAGGTGGTCAGCGCGATCGGCAGCAAGAACCTGATCGACGTGCGGTCGCCAGATGAGTTCGCCGGGCGCCTGCTGGCTCCGGCACACCTGCCTCAGGAGCAGGCCCAGCGCGGCGGCCACGTACCCACCGCGCGGAACGTCCCGTGGTCCAAGGCGGCCGAGGACGACGGCACATTCAAGTCGGATGACGCCCTCCGGACTCTCTACAGCGAGGCCGGCGTCGACTTCGGCATCGACACCATCGCCTACTGCCGGATCGGTGAGCGCTCCGCGCACACCTGGTTCGTCATGCACGAGCTCCTGGGACAGCCGAACGTGAAGAACTACGACGGCTCCTGGACTGAGTACGGCTCGCTGGTGGGCGTTCCGATCAAGCTGGGTGATGAGTCATGAGTGAGGCAGCTCAGGCAACTGCCGCAGGATGCGGCGCGCCGGCCGGCGGGGCGCCCGTTAAGGATGCCGGCAACCAGGCCATCGTCCAGGGCAGGGTCACCAAGGACGGCGCGCCAGTACAGGTCGGATACGCGCGGTTGCTAAACGCGGGCGGCGACTTCGTGGCCGAGGTACCCCTGGGCGAGGATGGCGGGTTCCGGTTCTTCGCGGCACCAGGTGACTGGACGCTGCGCGTGCTGGCACCCGGCGGCGTCAAGGCCGATTGCGGCGTCAGCGCGGCCATCGGAGAGATCCGGGAGCTAGTGGTTGCCGTCTAGGCATAACTGCAGCTAGCGGTGCGATCTGAGGCTCAGAACGGTAACGGCTGCCCGGCGAATCGCCGGGCAGCCGTCTGCTCTAGCTGACGTGACGTCCTGTCGCTGGTCTGTTCCCCTACTTGCCACCCGCCCGTTGAGTCGTTGGGCCTGGTGGTTCAACTACTGTTCACCTGGCCCGCTTACAAAGGACGTCGGCGGCCGCCACCAATAGGGCGGTGACGATCAGCGACAGTCAGGGGCGGTGCAGCGTGCTCCGGGGAGCCTTCCTTTCCGTACGTCCAAGCGCGGAGTAGGCGCCATGGGCACCGCGGGCGTCGGCATGCCGTTGGCGGCGGACGATGGCGAGCAGCCCGGCCAGCCAGCACTAGAAGTCAAGCCAGGACAGCCAGTCCAGCCGGTCGAGCCAGTCCAGCCGGTCGAGCCGGTCCAGCCGGTCCAGCCGGTCCAGCCGGTCCAGCCAGGACAGCCGGTCCAGCCAGCAGTGCCAGGCCAGCGCGGGCAGTCAGCGAGCCAGCCGGACGCGACCGTGCCCGAGACTGCGCGAGCTGCTCGCGCCGTCGCCAGCACCGTGCGTCGCGATCGGCGTCAGCGTGCCTGGCGGCCAGGTCGGCCAGGAGAGGACCAGACGAAGGTCGCTCGACCGGCCGTGAGCGTACTGGCCGACCGGCTTGCGGCCGCACTCGTACACCACGAGCCCGGCTGGCGGCTGCCCCGGCACTCTGCCCTAGCCCGCCGTTACAACGTCAGCGCGGCGGAAATCGACGCGGCCGTCGAGGAGCTCGTGAGCAGGCACCTCGTCCGGCGGCTGGCCGACGGCCAGGTCTATCGAGCGAGCCCGGCCGAATACGTGATCGGCCTTGAAGGCATCTCCGGTCTGGCGACCCGCCTGGACGCCATGGGCGCGGAGTTCTTGTGCCGAAGCCGTCAGCTGAGCTGGCGGTTGCCGCCCGAGGACATCAGCTGGGCGCTCTACGTACCGGCCGACCAGCAAGTCTGCGTCGTCAGGTACCTGTGGACCGCCGACGCCGTGCCGGCCGCGCTGGTCACGACGTATGTCCCGGAGGACATAGCCGCGAGGGCAGACGACACTACGCCGGCCGACTCGCCGAGCGTCCTCAACCTCTTTCAGCTGACTGGCGTGCTCGGTGCGGGCGCAGCCGAGGTTGCGTCGTCGGACGCGGCGGACAGCCGATCCGGCGACTCGCCCGTGTACGCGGCGACCGCGCTGCATCTCGAGCTGCGGGCACCGCCGCCGGCGGTGGCGCGCAGCCTCCGGCTTGGCGCGGGCCAGCCCGCCATGATCGTCACGATCCGGTTTGACGACCTCGACGTCGGCCGGCCGATCGCGCTAACCATCGCAGTGCTGCGGCCGGAGATGTTCCGGCTGGTGCTGGAGACGCCCGCGAGCCCGCTGACAGCGGGAGATGCGGGCAATCTGCCAGGTTCGTGGACACACGCCATCGAGGGCTGGGAACCTTGACCCGCTATGCGGACCACGACTGCGGGGATTGCCGGGCGAAAGCCGCTTCGATGTCGCCCTGATGATCAGGGATACCCGCGCGGCAGCGCGCGCAGGGCCGAGTTAGCCGCCGGGCTGGCGACGGCGCTCGTCGCGGCCCAGCTCGTATTCGCTCCGGTCACGCTGCTCAGCGCCGCGACCTTGGTCGGTGTCGGCCGCGCGGCCCGCTGGCGCCCGCCCTGGCTCGCCGTCCCAACCGTCGCCACCGCTGTCTGGTTATTGACGATCGGCCCGGCCGGCGCTGTGGCGGGATTCGCCGCCGGATCACAGCGGGTGTCGGGTTACCTGCTGGCAGCCGCGATCCACCCGCGACTCGTCATGCATGCAGCTGTGGGCACTGGTGCTGGCAAGTGGCTGCTGATGTCACTGCCACTGGCGCTGCTGGCCGGCTGTGGCGAAGCCTGTGTGGCGTTGTGGCTTGGCTGGTGGCGGCGCGGCGCCCGGCCGCAGTCTCGGTGGGAGTGGCGGCCCGGGCTGGTCGCTGCGGCGCGCCGGCGCATATCTGCTGCCGCGCTGGCGGCTGGCCACACGGTCACCAGAGACGGTTGCGCCGTGGGCGTCGCGACTGCCACCGGGAAGCTCGCTGGCGTTGGCTGGGACGAAGCATTGCACGGAGTCCTGCTGGCGGGCGCCCATGCGGACCTGCTCGGTCTCAGCATCACGTGCGCGGCGCTCAGACGGCGCAAGACAGTGGTGGTGCTGGACTGCCTCGATCCGGCGGAGATGGCTGGCCGGGGTGCCGTGACGGCGCGCGTATTAGCTCTCGCCAGGTCGCTCAGCGTGCCGGTCAACGATGCTGGTGCGTCGGCAGCAGTAGGGATCGGCCGGGCGATTCGCCGTCGGGAGACCGTGCTGATCGACCTGCCGACAGCCGACGCGGCGAGGAGGGCCGCGGCCGAGCTGCGCATGCTGCTCAGCGAGCTGCGCGATCTGGGCTTGCGGGCCGACTGCCTGGCGTGGCTCAACGGCTTCGGGTCCATTGACCCAGCGAGTTTGCGCGAGCTCGTCTCCCTCGGCCAGTGCACCGGCACCGTCATCGTGATATGTGCCACGAGCTCCGGGCCGGTCGCGAATCTGGCGCCCGCTGTCGCGGTCGTCGCGGCGGGCTACGGTGTGGGCGGGGACGTACGCCTGTCGCTGGCCGGTGCGACAACGAACTGCCGTGCGGTGCCGATCAGACTGGATCGCCGGCGATGACCAGCACGGAGCCCCACGCAGCGCCAGGCCCCGGGATCAGCTGGTGGGCGCCGCGCGGCCGGGTGCGGGCAGACCTGATCTACGTCGGCTGGCGGGCGATCCCGGCGGCCAGCCAGCCCGAGCCGCGGGCGCTCCGGCCGCTGCCCGTGGGCTCAGGCGAGGGCGATTCGGTGAGCGCCGACTGGGTGGCGGCCCAGCGCCGCGAGCACAGCAGGTTGTCGCGGCCCGCACGGCTGGGCGGCGCCGGCTGTGCGGCCGCCGCTGGCGCGGTCGTCGCGGCCTGGCTCGGCGGGGTTGCACCTAGCCGAGCGGCGCTGCTCGGTACCGCGGTTACCGCCTGCGCGACGCTCGGCTGTCTGCGCGCTGGCTGGCGCGCCCGCTCGGCGCTAGCCGAGCAACTGCGGGCCGAGGAAGGGCGCGTGGCCGCGTTCGGCGACGCGCAGCGACGGCAGCTGGCGGCTCGCCAGCAGCAGCACGCGCGCGAAGCTCGCGCCAGGACGCACCGAGGCAGCGTCTCCAGGCGTCAGCCGCTCTGGCGTCCGGTCACCCTGCCGACGACGGTGCACCGCATCGATGTCGCAGGCGGCACGCTGGCCGGCTGGTCTGCGCTCCTGACGATGATCGCGGCGCCTCGCCTCGCGGCTGGCGGCGAGGTGACGGTGCTCGACCTGACCGAGGACTGCGTCGCGGCTGACCTCGTAGCCGTCGCTCGCCGCGCCGCGGTCGACCCGTCGGTCTGGGTGCTGCCCGGCGATCTTCCGCGATTCGAGCTCGGGATGCGGTTGCCGCCGGACGTAGTCGCCGACGTCCTGGCTCAGACAGTCAACGCCGCCGACGGGCAAGGCGGATCTGGCGGAGCCCGTTCTTGCGACCCGGCGATCGACGCCGCCCTGATCGGCAGCGTCTTGCGGGCGCTCGGCGGCGGCACGATGATGCCGCAGCTCATCGCCGGCTTGCGTGCGCTTGGTCAGATCGGCGGCGCGGCAGAGCAGCTGACGGCTGACGGGCTCACGCATGGCCAGCTGGCCAGCCTGAGCAGCCTGGCCGGCCGTACCGCCGGGCACCTGGCCGTGGAGCGCGCCTGGGCCATCGAGGCTCGCCTGCGTGCTCTGATGACGCTGGCGACATCGGTCGCGACCGTCGAGCCCAGTCGCCTGCAGGTGGCCTGGCTCGACCGCCGGGCCGGCACCGTGAGCAACGCGGTGATCGCGGCCTACCTGGTGATCGCGCTGACCGCAGTGCTACGTCAGGCGCCTCCCGCGAGGCGATGGCAGCAGACGATCTGGCTGCTGGGCGCCGAACGGCTGCCCGGCGGGGTGCTCGACCGGCTGTGCGATGCCGCGGAGGTCGCCGGCGCCGGGCTGGTGCTCGGCTATCGGTCGATCCCTGCGCACGTGCGGGAACGGCTCGGCCGCGGCGACGCCGCCGTCGGATTCATGCGCCTGGGGAACGCCGAGGACGCCCGGCTCGCGGCTGAGCAAATCGGTACCGAGCACAGGTTCGTGGTAAGCCAGTTGACCGACACCGTCGGCGCGTCAGTCACCGACACGGTCGGCGGCTCCTACACCAGCACTGTCGGGACGGCAGACTCGATCACGGGATCGGACTCAATCACCACGACCGCTGGCCGCAGTCGCGGCCACAGCCGTCCAGGCGCGTTCGTGCCAATGGCCGACTTCACGGGTTCGGCCAGCCGGGACCTGAGCTCGTCGGCCGCGGTCTGCGATTCGCGATCGATCACGGCCGGCATCAGCGCCGGCACATCCTGGGGCTGGAACACGTCACGAGCCGTTGGCGGCAGCGACTCGGCGGCCCTGACTGCTCAGCGGTCCCGCGAACTGCTCGTCGAATCGCACGAACTCCAGCAGCTACCCCAGAGCGCCGTCCTGATCTGCTACCCGGCCAGCCAGGGCCGCCGCGTAGTGCTGGCCGACGCGAACCCGGCCATCATGGCGCTGCCGACAGCAACCTTGGCGACTCCGCGGCCGCGTGCAGCCGCTGACTGCGGGGCCGACGCCGCCGAACGCGGTCCGGCCCGCATGATGCCGCCTGGCTCGTCTGTCAGGATGTAGTGCATGCTGAGACAGTTCCGCCAGGTGGACGTGTTCACGGAGGTGCCGTACCGGGGCAACCCGCTGGCCGTCGTGCTCGGCGCCGACGGACTCACCACCGACCAGATGCAGCGGTTTGCCAACTGGACCAACCTGTCGGAGACGACCTTTGTCCTGGAGCCTGACGATGGCCAGGCTGACTACCGGGTGCGGATATTCACGCCTAGCCAGGAGCTGCCGTTTGCCGGCCATCCGACCCTGGGCACGTGCCACGCGTGGCTGGAAGCCGGCGGCACACCGCGCACGCGCGGCAGGATGATTCAGGAGTGCGGCGCCGGGCTGGTGACGGTCAGCGCCGACGAGGACGGCCTGAAGTTCGCCGCGCCGCCGGTGGTCCATTCGGGCCCGGTCGACGAGCAGCTCGCGGCGCATATCGCGGACATACTCCGGATCAGCCGCGGCGAGATTGTCGACCTGCAGTGGGCCGACAACGGGCCAGGATGGATCGCGGTGCTACTCGGCAGCGCCCACGCTGTGCTCGCAGTCGCGCCCGGGCCAACCGACCTGGACCTTGGTATCGCCGGACCCTACCCGCCGGGCGGGCCCGCAGCATTTGAAGTGCGCGCGTTCGTGCCGAAGAACGGCACGACCGACGAAGACCCGGTCACCGGCAGCCTCAATGCCTCGCTGGCCCAGTGGCTGATCGCCAGCGGGCGCGCCAAGGCACCGTACCTGGTCAGTCAGGGTACTGCCCTTGGCCGGAACGGCCGCGTCCGGATCAGCACCGATGCCGATGGCCAGGTATGGGTCGGCGGCGGGACCGTCACAATCATCTCCGGCACCGTGGATCTATAGGCCGAGTGTCACAATTCGCCCCAATCCGGTAGCACGCCGCGAGCCGGCCTGGTAAGCACGCAGGCATGGGAGCGGAGTCAGGCATCGGCGGCGGCGCCGCCGGGCTCTGGTACCGCGTCCAGGCCGTCAGCGCGCGCGGCCTCGGCGGCACGGCCGACGGCGACTACGCCTCGGTCCTGCCCGCGGTTCTGAACGCGGCGCGGCACCGTCGGTCGTTCATCGCCGGCTGGCTGTCGCGGGGCGGCGGCGCGCCGCTCGAGCTCATCACCAACGCCGGCCCCCTGCCAGAGCCCGCCGGGGTGCCGCACTCCAGCGCGGCCGAGCGCCTCGCCGCGGACCTGCTCTTCCCGTGGGGCGCGCGCGGCGTAATCACAGACGGCAACATGCTGGCCGACCTCGATCGGCTTGTCTGGGCGGCGTGTCCAGGACGACAGGTACCGCTCGGCGGGGTCGCCGGAGCGCAAGCCGCGCAAGCCGCGCGGGCCGCACGGGCCGCGGGCTCGGACGGCCTCGGGCCGGCGACACTATTTGAATCCGCGCTGCAGACGGTGATGGGCAGGCCCTTTGGCTGGCTGATCGTCGCAGACCCGACCGACCTGCTCGAAGCCGAGATGGCCGAGCTGCGCAACCAGCTGACGGTGCTGCGGCAGTACGAGGACGAGCACGCCAGGTTCGACGCCGACCGGGCGGAACGCCGGCTGACTGAGCTCGATGCTTACCGCGAGGCCGGCCTGTGGAATGTCCGCGTGCTGGCCGGCGCCGCGAGCGAGCACGACCTGCGCCTGATCGCTCCGGTGCTGGCCGGCGCCATCGACCTCGGCGCACATCCGTACCGGCTGCGGTGCCCGGACGGCGCGCAGGAGTTCGCCGACGTCCTGGCGGCGAAGGTAGCCGATAACGCAGACGGCTCTGCGGTGCCATTCGCGGCGACGGCCGGCGTGCTCGCGGCCCTGACTGGTCTGCCGGCCCGTGAGGTGCCTGGCGTCCGCGTCCTGCAGCCAGGGTATTTCGACCTGACCAGCGAGCCACTGGCCGGACCGTCTGTCGAGCTCGGCACGATCCTGGACGGCCAGGATCGGCCGGTCGGCGCCATGCGGATACCGCTTGCCACGCTCAACCGGCACGCGCTCGTCGCGGGGGCGACGGGCGCCGGGAAGTCGCAGACGGTGCGGCACCTGCTTGAGCAGCTGACCGGCGCCGGGATCGGCTGGCTTGCGATCGAGCCAGTCAAGTCGGAGTACGCGGCCATGCGGGCCCGGTTCGGCTCGGCGACGGCTGCCGAACCGCCAGAGTCGGCGGAAGCGGATCCCGACGCACCTAACCCCGCCGAAGCGGGATCCGGCTCGCCGGCCGCCCCCGACCGCAGGACCGTCACGATCATCAACCCGGCAGATCCAGAGTCCGTTCCGCTGTCGGTCAACCCGCTGGCGCCCGAGCCTGGCTACCCGATACAGGCGCACATCGACATGGTCCGCGCGCTGTTCCTGGCGGCATTCGATGCTCCCGAGCCGTTCCCGCAGATCATGTCGCAGGCGCTCCAGCGCAGCTACGAAGAATGCGGCTGGGATCCGCTGACCGGAGCTGGCCGGGCCGACTCGGAGGTCGAACCCGCCGTCCCCACGCTGGCCAGGCTGCAGGCGGCGGCGCTCGCGGTCATCGACGACGTGGGCTACGGCCGCGAACTGCAAGCGGACATGCGCGGCTTCGTGGCTGTCCGGCTCAGGTCGCTGCGAACAGGTTCGGCCGGTCGCTTCTTCGAGGGCGGGCATCCGGCTGACATCAGCGCGCTCCTGGATCAGAACGTGGTCCTCGCGCTCGAGGACGTGGCGAACGACGAGGACAAGGCGTTTGTCATCGGCACCCTGATCATCAGGATCGTTGAGCACCTGCGGCTGCGCGCGAAGGTCGCGCCGGCCGACGGCCTGCGGCACGTCATCGTGATCGAGGAGGCGCACCGCCTGCTGCGAGCGGGCCGGACTGGCGCGAGCGCGCACGCGGTGGAGTTGTTCGCGGGCTTGCTCGCGGAGATCCGGGCCTACGGCGAAGGCGTCGTCATCGCCGAGCAGATACCGGCGAAGCTCGTGCCCGATGCGGTCAAGAACACCGCGCTCAAGGTCCTGCACCGGCTCCCCGCCGCGGATGACCGCCAGCTGGTGGGCGCCACCATGAACCTGGACGCCGATCAGTCGCGCCAGGTGGTATCGCTACCGCCTGGCGAGGCCGCGGTCTTCGCCGACGGGATGGACCGGCCGATGCGGGTGCGCGTCCCGTTCGGGGGTGATCGCGAGCGCAGCCCGACCGCCAGCGTCAAGAGCAGCGGCGCGCCGCTGGCAGGCCGGAGGTCGGCCGCCTGCGGCCGGGCCTGCGCCGGCGGGCGGCCGTGCACGCTCGTCGAGATCAGGGCGGCGGACCTGGTCGCAAGGTCGCCGCGGGACGCGTGGCTGCGCGTCTGGTCTGAGGTCTACGTGCTGGCGCACGTCGTCAACCGGCCGCGGCCGCGGGTGCCGGTGCCGCTGCGGCAGCGCTGGGCTGACCTCGATGCGCGGCTGCGCGAGTGCGCGCTCGCGACCGCGATCGATCAAGCCGTTCTCGGCCGCGGTCAGGCCCTGCGCGAAGCCTATGCCCCAGCCGAGCTAGCCGCGGCCTGCGCGGAATCGGCCGCCGCGATGCTCGACGGCGGTAAGGGCGCCGGTACGCGGCCCGGCCCGACCTGGGTCATTCCGCAGCTGCGGTGGCTGCACGAGCTCGAGCGGGTCTGCCCGCATGAGGCGCCCGCGCCCGATCCGTTCGCGGCGGCGCCCGCGCTCGACTATGCGCTGCCCGGGCTGGCTGACCGTGCCGACGTGAAGATCGGCCAGCGGGTGAGCGCCTTGCGCCGGCACCCGCTCTCGATGCAGGTCGCGCAGAATCGCCTCATCGCCTGGACGGCGCTGCTCGGCGAAGACGATCAAGGCGCGTTTATCGAGGACCTAGCTGCCGTTGCCATCGGCGTGAGCCATCGCGGCCAGCTTCGGAAAGCTGCTGGTGAAATGGGGGTCACTGGCTGGCTCGAAGCCGTGCTGTCCTGGCCCCGGCGATTCATCGTCGGTTCCGACGACCAGGCGGCTGCCGCGCAGGCCCGCGAGCCAGACCCAGTTGCCGGATAGCATCTGCCGACATGAGCAAGCTTCCGCTGCGCGCGCGCCTGGCCACGTCCCTGAGCGGCGCGGCTGGCCGCGTGTCCCGGATGACTGGCCGTGGCGACGGCTCGGTCATCGGCGGCGTGCTCGGCCTTCGGGTCGAGCCTGAGCT
>DATIOU010000062.1:0-60599 GCA_035472835.1 Streptosporangiaceae bacterium | reverse complement strand
GGCCTCGGCCGCTGCCGCGGCACCGAGGGCGTGCGGGTGAATCTGGGTCAGGGGGAAATGCCGGAATGCGAACCGAACGTTCCCGCCGAGTTGCTGTTCGACCAGCTCGATTGAATGGAAGGCCTGGCGCGAGTACGGGCACTCGTAATCACCGTACTCAATGATCAGACGGCCGACGGGCGAGCCACGGACGTGATCGACTTTCTCGTCCAGCGGCGCCAGCGCCAGCTGGCTGTCGTTCGGCATTGCCTTACGGATCATCGCGGCCTCCGGTGGCTGCCGGGGATCCGGCTCGCTGGACTGGTTAGAACCCGACCTGGGGCGGATGAGGACGATGTAGATGCGGCCGCGCAGTTCCTGGTGGATCTCCAGCAACTTCCCGACCTGGCTGTGCTGCCCGTAGGCCGCCTGCGCGCGGGCGTCTTCCAGCGGCAGGCTGTGGGTGTAGATCCGCTGATGCGCGGCCTCCAGAGGCGGCACCAGCTTCTGCGCGCCGGCCACGAAAATGACGTTGGCCGCGCCCCAGGCGCAGGAGGCCGGCTGGCTGCCCGACGCCGAGGCGCTGACCAGAGTGCCATCGCGGGTCACCGCGTGGACGCCGCCCAGGGCGTAGTCCGGCTGGCCGCCGATCGCCTTCATTTCCTGCGCCCGGGTGGCGAAGTCCAGCGCGAACATCTTGTTCCGCACCGACTCCCACCGGCCGCCGCCATCGTTGATCGCATCCGCGATCCCGGTCTTGGCCAGCGTCACCGACGTGTTGGTCATCACCGACGAGCCCTCCGGGATGCGGACGAGAACGGCCTTGCGCGCGGCGTCCAGGTCGTCGACGACCTCGACGCTGAAGTTCTGTCCGGCGGACCGGGAACATCCGCAGCGGCGGCTGGCGGAAGCCGAACGTGATCACTTGGCGGGCGGGGTCGCGGAGCTGCTCGCCGGTGACGTCCTGTGGGATACGCCGATGATCTGGTAGCCGGGGTCAGCCGCCAGCGGCTGTAGGTGCTCAGGCTCTCCAGGAACCGCTGCATGCCCTCGGCGTACAGCGTGCCCATGGCCAGCGACGTCTTGCCGGACCCGGACACGCCGACCACCGCCACCGTCCGCCACAGTGGCACATCCGCGTCGATGTCCCGCAGGTTGTTGTGCCGGGCCCCCCGCACGCGGATGACCATCGGCAGCGTGCCCGGCATGGAGATCTCACCGCGCGGCATAGCGGGTGCGTTGCGTCAGGGGTTGACCGGTCTGCTGACGCCGAGCCCGGTGTCGAGGCGCAACGACTGCATGATCTGGAATGTCGTGGTGTAGGTGAACACCTCAATGTCCGCGGCGGCCAGCACGCCGGTGTACTTGGCGACGATCGGCGCGGCCGCGCGCTCGGTGACGGTGTCCAGGTTGGCCTTCACCCCGGCCCAGGCGTTCTCCCCGTACCTCATGTAAAAGGGGATCGGGTCGACCGCGGCCAGCGCCTCCCTCGCGCTCGCCTCGATGTCGACGATGTACTGCTGGTGCACGGCGACGTCGTCGCGGGTGGCGAGCCGGCCGAGGTGCCCGCAGATGAAGTGCGTCCACGGGTAAGACAGCGCGATGGCCGGGGCGCCCATGTACCCGGGCACGTCCTCGGACAGGTTGACGTTGTAGATCGGCACCCAGCCGGCGTTGACGACGTCGATGAACATCAGGGTGTCGTGGCCGGGGAAGTGGATGTAGATGTTGTCCGGCGAGTGGTTGGGGCCGTGCCAGGCCAGCTCGACCCGCTCACCGCCCACCTCGAGGGTGTAGCGATCGGTGAAGGTCACCTCCGGCACCGGCCGGGTCGGGTCGTTGTCCCGCACCAGTAGGCGCTTGGTCTCCTCGTGGCCGATGCGCACCACGTCCCCCTCGAACAGTGAGGCCGCGCCGGCGTGGTCGGCGTGATGGTGGGAGTAGACCAGGTGCGTGACCCTGTTGGGCACGCCGTTAGCGCCGGCGATCTCATCCACCGCCAGGCGCAGGTTGTTGCCGATGCTCGGGGGGGCGTCGAACACGACTACTCCGTCGCGGGTGGTCAAGAACGCCGATTGGTAGACGCCATCGGTGACCCAGTACAGGTTCCGCTCCACCCGCCCGACGTAGTACCTCTGATCGTTGAGGGCCGGGCCGAGCGCGGACCGGGGAATAGGCGCGTAGTCGGGCAGGTCTGCGGCGGCGCCGGAGGCTGGTGATGTCACGGTATCTCCCTAGAATCTCGGTGCACGTGCCCTGGCGGCCGTGCGAGAGTTTGCGACGGATCCAGGCTCGCTCCAGGGCGGGTTAGAGGTCGTCACCGGATCCCGGTGATGTCACCACGCACGTCCGCGACCGAGCTGGGCCAGTTCCTGGCCTGGTCCGCGGAACACAGCGTGCTCCACGCGGCGTGGTACGTGCTCGCGACGACCGGGATGCGGCGCGGCGAGTTGCTCGGGCTGCGCTGGCGTGATGTCGACTTGGACAGTGGCAGGATCACGGTCCGCGGGTCGGCGGTGCCGGTCCGGGTGCACGGCCAGCACGGCGTCATCGCCGAGGGCCCGCCGAGGTCCGGCAGGCCCCGCAAGGTTGCGATCGACCCCGCCACAATGGCGGGGCTGCGGGCGCATAAGCGCGACCGCGGTTCGCTCGTGCTGAGCTTCGTCCAACCGGACGCGATCGCGCCGCGGCAACCTGGACGGCAAGCTCGTCGGCCCGGAGCGCCTGACCCGGAACTTCGGCGAGGCAGTGGCCAGGTGCCGGAAGGAGCACCCTGAGCTACGCCCACCTGATGGACGGCGACGACGAGTCGGCGGCGGGCATGTTCGCCAGCCTGGTCGGTTCCGAAGTATCAGCGGAGTATCACGGCAGCTCCGCCGGTAATGCTCAGCAGGCAGGTGAGGGGCGATGACCTGCATGTTTGTGAGTGGGGCCGGTGGGATTCGAACCCACACTGGCAGGATCCTAAATCCTGTGCCTCTGCCGTTGGGCTACGGCCCCAGCATCAGGCGCCGAGTTCCTTGCGCAGCCTAGCGACATGGCCGGTCGCCTTCACCCCGTACTGCGCCTGCTCGATCTTGCCATCCGGCCCGACAACGAACGTCGACCTGATGACGCCGACGGACGGCTTCCCGTACAGCATCTTCTCGCCGTAGGCGCCGTACGCCTCGAGCACCTCGCGCTTGCTGTCGCTCAGCAGCGGGAAGTTCAGGCCATCGCGGGCGCGGAACTTCGCTAGCTTCGCGGGGCTGTCGGGCGAGATCCCCACCACCGCAAACCCGGCCGCGGCCAGGCTCGCCAGGCTGTCCCGGAAGTCACACGCCTGCTTGGTACAGCCTGGTGTCATGGCCGCCGGGTAGAAATAGATGATCACCCGCTGGCCGCGCAGCGACGAGAGGCTGACCTCATTGCCGTCGGCGTCGGGCAGCGTGAAATCCGGGGCCGCGTCACCCGGAGCCAGGCGTACCTCGGGCATGCTCGTTCCCTCTCCGTAGGTTGTCGGGTTCGAGATTAGCCAAGGAACGCGGCGATTACCGGGGCGAGTCGCCGCAATGCCTGGCCGCGGTGGCTGATCCTGTCCTTGTCGGCTGGGTCCATCTCGGCCGTTGTGATGGTCGAGGCGGCGGGCACGAAGATCGGGTCGTAACCGAACCCGCCCTCCCCGCGCGGCGCGCCGATGAGGCGGCCACGCAACTCGCCGAGGCTGATGTGCTCGCGGCCGTCAGGCAGCACCAGCGCCGCCGCACAGACGAACTGCGCGCCCCGGCGCTCATCGGGCACGTCGGCGAGCTGGGCCAGCACCAGCCGCAGGTTGGCCTCGTCGTCTCCGTGCCGCCCTGACCACCGGGCGGACAGGACACCAGGCATCCCGTTCAGCGCGTCGACGCACAGGCCGGAGTCGTCAGCCACCGCGGGCAGGCCGGTGAAGGCGCCGACGGCGTGGGCCTTCAGCAGCGCGTTTTCGGAAAAGGTGGCGCCGGTTTCAGCGACGTCCGGAGCGCCCGGAAACTCGGTCAGGCTTGCCAGCGGGACGTCGACGCGCGCGGCCGCCAGGATGCGCGTCAGCTCGAGCAGCTTGTGCTGGTTCGCCGTCGCGAGGACCAGCCGCGGCGGCGCGCTTGTCATGCGCCCAGCGCAGCCTGCTGGATCATCGTCAGTTCGGCACACCCCGCCAAGGCGAGGTCCAGCAGCTCGTCCAGCAGCTTGCGGTCAAACGGCTCGCGCTCGGCTGTCCCCTGGACCTCGACGAACCTGCCGTCGCCGGTGCAGACCACGTTCATGTCGGTCTCGGCCGCGACGTCCTCGTCGTAGCACAGGTCGAGCCGGGGCTGCCCCTCGACGATGCCCACGCTGACCGCGCTCACCGATGCCGTAAGCGGCTCGCCCCTGGTGCGCTTGCGCTCCTTGAGCCAGCCAATGGCGTCGACCAGCGCCACGTATCCGCCAGTGATGGCCGCGGTTCTGGTGCCGCCGTCCGCCTGCAGGACGTCGCAGTCGATGACGATCGTGTTCTCGCCGAGCGCCTTGGGCTCGTAGCACGCGCGCAGCGACCTGCCGATCAGCCGCGAGATCTCATGCGTGCGCCCGCCGATCCGGCCCTTGACCGACTCGCGATCGCTGCGCGTGTTCGTCGACCGTGGCAGCATCGCGTATTCGGCTGTCACCCAACCCTGGCCGCTGCCCCGCCGCCAGCGAGGCAGGTCCTCCTGCACGCTCGCGGCGCACAGGACCCTGGTCGAGCCGAACTCGACGAGCACCGACCCCTCGGCGTGCGCTAGCCATCCCCTAGTGATCTTGATTTCGCGGAGCTGATCCGGCCGCCGGCCATCAGGTCGTGACATACCGGCCAGCCTAGTGCTACCAGCCGGCCCGCTCGGGCGACCCGGCCTCGATCCACCGGTACACCCGCCTGATCCCGTCCTCGAGGGCCGTCGCTGGCGTCCAGCCAAGATCGCGCTTCGCTCGCTTGGGTGCGAGCGCGCCGCGCAGCAGCTCGCCCGGCCGGGCCGGCGCGAATACCGGCTCAACCTCATATCCGGCCACCCGGCTGATCACCCCCGTCAGCTCCAGCACGCTGACCTCGACGCCCGTGCCGATGTTCCAGGTGCCCGGCCGGCCGCGGTCGGCGGCGGCCAGGAACGCCGCCACCGCGTCAGCCACGTAGACGTAGTCCCGGGTCTGCCGGCCGTCGCCGTAGATCACCGGCCGCTCCCCCGCGAGTGCGCGAGCGCAGAAGATTGCGACGACGCCGGCCAGCCCGTCCGGATCCTGGCGCGGCCCGTACACGTTCGCGATCCGCAGCACGGCGTGGTTCGTCCCGTGCAGCCGGTTGTACAGCAGCACGTACTGCTCGGCGGAGTCTTTGGCGACGCCGTACGGCGACTCTGGCAGCGGAAGCACATCTTCCATCGACGGGATCGGCGCGTCCCTTCCGTAGATCACAGCGCCGGTCGAGGCGAGCAGGACCCGAGCGCCGACGGCCCGCGCCGCCTCCAGCACGTTGAGCGTGCCGATGATGTTGACCTGCGCATCCTCGGCCGGGTGCTTAACCGACTTCCGGACATCGATCTGCCCTGCCAGGTGACAGATGACGTTCGGCGCGAAGTCCGCAGCCAGCGCGGTCAGTGCGGCGTCGTCGGTGACTTTGGCCTTGTGCACGACCGCCTGCCCGGGCACGCGGGCCGGCCGGCCGGCGGACATGTCATCGACGACCTCGACTTCGTCGCCCCTGGCGACAAGTGCGTCGGTGAGGTGCGAGCCGATAAAACCGGCGCCGCCAGTGACGAGCACGCGCATGACAGAGGAGTCTATGCGCGCCGCATGGCCCGTCCGGCTCGCGTCAGCCGGCCCGTCCGGCCCGCGTCAGCCGGCCCGTCCGGCCCGCGTCAGCCGAGCAGGCGCAGGCCGGAGCTGGCCAGCGTCAGCGGGCCGGCGAACGCCTCCGACGCTTGCGCAAGGCTGACCGCCGGGTCATTCCACGCCACGAGATGGGTCAGCACCAGCTCGCCTACCTCTGCCCGGCTAGCGTGCTCGGCGGCCTGGCGAGCCGTCATGTGCTCGCCCACGGCCCGATCGGGCTCGTCGACGAACGACGCCTCACAGAGCAGCACGTCCGCGCCCGCCGCGATCTTCACGAGTTCGCCGGTCGGCCCGGTGTCGGCCGAGTACGCGAGCGTCTTGCCCGCGTGGGTGATCCGGAATCCGAACGTCTCGACCGGATGGTCCATGTGTCCGGTCGTCACCCGGAGCGGGCCAATTTCGGTAGTTCCAGGCGTCAGCGTCGCGAAGTTGAACGCGTCGGCCATCCCCCGTCGCTCGGAGCCGAGAGCCCTGGCAAGCCTGTCCTGCGTACCAGCCGGACCGGATACCGGGATCCGCGGCCGCGGGCCATCCGGATGGTAGTTCTGGAAGACCGAGTACCCGATCAAGTCCAGGCAGTGATCACTGTGCAGGTGGCTCACGCAGATCGCGTCCACATCACCGAGTCCGGTATAGCGCTGGAGGGCGCCGACGGCCCCGTTCCCAAGATCGAGAACCAGGCGGAAGCCGTCAGCCTCGATCAGGTAGCAGGACGCCGGGCTATACGGGCCAGGGAAACTGCCTGACCAGCCCACAATCGTTACTTGCATGGTGGCTCAGGCTCCCGGAAAGATCTTGGTGGCCTCAGTGGCCCAGGATAGCCTGGCTGCCAGTCAAGCCCGCGACGGGAAACGTACCGACGAATCCGGTACTGCCACTATCATCCCCAAAACGGCATGATCCGGGTCACAGACCCGCGACTAGCGATAGCGAGCCCGTCGGGTCCGCGGAGGTGCCATGACCAACCAGTCGACCGACTCCGAGCGCGCGGTCCCGCTTGCGCTAGCCGAGCCGTCTGTGCACGTCAGGCCTGGCTGGATCGCCGGGCTCAGCCTGGCGAGCCTCGGCATGTGGATGGCGTCGCTCACGCCGATTCAGGTGTTGCTGCCGATTCAGTTGCAGAACATCGACAAGGCGCACAAGCTTCAGGCGCTCGCCATCGTGTCCGGCGTCGGCGCCGTCGCCTCGGTGCTGGCGACCCCGATCGCCGGCGCCTTGTCGGACCGGACGACGTACGCGTTCAGCGTCTTCGGCCTGAACGGCCGGCGGCACCGGTGGACCCTTGTCATGGCCTTCCTCGGCGCCGTCAGCTTGCTCGTGCTCGCGCATCAGCGGACGGTGGCCGGCGTGGCGGTGCTCTGGGTGGTCTTCAGCGCCTTCCAGAACGGCGAGTACGCGAGCCTGAGCGCCGCGGTTCCCGATCACGTCCCGGTTCGCCAGCGCGCGACGGTAGCGGGCTGGGTCGGCATGCCCCAGGCTCTCGGCCTGGTCATCGGCACCATCCTGGTCGTGCTAGTGCTGGCCAGCAGCGTCGTCAGCGGCTACTACGCGATGGCCGTGCTGTTCTTCGTGCTCGTCATCCCGTTCGTCTTCTTGACTCCAGATCACCCGCTCGATCCTGCGCACGTGGACGCCTTCTCGTGGAAGAAGCTGCTCCAGTCGTACTGGATCAGCCCGCGGGAGTACCCGGACTTCGCGTGGGCCTGGATCACCCGCTTCCTTGCCTCGCTCGCCATCGCCATGGGCACGCTGTACTTGCTTTACTTCCTGCGCGACAAGGTCAAGCTCTACGCGCACAACCACATCCCCGCAGCGACCGGCTTGCTGATCCTGATCGTCATCTACACGGTTTGCGTCGTGCTCACCGCCATCGTCGGCGGGATCATCTCGGACCGGATCGGCAAGCGCAAGATGATCGTGACGGTTTCCGGAATCCTCATGGGCCTTGCGGCCCTGCTGCTGACTTTCGTCGAGAACTGGGACGCGGCGCTCCTGGCCGCGGTGCTCTTCGGGATGGGCTTCGGTGCCTACCTGGCCGTCGACCAGGCCCTGATCACGCAGGTGCTGCCTGCCGCCGCCGACCGCGCGAAGGACCTCGGCATCATCAACATCGCGATCGTGGGACCAGCGGCCATAGGCGCGGCGATCGCTGGCCCGCTGGTGATTCTCGGTGGCTACCCGACGCTGTTCGCCGGTACGGCGATCGTCGCCGCGCTCGGCTCGATTCTGGTCTGGCGGATCAAGAGCGTCCCGTAGCACTCCCGCAGCATCGTTGGCTAGTTACTGCTGAAAGAGCGTCAGCAGGATTCCACCGATGACGTTGGAGGCTACGCCGGCACGCTCGCTTCGGCTGCGCCATCGACGCCAGCCTGGGCCGAGCCATTGGCCAGGCCCCGCCGTGGCCCTCGGCCGACCCTGGCAATCTGCCGGCTCTGCGCGACGAGCCGGCCGGACGCATCCCATACCTCGGCCTCCTCGTCGAACCAGCCGCCGCTGACGTGCCGCGCATGCGCGGCGACCGCAAGCGGTCCAGGGCACGGCACGGCGCGCATGTGCCAGGTGAGCTCCACCGTCGGCGCCCAGCTCGTGGCGCCGAGACCGAACACCACGGGCGGGAGCCCGTCCAGTGCCAGCGCCAGGACGTAGGGGTCGGGGTCCTGCCTGTCTTGCAGCTGGAAGTAGCCCCGCATCTCCGGCCGGCCGGACGGTTCGCCCCGGCGCCACCCCGCCGTGGCCGGGTCCATCAGCATCTCCACTTGCGCGGCGTATCCGGACCTGCCGTCAGTACCCGTGGTGCCGCGCCACTCGCCGAGGTCGACACAGTCGCCGATCGGCGGGAAGCCTGGCGGCAGCCCGGTCCAGGTCAGCGTTCCGGGCGCCGCGTCGGCGGGGTGGCCGGCGGCCACGGCCACGTCGAGACCAGGCACAGTGCCGACCGTCATCGTCGTGTCCAGGATGACCTTGCCGCCCTGGCTGAGGGCGGCGCGCGCGGTGGCGGCGGTCCGGCCTTGCCTGAGCCAGGTGACCTGAACCTCGGCGGGCGCGATCGCGCCGACGCGCAGGAAGTGGGCGCTGGTCGCGACCGGATGCGGCAGCGGCGACTCCGCTAGGACGGCGCGCATGACAGTCGCCAGCAGCGCTCCGCCGTTGACAGCGGGCGGCGTGGCACTACCCGGAACCACCAGAGCGAACCTGGCGTCGAGCATCGCGTCGTACCGCCCCTCGGCGCGGCGGGTCACCGCCGTGGCCTCGTCGAAGATCGTCATCCAGTCTGCGTCTTCCTTGTCGTAGTCGTCCCTGCCACGCCTTCGGGCTCACCATCGGGTACACCACGCCCGCACTGCCCGATCACGTGGTCGCCACTGTTACGCCCAGAGCTGGCCCTCGAGCCGAGCCTCGGCTTCCGCCAGCGTGCCGCCGTAAGCGCCGGTCGACAGGTACTTCCAGCCCGCGTCGGCGATCAGCAGCGCAATCTCGGCACGCTGTCCCGCGGCCTGCGCCTTGGCGGCCACGCCGAGCGCGGCGTGCAGGACGCAGCCAGACGAGATCCCGGCGAACAGGCCCTCGACCGAGAGCATCTCCCTGGTGCGGCGCAGGGCGTCGGCCGATGACACCGAGAAGCGGGACGTCAGTACAGATTCGTCATAAAGCTCTGGCACGAAGCCCTCAGACAGGTTCCGCAGCCCGTAGACGAGCTCGCCGTACCGCGGCTCGGCCGCCACGATCTGGACACCGGGCACGTGCTCGCGCAGGAACCGGCCAGTCCCCATGAGCGTGCCTGATGTGCCGAGCCCGGCCACGAAGTGAGTGATCTCTGGCAGATCGGTGAGGAGTTCAGGCCCGGTGGTCTCGTAGTGGGCGCGCGTGTTGGCCTCGTTCCCGTACTGATAAAGCATGACCCAGTCGGGATGCTCCGCGGCCAGGCCCTGCGCGACCCGGACAGCCTCGTTGGATCCGCCGGCCGCGGGTGACGCGACGATCGACGCGCCGTAGGCCTCGAGCAGGATCCGCCGTTCTTCCGAGGTGTTCTCCGGCATGACGCAGATCAGCTTGTAGCCGCGCAGGCGCGCGACCATCGCCAGGCTGATGCCGGTGTTGCCGGACGTGGGCTCCAGGATCGTCGCGCCCGGGTACAGCAGTCCGTCCTTCTCGCCGGCCGCGACCATGTAGGCGGCGGCCCTGTCCTTCACCGAGCCGGTCGGATTCCGGTCCTCCAGCTTGGCCCACAGCCGGACATCCGGGCTCGGTGACAGCCTCGGCAGCCCGACCAGGGGCGTGCCGCCGACGGCGTCAAGGATGGACTCGTAGCGCATGTCGTATGCCAGCGGCTAGCTCAGCGCGAACCACCGGCGACCGCCGGCAGCACCGTGACAGTGTCACCGTCGCTGACCGTTGCGGACAGGCCGCCGATAAATCGCACATCCTCGTCGTTCAGGTAGACGTTGATGAACCGCCGCAGGCCGGCATCATCAACCAGTCGCTCGCGCAAGCCGCCGTAGCGGCCATCGAGGTCCGCGAGCAGCTCGTCAAGAGTCGAGCCCGTGCCCTCGATCGACTTCTGGCCGCCGGTGTAGCTGCGCAGGATGGTCGGGATGCGGACCTCGATTGCCATGTCTGTCTGCTCCAGTTTGCGCGTTCGCACGTGTCTCGGTACCCGGAAGGCCGGGTGCAACGGTTAGGTGCAGCCGCCGGACCGGCCTGATGCATGATCACGAACCAGGCCGACCACAGCCGCTAGCGGGTCCAACGGGCCGCTGGGCGCGATCATTCCGGCTCGACAACGACCTCTTCCTCCGCGACGGTGCCGTCCACGATCCGGAATGACCTGAACTCGGGCTGATCCGGGTCTCTCGTCGATACCAGTACGTAGTGGGCGGTCGGCTCGCTGGCGTACGAGATGTCGGTCCGGGACGGATAGGCCTCGGTCGCGGTGTGCGAGTGATAGATCACAACGGGCTCCTCGTCCCGGTCGTCCATCTCCCGCCACAGTCGCAGCTGCTCCAGCGAATCGAACCGGTAGAACGTCGGCGAGCGCTCGGCGTTGAGCATCGGGATGAACCGCTCCGGCCGATCCCTCCCGGCCGGCCCGGCGATCACCCCGCAGGCCTCGTCAGGATGATCAGCCCGGGCGTGCGCCAGGATCTTGGACCACAGCCCGGCGCTGATCGTCAGCATGCCTGGAGAGTAGCCGAAACGCCCGGTTGGCCCGCATGGCGGGATTCGTTCAGGTCAGGGCCTCGATAAGGCTGTCCTGCAGGTACGCCAGCCACTGGTAGACCCAGACGTAGGCCGACCGCGGATCGTCCGCGGTGAGGTGCTCAGAGAGATCCTCGTTCTCGTCGCTGATGCCCAGCCGGACGCTGAGCGCCAGCCGCACGTCGTTCAGCGCCCGCAGCCATTGCTGGCACTCAGGCTCGCTCAGGAGGACCTCGCCCCCGGTGGCGGGCAGCGAGGCCAGGACGCTCTGGGCCGACGCGACCTTGGCCGACCGCAGGCTTTCCTCGGTGTAGCGCCGGAACTCGGCCGAGGCGCGCGGATCGTCGCGGTACCCGTCGGGCAGCAGCCGGGCGAGGACCGGGTCCTCTGGAGGCTCATCGTGGCTGGACAGGCCGAGCTCGGCCTCGACGGCGTCGTCCTCGCCCGTCTCCGCCACCTCAGCGGCCGTGCTATCGGCGCTGACCAGCTCGGCGATCTGGCTGACCAGGCTCCGGATCACGCCTGCCTGCGCTTCTTCGAAGTAGGCGGCCGCGCCGCCCGGAACGCGCCGGAATGACGCGGCCAGCCCCAGGTTCTCCTCGCCGTCCTCCGCTGGCTCCAGGAAGTCCCAGCTCACGACTCGTGGCTCACAGTGGCCCACAGGCCGTAGCCGTGCAGCGTCTCAGCGTCGCGCTCCATGGCCTCGCGCGTGCCTGACGAGACAACCGCCTTGCCGCGATGATGCACGTCCAGCATCAGCTTCTCTGCCTTCGGCTTGGCGTAGCCGAAGACCTTCTGGAAGACGTACGTCACGTAGATCATGAGGTTGACAGGGTCATTCCAGACGACAGTCACCCACGGTGCATCCAGAGTCGCCTTCTGACCCGTCATCGGCTGTTCGACCTCGACTGGCGCGGCGCCCACCTGCCGTCACCTCCCCAGTAGCCAAGTGCTCGTACTCCCTTGACGTTAGTGTTCCACTCACGCCGGAGGCGAACGCATGGACATTTGCCCCGAATTCGGCGGCCCGGACATTTGGCCCTCGATGTGGTGCGCGTTCGGCGCCCAGCAAGCCGGCCTGACGCCGCCCGAATGCAGGCGCCGGCCGGTCCGTAGGCTGCCTTCGTGACCTCGAAAACCGGTCTGCTGACCGACCACTACGAGCTGACGATGGTGCGCGCCGCTCTGTGTAGCGGCACCGCGCATCGGCGCGCCGTATTCGAGATGTTCGCCCGGCATCTGCCCAACGGCCGCCGCTACGGCGTCGTTGCTGGCACCGGCCGCCTGCTCGACGCCCTCGAGAAGTTCCGGTTCGGCGATGACGAGCTCGAATTCGCCGAACGCGCCCAGATCGCCGACGGGCCAACGCTGGAGTTCATGCGCGATTACAAGTTCAGCGGGGACGTCTGGGGCTACGCCGAAGGCGACTGCTTCTTCCCCGGGTCACCGATCCTGGTGGTCGAGGGTTCATTCGCCGAGGCGGTTGTCCTGGAAACAATCGGCCTCTCGATCTTCAACCACGACTGCGCGATCGCATCGGCCGCGTCCCGCATGGTGACGGCCGCACGCGGCCGGCCGCTGATCGAAATGGGCTCGCGCCGGACGCACGAGCACGCGGCCGTTGCTAGCGCGCGCGCCGCGTACATCACCGGCTTCGCGACGACATCCAACCTGCGGGCCGGTTACCAGTACGGCGTTCCCACAAGCGGCACCAGCGCCCACGCGTTCACGCTGCTGCACGACGACGAACGGCGCGCGTTCGCTGCGCAGGTCGACGCGCTCGGCAAGGGCACGACGCTACTCGTTGACACCTACGACGTGCCCAGTGCGATCCGCGCCGCCGTCGAGGAGGCCGGCCCGGGTCTCGGCGCCATCAGGATCGACAGCGGCGACCTCTCGATCGTGGCGCGTCAGGCCCGCGACGAGCTCGACGCCCTCGGCGCGACTGGCACGAGGATCGTGCTCACCGGCGACCTGGACGAATACTCAATCGCCGCGCTGGCAACGGAGCCGGTCGATGGCTACGGCGTTGGCACGTCGCTGGTCATTGGTTCGGGCGCTCCCACGGCCGCGCTTGTCTACAAGCTCGTCGCGAGATCCGACACCGACGCGCCCGGCCCGCTGCGCCCTGTTGCCAAGCGCTCGGTCGGTAAGCCGTCGCGTGGCGGCCGCAAATGGGCCCTGCGCAGGCTCAGCGAGTCGGGCGCGGCCGAGACCGAGGTAGTCACCGACTACCAGCCTGCGGAGTCACCTGCTGGCCGGCCGCTGCTGACGCAGCTCGTCCGCGGCGGCGAGATCGTCGGCCGCGAGCCGATCGCGGCGGCGCGCGCCCGGCATCAGCAGGTGCTGGCCGAGCTGCCGGCCTACGCGCTCCAGCTCTCGCGCGGTTACCCGGCGATACCAACGGTGTTCGAGCCGGATCGGGATTGACGCGACCGGCCCCGTTCCTGTCGGTCATGACAAAATCACCACCATGCACAGGAACGCAGAACACGTCGCCAGTGCGCTTCGTTCGCTCGGGGTTCGGGGGCAGGTCAGGGAGCTGGCTCAGCCCGCGCCGACCGCGGCGACCGCGGCCGCACAGCTCGGCTGCGAGGTCGGCGCGATCGCGAACAGCCTGGTTTTCAGCGCCGACGGCGAGCCGCTGCTGGTGCTGACCAGCGGGGCGCACCGGGTCGACACCGCCAAGGTCGCCGCCGAGCTCGGCGCGCTGACCGTGGGTCGCGCCGATCCCGAGTTCGTTTACGCGGCGACCGGGCAGCGCATCGGCGGCGTCGCGCCCGTCGGCCACCCCAAGCCGGTCAGGACGCTGGTGGACAACGCGCTGGCCGAGTACGACGTTGTCTGGGCCGCGGCCGGTCACGTGCACACGGTGTTCCCGACGTCGTTCGGCGAGCTCGTTCGCATCACCGGCGGCATGCCGGCCGACGTCGGCTAGCGCTACGCTCGGCCCGTGCGCGCACTCGTCATCGTCGATGTCCAGAACGACTTCTGTGAAGGCGGCTCGCTCGCTGTAGCCGGCGGCATCGCCGTCGCCCGCGCGATCACCGAATACCTGGCCGGACCTGACGGTGCCCGCTACGACCACGTGGTCGCGACACAGGACTTCCACATAGATCCCGGGACGCACTTCTCCGCGCATCCCGACTACGTCAGTAGCTGGCCCGCGCACTGCGTTGCCGGGACGGCGGGGGCTGACTTCCGGCCCGAGCTCGACACAAGCCGGATCGAGGAGACGTTCCGAAAGGGCGCGCACGCCGCGGCGTACAGCGGATTTGAAGGCACCGCCACAGCCGGCGAATCGCTGCGCGACTGGCTGGTGGCGCGCCAGGTCACGGACGTGGACGTAGCCGGGATTGCGACCGACTACTGCGTCCGGGCGACCGGCACGGACGCAGCGGCCGCCGGTTTCGCCACGACAGTCCTGCTCGGCCTGACCGCTGGCGTCGCCCAGCGCACGACAGCCGAAGCGATCGAATCGCTGCGCGCGGCAGGCGTCACCCTCGCGGGAACACTGCTGCGGTCCTAGTCCGCGCCTTCCGGCAGCGATTCGTAGATACGCTTGCAATCCGGGCAGACCGGGAACTTCTTCGGGTCCCGGCTTGGCACCCAGACCTTGCCGCAGAGCGCCACGACGGGCGTGCCCGTCACCGCGCTGTCGACGATCTTGTCCTTCTCGACATAATGCGCGAATCGCTCGTGGTCGCCATCGCCAAAGGAGAGGTCAGGCCGGACATCTGCGTCCTGGCGAACGTCGGTGCCAGGTATGACTTCTGTGCTCACAGCCAAGAAGTCTACGCCGCCCGCCTTGTTACCCGGCTCGGCGAAGGGGCCGGCCAGGTGCCGGCCAGATGCCGGCCAGATGCCGGTCAGTTCATGGCCGGATCGTCTGGGAAGGTCGCGACGAGCGCGAGATCACCGCCCTGGCGGCGCAGTACCGCGCTCCAGAGTCCTTCAGGCTCGGTCACGAAGGCGTCCGCCGGCTCTCCCGTTAGCACAAACCAGGCGCCCTCTTCGATCTCGTCGCGAAGCTGGCCGGCCCCCCACCCCGCATAACCGGCGAACACGCGCATCGAAGAAATGCCGCCCGCCAGCAGTTCGGGCGGCGCACCGAGGTCGACCAGGCCGAGCCTGGACATCAACGGCGTGCCCTCCAGCGACCGCCAGCCCACGGGCTCCTCGGTCCCGTATGCCAGCGCCAGCGCTAGCGCACTATTCGGAGAGATCGGGCCGCCCCGAAAGACCACCTGCGGTCCCGTAGCCAGCGGCGTCCACGTATCGAGAACCTGGTCCAGCGGGACTTCAGTCGGCCGGTTAAGGATGACGCCGAGCGTGCCCTCGTCAGTGTCGTCTTCGACGATCAGGACTACGGCCCGGCGGAAGTTCGGATCACCTAGTTTCGGGCTGGCCGCCAGCACTCGTCCGCTGAGGGACTGCTCCTCCATACAGACATGATGCGCCAGGGAAGCGCGTGCCCGCACGGCGGTGCCGGACGAAAGACGTCAGCACAGATGGCTGGGCGCGGGGCTGCCGCGGGGACGTACCCTTCAAGTGTGTCTTCGCGATCCAGCGCCGCCGTCGATGCCACGTCGGTGAGCGTTGCCGGGCCTGCGCAATCCGGGCTAAATCGGCCCGCCATCGACGCTGCCCGGCTACGGGTCGCGGTGCTGCGGCTCTCGCGCCGGCTTCGCAAGCATGACCTCGCCGGCCTGACGCCGAGCCAGCTGTCCACGCTGTCCAGCGTTGGCGCGTGCGGGCCGGTCCGGCTGGGCGACCTCGCCGCCGCGGAGCGCATCGCGCCGTCGACGCTGACGCGCCTCGTGAACGTGCTCGAAGAACGCGGCTACCTGTCGCGCGAGCCCGCGCCCGGCGATGCGCGGGCGTTCCTGGTCACGGTCACCGCCAGCGGCCGTGACGTGCTGGAGCGCATCCGGACCGAAGCCACGAACCTGCTGACAGACATCCTGACGACGCTGCCCGCCGATCAGCTCGCCGCCCTCGAAGCGGCGATGCCAGCGCTGGAGCAGCTCGCTGGCGCGGCCGTCAGCGCGGCACCCGCGGGCGGGGCCGGGCGCTAGCGCGACTGGCTAGACCCGACCGGCTGGACCCGACTGGCGCGAAGAGCCGGCTGCTAGAAGAGCAGGCTCGACAGCGCGGATCTGGCCTTGGTGACCCTCGGGTCCCTAGGCGGGAAGATCTCGAACAGGCTCACGAGGTGCTTGCGCGCTTCGTCCCGCTCGTCGCCGGATGTGCGCTTGATGGTGTCGAGCAGCCGCTGGAAGGCAGCCTCGATCTGGCCGAGCGCCAGCTCGATGTCGGCAACTCTGGCCTGGGCTCGCGCGTCGTCGGGACGGGCGTCGGCGTCCCCCCTGGCGGCTGCCTGGTCGTAGGACTCCACCCGACGAATCAGGCCGATCTGCCCGAGCCCCATGGTCGCTACTGGGTCTGCGGGGCTGGCGTCAAGGACTTTCTCGAATGCGGCGGCCGCCGCGTCCAGATCACCGCGTTCCATCGCCTCCTGCGCCTCGGCAAATATCGCGCCCGGACCGGTGTCAGCGGGTCCGGCAGCGAAGCCCTGCGCCTGGCCATTGCCGGTCGCGCTCTGGCCATCTGGCGACGGCCCCGCCGAGGCGCCGGGCCCAAGACCGAGCTGCTCGGCGACGCGCATCACCTGGCCGAGCCACTCCCTGACTTGCGCCTCAGGCAGCGCGCCCAGGAACCCGTCGGCCACCTGACCGGCGACGACGGCCACCACCATAGGGATGCTCTGCACCTGAAGCGCGGCACTCAGCTGCGGATTGGCGTCGACATCGACCCTGGCGAGCACGAATCCGCCGTCGGCCTCGAGCGCGAGCTTCTCGAGGATGGGTCCGAGCTGCTTGCACGGACCGCACCAGTCAGCCCACAGGTCGAGCACGACGGGCACGGTGCGGGACCGAGCGACGACCTCGGTGTTGAACGTCTCGTCGGTGACGTCGATGATCAGACCGGATTGTGCGGCAGGTTCGCTTGCCGGCACTGAGCCCTGCTCCGCCGTGCGCTGCCTGCGTTGCGCTGCGGCCTGACGCGCGCCTAGGTCAATGGCGCCAGAAAGGGAAAAGTCCCGCGGCTGCTTCATAACTCCATCCTGCCGCACCGACGGAGAACTCTGTCCTCCGTGTACCCCAAACTCAAAGACCCCGCCGGCGGGCTCGGTCCCCCCGTAACCGAGACCTCGCCGACGGGATCGGCCTTCAGAAAGCCGGCGCCTCGAAGTACCCGCCCCACTCATCGCGCAGCGCGCCGCATATCTCGCCCAGGGTGGCCTCCGCGCTTGCGGCCGCGATCATCGACGGGATCATGTTCTCGCCCGAGCGGGCGGCGGCGAGCATGGCGCCGAGAGCCGCGTCCACGGCCGCCTGATCGCGGCTGGCCCGCCGCCGGCGCAGGTCCGCAGCCTGCTCGAGTTCCACCTCGTGGCTGACGCGCAGAATCTCGATTGGCTTTTCCACCGTCTCGGTGTGGCAGTTGACGCCGACGACGCGCTTGTCACCCTTCTCCAGCTTCTGCTGGTACGAAAAGGACGCATCTGCGATCTCGGACATGAACCAGCCGTCGTCGATGCCCCGCAGGATGCCGCCCGTCATCTTGCCGTCCGGGCTCATCGCCTTGATCCGCGCGAAGATGTCCTCGGCTTCGGCCTCGATCTCGTCGGTCAGGGCCTCGAGGTACCACGAGCCGCCGAGCGGGTCAGCGACGTTGACCACGCCGGTCTCCTCCATGATCACCTGCTGGGTGCGGACCGCGATCTCGGCGGCCTTCTCGCTGGGCAGCGCGAGCACCTCGTCCAGCGCGTTCGTGTGCAGGGAGTTCGTCCCGCCGAGCACGGCCGCAAGTGCCTCGATGGCGGTCCGGACGATATTGTTGTCCGGCTGCTGCGCGGTGAGCGAAACCCCGGCCGTCTGCGTGTGGAAGCGAAGCCACTGCGCGCGCTCCGTCGTCGCGCCGTATTCGTCCCGAAGCCAGCGCGCCCAGATTCGCCTGGCCGCACGGAACTTTGCGATCTCCTCGAAAAAGTCGATGTGCGCGTCGAAGAAGAACGACAGGCCGGGCGCGAAGGCATGGATGTCCAGGCCGCGCGCCAGCCCAAGCTCCACGTAGCCGAACCCGTCGGCCAGTGTGAACGCCAGTTCCTGCGCGGCGGTCGAGCCAGCCTCCCTGATGTGGTAACCGGAGACCGACAACGGCTTGTAGTCCGGGATGTGCTGCGCGCAATACTGCATCAAGTCGCCGATAAGGCGCAGGTGCGGTTGCGGCGGGAACAGCCACTCCTTCTGCGCTATGTACTCCTTGAAGATGTCGGTCTGGAGCGTTCCGTTGAGCCGGCTGATATCGGCGCCCTGCCGCTGCGCCGCGGCGAGGTACATACAGAAAATCGGCACAGCGGGCCCGCTGATGGTCATAGACGTCGTGGTATCGGCGAGCGGAATCCCGCCGAACAACGTGTCCATGTCGGCTGTCGAGTCGATGGCGACACCGCAGTGGCCGACCTCGCCCGCCGAGCGCGGGTCGTCAGAGTCACGGCCCATGAGCGTGGGCATGTCGAACGCGACCGACAGCCCGCCCCCGCCGGCTTGGAGCAGCATCTTGTATCGCTCATTGGTCTGCACGGCGTTGCCGAAGCCGGAGAACTGCCGGATGGTCCACGTGCGGCCGCGGTAGCCGCCTGGGTAGAGCCCGCGCGTGAACGGGAACTCGCCGGGCCAGCCGATCCGCTCGAACCCGGGGACCACGGCGCCGGCGGAGGGCCCGTAGACAGGGTCAACCTCAACGCCGGACAGGGTGCTGAAATCGGCGTCCCGCCTGCGGGATGCGTCGTACCGGCGCTGCCAGCGCTCGCGCCCGTAGTCCGCCGCGTCCTGTCGGTCGCTCATCGAGCACCCCAGCCACAAATTAGTCGGACGTCCTACTATCTACTCCCAGTCTACCGTCTCGCTGACCGATAAAAAACTAGGACTTCCTAGTAACTTGCGGCTAGCACTCGTACGGTTGCGCTCCGCGGCGGCCGGCCCAGCCTCGCGTTGTCTACGGCTGACGGCGCGGCGGCGAGGAAATCTCGGTACCGCCGCAACCATCCAAGCCGTGCGTCGTCTTAGCTATTGCCCGGCATGCGTCGAATATGTCAACAACGTCGCTGTCCTCCCAAACGGTGGAAATGTGGTAGAGCTATGCAAGACGGTGTAACCAGCGCAGGTTGCGCGGTGCTCCGTCCCGGCGTCACAGCCCTAGAAGACACAGCGAACCTTCAGCTAACGTGGCCGCTGGGATCAGCGCGCGCGGTCAAGCGAGGGAGCCCCGTTAACCAGAGGAGCACGGCGGCTAGGCTTCGCGCCTCCGACCATGAAGCCGTCGAGGAACTTTTCAACGCCTGCTACCCCCGCTTGGCGGGCTGGGTGCGCAGGCTCGTCGACGACGATGAGACGGCGCACGAGATCGCAGCGGAAGCATTCACCCGCCTGCTTTCCCGATGGACCGGCCTCGACAATCCGCAGAGCTACCTGTACATGATCGCCACTAACCTCGTCCGGGATCACTGGCGCAAGACCGGCCGAGAGCGCAACGCGATCCGGGTCATTACGGCCGCAGGCCCCGCCGACCCCGTCTATCACCCGGCTCAGGACGTGGACGTTCGGGCACTCATTCAGGCGCTGCCCGAGCGGCTGCGCAGCCCGTTCCTGCTGCACTACTACGGCGGCTTCGCGCTCAAAGAGGTGGCCCTCATGCTCGGCCGCCCGGAAGGCACGATCAAGGCTGACCTGTTCAACGCGAGGGCCCGCCTGAAAGCCGCACTGGGAGAGGCAAGTGACTAGCCCGCGCGACGAGATAGACGACTGGCTCGGCAGCGAGGTGCAGCCCCTCAGCCCGCCGCTAGGCGCGCTAGACCGCATCCGTCGTCAGGCGCGACGCCGCAAGACGCGTCAGGCCATGTTCGCCGCTGCCGGCTGCGCCGTCGTACTCGGGGCCGCCGTCTCCGTTCCGCAGCTCGTCGGTGGCAACGGCACAGGCCAGCCGAATCATCCGATAGCGGGGACGCAGGTGCCGACGACAGTCGGGCCGAGCACAAGCCACCCACCGTCGGGCAGCGTAACGCCGACTGCGCAGGGCAGCGCCCGGATCCAGCAGCAGCAGCGGAGCGCACTGTCCACTACGACCTCGGGAACGGTCCCGCCGCGCCATTTCCGGCCCACGTCGGTGACGTTCGTCGGTAACAACGCCGACGGCGTGGTCGGTGCTGTCCTTGGCCAGGCCGGACCCCCGTGCGCCACCCGATTCTGCACCTCGCTGGCTGGCACGTCAGACTACGGCAGTAGCTGGTACGGGGTCAGCGCACCGTACGCTCGTGGCCCGAATGGCAGCACTGGCGTGAGCCAGCTTCGGTTTGCCAACCTCCGCGACGGCTGGGCCTTCGGACCCGCGCTCTACGAAACGAGCGGCGGCGGCTGGCCCTGGACCCCCGAGTCCACCGGTGGCCAGCGCGTCATTGACATCGAAGCGGCTGCGGGCGGTCCGGCGCTTGGCCTGTTCGCCACCTGCACCGGCACCGGGCCCGATTACGCCGCGAACTGCACAGGCTTCTCCCTGCGCACATCGGTTGCGGGCAGCACGACGTGGACGCCGGTTACCCTGCCCGCCGGCACGATGTCGGCCGGGCAGGCCGCGTCGGCGAGCCTGGTTGTCACCGGAACGACTGGCTACGTGCTCACGCCGACGAGCGACGTGCTGACCGGGCCGGTCTCAGGCGGTACGTGGCGCGTAGCCGGCCGGGCCCCATGCGCGCCGGGTCCGGCTCAGGCGAGCGGGCTGCCGTCGCAAGCCCTGCTCGCGACCAGCCCGCAGCAGCTCATGGTCGTCTGTGCCCATGGCAGCGGGAGTCTGTCAGGTACGCCCGTGCTCGCTACATCGGTCAACGGTTCCGCGTGGCGCCTTGTCGGTGCCGTGCCGCTGGCCGGCTCCATCACCTCGCTTGCATCGGGCACTAACGGCCAGATCGTGCTGGCGACGACTGCCGGCATCTACCAGTCGGCCAACGCCGGCAAGGCATGGCGGTCCGCGAAGGTCATCGGCGGCGCCCCGGCCGGCGGGTTCAGCTTCGTCGGCATGACGAACGCGGCGAAGGGCGTCGCCCTTCCGGCCGAATCCGCCCTTGGGGTGGTGTATGTCAGCACTGACGGCGGCCTCACCTGGCAGCGCCACGCGGTCGCGGGCTAGGCGTCCTTGAAGTCGCCCGCGGTCACCCGTAGGTCGCGAAGCAGGCCGAACATGTCTTGCAACTGCTCGCTGGAGTAGCCTCCCATGCCGAACTCGGCCGCCATCAGATCGGCCGTTGCCCGCTGCATGACGGCCCTGCCTGCCGGCGTGATCTCGGCGAGCGTGCCGCGGCCGTCCCGCGGATTTGGCTTGCGGGTGACCAGGTGCTGGCGCTCGAGCCTGTCGATCGTGTTCGTCACGCTGGTCGGGTGGACCATCAGCCGTTCGCCGATGATGCGCATCGGCAGCGCCCCGTCCCTGCTGAAGCTGAGCAGGACCAGCGCCTCGTACCGGGCGAACGTCAGGTCGTGTGGCCGGAGCAGAGCGTCGAGCTGACTAAGCAGGATCTGCTGAACGCGCATGATCGCCGTGACGGCCGCCATGGCCTTGGCGTCGCCGAACCTGCTCTGCCAGGTCTCAGCGGCGCGGGCGATCGGATCGAACGGTAGATCAAGCGGCTTCGGCACAGCCACAACGTACCGTGACCCGGCTTGCCCGGCATTTCCTCACCGAGTGTGTAACAGCAATCGTGTCAGCCGGCGCGTACGTGGACATGGTCAATTACAGAAAGTTACATTGCCTGCTGAGGAGCGACTCATAGCTAAATCCGGGGGAAACCTTGCCGTTCGGCCGCGCAACCGTGGACCCCGATCCCGTTGTCGCTGCCGGAATCGGCGTACGACACGGGCGGGGCTGGGCCGTACGCGCAGCTAGCTTCCGCGTCGGGCTCCCCGCGGCCGGCCCGGCCGCTCTCGGCATCCTGACCGATCAGCCCTCGCAGTCAGCAGCCCTCGTGGACCTGCTCGCTGGCGTTGCCCGCCCGGCCTACGGTGAGCTGCGGGTTCTCGGCCATGACATGGCGACCATTCGAGGTCGCGCCGCGGTCCGGCGCCGCGTCGGCGTCGCCCGTCGCAACGCCCGGTCGCTGCCCGCGATCCGCGTTCGCGGCCTGGTCGAGCACTCGGCCAGGATCGGGCACTCACACCGACAGGACCGGCACCTGCTCGCCGCCGCGATCCTGGACCGGCTCTCGCTCATGCCGTGGGCTGAGGTGCCACTGCGGGCCGCGCCAGACGCGGTCGCGAGGCGCGCGCGGCTCGCGGCCGCTGCGGTGCATCAGCCTGAGTTGCTGCTGCTTGACGGCCTGCTCGACGGCCTCGATCGGCGCGGAATCTCAGTGTTAGCTGCCGCGGTCAAGGACCTCAGCCGCGACAGCGGCATCCTGCTTGCGGGGTGTGATCGCGATGCGCTGGAGCTGGCCTGCGACGACGTGCTCGTGCTCGCTGACGGGGTACTGATAACCGCCTGAGCGTGTCGTGGCTTGGCCCTTGCCGTCGCTAGCTGGCCTAAGCTGCCAGGGTGGACTGGAGCACACATTCCTGCGGACGACACGGCCATGTGACCTTCGCGCCCGACGAGCCGGAGCTCGCCGCCGAGATGGGGGCGGTGCTGCCGGAGGGGCGCGCGTGGCAGTGCCTGCGCTGCGGCGCTTATCTGCCGGGGCCGCCCGCCCTGTCAGGACCTGCGGCGACAGCCCCTGTCGTGCCGCGCGGCCCGGAGATCAGGAGCAGGCTCATCCTGCGCGTGTTCGCCGTCGAGCGGTTCCTGCGCGGCATCCTCGCCACCGCCGGCGCGATCTTCCTCTGGCAGTACCGGCACTCACAAATCAGCATCGAGCGGCGCTTCGACCGTGAGCTGCCCGTCATCCGCGATCTGTTCCGCCAGCTCGGTTTCAATATCAGCCACTCCAAGCTGGTCGGGCTGCTGCAGCACGCGCTCACGCTCAGCACGAAGACCCTGACCTTGCTGGCGATCGGGATCGCTTTCTACGCGGTCGTCGAGTTTGTCGAGGCGGTCGGACTGTGGCTGTCCAAGCGCTGGGGCGAGTACTTCGCGATGGTGGCGACGTCGCTGGGCTTGCCGCTCGAGCTCTATGACCTCTCGCGCAGAGTCACGGCGACGACGTCCGTCCTGTTCGCGATCAACCTCGGCCTGGTGCTGTACCTCGTGATCACCAAGCGGCTCTTCGGCGTCCGCGGGGGCAAGAAGGCCTACGACGCCCGGCTCTGGAGCGAGGCGGTCCTGGAGGCGGCCGAGGTGGCCGCCGCCCGCCGGGTCGCCCAGGCTGGCGGAAGTGCACCGACCGGCACGCCCGTTTCAGCCAGCGCTGCTGAATCCGCGCCCGTGGTCCCAGTCGGCAGCGCCGCCGAGCCGGCTGGCGCGGCCGGGGCAGCGGAAAACCAGCCCGCTTTAACGCACCCCGTCGCCGACGCAGCCGAGACAGGCCCGTGCTAACGCAACCGCCGCCGCCAGCGCCCCTCAGATTGGCCGGCGCGAGCCTCACGGCTGCCGCGGACCCGGCCCAGATTGGCCGGCGCGAGCCTAACGCCAATCGCTTGCGTGGAAACTCCAACTTCCTTGGAGTTTCCACGCAACAGTTCCGAGCTGGGGCTGAGGCTCGCCCGGGTATATCAGGATAAGTCCGTCTCGCGCCGCGGGCGCCGGTAGTTTGCTAGCCCGCGATGAGCTCGTCGGCGGCCGAATACGGGTCGAGGTCACCAGCCAGCACCCGGCCGGCTAGCTCGTCCAGTCGCGACTCGCCGGGCAGTTCGCCTATACGCTGCCGCAACTCACCAAGCGCGATCGCCGAGATCTCCTCCCTCGCCCGGCCGCGGCGGCGCTGATCGCGCTGTCCGCTGGCGATCAGCCAGTCCCGGTGCTTGTCGAGGGCAGCGGCGAGGTCGGCGATGCCGTCTCCGGTCGCCGCCGTGGTGCTCACGATCGGCGGCTTCCAGTCGTCTGCGTCGTAGCTCGCCATCGCGAGCATCGTGCGCAGGTCCCGCACCGCTTCTTGCGCACCAGGCCGGTCGCTCTTGTTGACCGCGAAGATGTCGGCGATCTCGAGGATGCCCGCCTTCGCCGCCTGAATGGAGTCGCCGAGCCCGGGCGCCACGACAACCAGCGCGGTGTCGGCGAGCGAGGCGATCTCGACTTCAGCCTGACCGACCCCGACGGTCTCGATGAGCACGACGTCGAAGCCGGCCGCCGCGAGGATCCGCACCGCTTGCGGCGTGGCCCAGGAGAGGCCGCCCAGGTGCCCGCGGGTCGCCATGGACCGAATGAAGACCTTGTCGTCAGTGGCGTGATCTTGCATCCGCACCCGGTCCCCGAGCAGTGCCCCGCCGCTGAAGGGCGACGACGGATCCACCGCGAGGACACCGACGCGCAGGCCCGCGTCCCGGTACACGCGCACGAGCGCGCCGGTCAGCGTGGACTTGCCCACGCCGGGCGATCCCGTCAGCCCGATGACATGCGCGTGGCCCGTCAGTGGCGCGATTTCCTTCATGACGCGGCGAAGCTCGCCCGACTCGTCCTCGACAAGAGAAACAAGACGAGCAACGGAACGGGCATCGCCTGACCTGGCAGCCGCGATCAAGTTCGCCGGGTCGGCGCTACGCCGGGCCCGCCTGGTCAGCGCGGGCACGGCCGGCTCAGCCCTCGCCGGGGGCAGGCACCCGCAGAAGCAACGCGTCCCCCTGGCCGCCGCCGCCGCATAGCGCTGCCGCTCCGAGCCCGCCGCCGCGCTGCCGTAGCGCGTAGATGAGGTGCAGCGCAATCCGCGCCCCCGAAGCGCCGAGCGGGTGTCCGATCGCGATGGCGCCGCCATCGACGTTCACCTTGTCCGGGTCAACGCCTAGGTCGCGCATGGACTGGATCGCCACCGCGGCGAACGCCTCGTTGATCTCGACGAGGTCCAGGTCAGCGACGGTCCGCCCGGCGCGGTCGAGCGCGCGCAGGATCGCGCGGGATGGCTGGGAGTGCAGCGAGTTGTCCGGGCCGGCCACGACGCCGTGCGCGCCGATCTCCGCCAGCGCCGTCGCGCCGGCGGCCGCTGCCGCGTCGGCGGACATCACCACCACGGCGGCCGCGCCGTCGCTGATCTGCGACGCCGAGCCGGCGGTGATCGTGCCGTCGGCCGCGAACGCGGGCTTGAGCCCGGCCAGGGACTCGGGCGTCGTGTCCGCGCGGACTCCTTCGTCGGTGTCGACGATCACCGGCTCGCCGCGCCGCTGCGGTATGGCTACGGGGGTGATCTCGTGGGCCATCAGCCCGTCCTTGATGGCCTGCGCCGCCAGCTGATGCGAGCGCGCCGCGAAGGCATCCTGCTCTGGCCGGCTGATGCCGAGCCGGGCGTTGTGCCGCTCGGTCGACTCCCCCATCGACACCTGGTCGAAAGCATCGGTGAGACCGTCGAGTGCCATCGAGTCCACCAGCTCGGTGGGGCCGTACTTGAAGCCGCGGCGCGATCCTGGCAGCAGGTGCGGTGCTTGTGACATCGACTCCATGCCGCCGGCGACGACGACGTCGAACTCGCCTGCCCTGATGAGCTGGGCCGCGAGGGCGATCGCGTCAAGGCCCGACAGGCAGACCTTGTTGATCGACAGCGCCGGTACCGTCATCGGGATGCCCGCGGCTACCGCCGCCTGACGCGCCGGGATCTGGCCTTCGCCGGCCTGCAGGACCTGGCCCATGATGACGTACTCGACCCGGTCGGCGGGCACCCCCGCGCGCTCGAGCGCGGCCTTAATCGCGAGCCCGCCGAGCTGAGCTCCGGTGAATCCGCTGAGTGAGCCGAGCAGACGGCCAATCGGGGTCCGGGCCCCGCCCACGATCACTGCGTCGCGCATAGCTGAAACGATACCTGTCAGTGTCCCGGCGCCCGGAGGTGCAGAAGCCGTGCTAACCCGCATCGATCACGTCGGCATCGCGTGCCGAGACCTGACCGCCAAGATCGCCTTTTACGAGTCAGTCTTCGGGCTGACCGTCGCCAGCATCGAGGTGAACGACGCGCAGGGGGTCAAGGAAGCGATGCTGCACGTCGCCGACGGTCCGGCCGGCAGCTCATACGTCCAGCTGCTCGAGCCGCTCGGCCCGGATACGCCGGTCGGCAAGTTCCTGGAGCGCCGGGGCGAGGGCGTGCATCACGTCGGCTACGGAGTGGTGAATATCACAGCCGCGCTCGCTGCCATCGGCGCGTCGGGCATGCGGCTCATCGACGAGCGGCCGCGGCACGGCTCCATGGGCGCCGCTATCGCGTTCCTGCACCCGTCTGACGTCGGCGGAGTGCTGACCGAGCTAGTCCAGAGCGTCACGAACTCAGCGTGACCAAGTCACGTCGCGTACATCACATATCACAAAAAATGACATCTCCAGGACTACCCGGCGCGAACACGCCGCCAACGACCCACGGGGGGAGTACGCTGCCAGCACCGGAAGAAAGTCCCTTTCGCGCCGACCGGGCAAAAGGCGCTGTGAGCAGCGCCGATCACCCCCGGCAATCGGACCCGACAGGCGATCGTTTCGGTGCGCGACCCTCCCGTCTACACCAGGATTAGGCGACATGCAGCCCGACATCGATGCTCAGCTCAGCAACTTCTTTGTCGAGAACTCGATCCCCGAGTTCTCGAGGGTCATGCGCGGCTATGACCCGACCCAGGTCCAGGCCGAACTCGGGCGTCTCGACTCCGAGGTACGCAAGCACCAGGACAACGCTCAGGCTCTGCAGCGCGAACTAACCGATGCCCACCGGCAGATCCAGGAGCAGGAACGCCCGACGTACTCGGGCCTCGGCTCGCGCATCGAGCAACTCCTGCGGCTCGCGGAAGAGCAGGCCACTGAGATCGTCCAGGAGGCCAGGTCCGCCGCCAACGAGTTGAACGCGGCCGCCAAGGTCGAAGCCGCCGAGGCCCGCGCGTCGGCGGAGAACGAGGCCGCCGAGCTGCGCGCCATCGCTAAGCGCGAGACCGACGACCAGCGCTCGTCCGCTGAGCGCGAGGCCGAGGCCATCAGGACGAAGGCCGGCCGCGAGGTCGACGAGCTCAAGTCGACCACAGAGCGCGAGGTCGCCAAGCTCCGGGCTACTGCCGACCACGAGGTGGCCGAGAAGCGTGCCGGGAACGAGCGCGAGGTCGCCAAGATGCGGACGACCGCCGAGCGCGAGGTCGCGCAGATGCGCGCGTCGTCCAAGCGTGACCGGGACGAGATCCTGACCACGGCAAAGCGGCAGGCCGACGAGATGCGCAGCCAGGCGCAGCGGGCGTTCGAGGACAGCGAAGCGGCCAGAGCGCAGGCCGAGGCCGAGTTCGAGATGCAGCTCGCTGCGCGCCGCGAGGAAGCCGAGCGTCAGGAGACCGAGCGGCTGGCGAAGGCGCAGGCAGCCACCCAGAAGATGGTGTCTGAGGCCGAGCAGCGGGCGGCCGTCGCCGAAGAGCGCGCCAGCAAGGCCAGCATTCAGGCCGAGCAGACCAGGCGGGAGGCCGATCAGCACTCGCAGCAGCTGGTCAGCAACGCCAAGAAGAACGCGGACGGCATCCTCGCCCAGGCGAAGGCCCAGGCCGATCAGCTGCTGGCCGACACCAAGGCCGAGGCGGAGCGCGTGCGCAACAGCGCTCAGCGCCACGTCGACGAGCTGAACAAGCAGAAGGAGAGCGTCGGCGCTCACCTCGCGCAGATCAGCCAGCTGCTCGGCGGCACGATGCCGGGCATCGCCGAAGCGCTCAAGTCCAGCTCACCGCAGCAAGCTGTCGCTTCGTCGCCGGCGCGCGCCGTCACGGCCGCGCCCGCGGCTGAGGCCGCGCAGGTGGCAGCCGCGGCTCCGGTTCGGCCCGCGGCCGCGGCCGCTCCCGCCGAGGCCCCGGCCAAGGCATCGGCCAACGGCAAGCAGGGCGAGGGCGACGACGAGTGGTGGACCGAGTAAGTCGGCGCGCATCAGCCTGGTAGGACGGACTGAGGGCCTCCCGCGGACGCGGGACGGCCCTCAGTCGTTCTGCGAGTCTGCCGTCGCAGGCGCGCGGGTCAGGCGCTGATCGTCTGGCCTCCGTCGACGATCAGCGTCTGCCCAGTCATGAACGACGACGCGTCGCTGGCCAGGAACACGGCCGGACCGGCCATCTCCTCCGGGCTGGCCCACCGCTTCATCGCCGAGGCGGCCACCGTCGCCGGGCCGGTGACCGGGTCATCCCAGAGCGCACGGTTCAGCTCGGTAGCGGTCCAGCCAGGGCACAGCGCGTTCACCCGGATGCCAGCCTGACCCCACTCGACTGCGAGCGACTTCGTCAGCGACACCAGGCCCGCCTTGGCCGCGCCGTAAGGCGTGATCAACGGCGAGGAGGCGATGCCGGCGACCGACGCGACGTTGATCACGTTCCCGCTGCCGCGATCGAGCAGGTGACTGGCGAACGCGTGGCACACGTACACCGCCGAGCTCAGGTTGAGCTGGATCAGCTTGTCCCAGCCAGATAGACGCAGGTCACGGAACGGGACCATGAAGTTGGACCCGCCCGCGTTGTTCACCACGATGTCGACGGCGCCGAGCTGTTCGATCGCCGCGTCGGCGGCGGCCGCGACGGCGGCGTAGTCGGTGACGTCCGTCGGGATGACAACCGCCTTCCGGCCGACCGCGTCGATGGCCTCGGCGGTTTCGGCGAGTCCGTCCGCGCTGCGGGCGACGAGGGCGACGTCGGCTCCTGCGTCTGCCAGCGCCACCGCGATGACGCGGCCGATGCCACGGGATGCGCCGGTCACGAATGCGGTCTTGCCGGTCAAGTCAAACAAGCTCACGGTCAGTCCTCCCAGTCGGTGGGCAGCGGCCACGCGGCCGGGTTCACCCGGCGCACGATCTCATCGAGCACGATCCGGACATAGCGCTCCCCCACCCACAAGTGCTTGGCGCCCGGCACTCCGATCACCTCCGCCTGCGGCACGCGGGCAAATCGCCGGCGTGCCTCCGGCGGCTGGAGGTAATCATCGTGCTCAGGGACAAGCGCGAGCAATGGCTTGCCCGACCGGGCCCACGCATCGAGGTCCGCGTCCCCGGCCCGACGCAGCGGTGGCGACAGCAGAATCGCGCCAGCGACGTCTGGATCGTTGCCCCACCGCAGCGCCATTTCGCTGCCGAAAGACCAGCCCGCAAGCCACAGCTGCGGGAGGTCGAGGTCAGCGCCGAACCCGATGGCCGCCGCGACGTCATGGCGCTCGGTCTCGCCGCCGCCAAACTCTCCCTCGCTGCGGCCACGCTCAGACGACGTGCCCCGCGTATTGAATCGCAGCACGGCGAGGTCGGCGAGGGCTGGCAGCCGGTAGGAAGCCTTGCGAAAGACGTGGCTGTCCATCATGCCGCCATGCGTCGGCAGCGGGTGCAGGCAGATGAGCGTGGCAACCGGCGGCCGGCTCTCGGGCCGGGCCAGCTCGCCGACCAGCAGCAGGCCGTCAGATGTGCTGAGCGTGATGTGCTCGCGCCGTGCTGGCAGCACCGTGCTCGCAGTGATCTCCGTCATCGGGTCCTCATCGGTGCGTCTGCAGACCAGGGCCGGGGCGCCGTGGCCGCCGCTGCCAGCATGCGCTGTGCCAGTGCCGCCGCTCGGCCGTTCCCGGCATATCGGCCGTTCCCGGCATATCGGCCGGCCAGACCACCACGTGCGCGGTGCCCGGCGCAAGCTCCTGGTCGCAGCCCGGACAGCGATATGTCTTCGTCGCGGCGGCGCCAGGTACCTGACGCACGATCCAGTCGCCATCGGGCCACTCTTGCAGCTCTGGCGGCCCCAGCCGGATGGCGTCGACACCGCCCGGTGCTGCAGATTCACGTCGTGGCCGGCGCGTTCGCCGGGGCTTGCCGGGCGCGTCAGACGGCAGCCGCCGCGCTTTCCGTGGACTCACCTGTACTGCCAGCGAGCCTCAGCCGCCCCCGCCGGACCGGATCTCAGGGCCGCCGCGCTTGCTGGCCCACTGAATCCCCGCCGCCGCGTGCTCGGCCAGCAGCACCGGGGGCGCAAGCGACGGGAAGCCGTAGGCATCCTGCATGGCCCGCAGGCCGGCGAGCACGATCGACGGCCCAGCCGCGTCCAAGAGCTCGAACGGGCCTTGCGGGTAGCCGCAGCCGAGCATCATGGCGGTGTCCACGTCCGCCGCGGTGGCGTAGCCGTCCTGGACCATCCTGACCGCGTCGGCCAGGTGCGGGTAGAGCAGGGCACCGACGAGGAATCCGGGCCGGTCCGGCGCGCGAACAACCTGGAGCCCCAGCTTGTCGGCCAGCGCAGCCGCCGCCCCAATTGCCTTGTCTGAGCTAAGGCTGGTGTGGATCAGCTCGGCGAGCCGACCGCGGGTCAAACCGCGGGGCAAGTGCAGGCCCACTGACTGTTCCGGGCGGCCGGCGGCGAGCGCCGCGGGCAGGACCGGCCGCCCCGCCGTCGCGGCGATCAGGACGAGTTCGGTGGGATGGGCCGCGTTCCTGGTGACGTTTACCCCCGCGCTGGCGAGGGCCGTCGCGAGGTCGGTTTCGGCATCATCGCCCGATCCGATCAGCGTGACGGTATCGGGAGGACTCGAGCTGACCCCGTTCCCGGCTGAATCGCTTGCGCTCGTCACGTAGTCATAGATGCCACGGCCAGCCTTCCGGCCGGTCCGCCCCGCGTCGACGAGGCGCCGCAGCAGCGGCGCGGGCGCATACCTGGTGAGGCCGAACTCGGCGTGCAGCACCTCCATGATCGACAGGGCGGTGTCCAGGCCGATCAGATCGAGCAGCGCGAGCGGACCCATCGGCAAGCCGATGCCGGCGGTCGCGGCCATGTCGATGTCCTCACGGCTGGCGTAGCCGATCTCCAGCAGCTCGATCGACTCGTTGAGATAGGGCAGCAGCAGCGCGTTCGCGACAAACCCGGCCCGGTCGGAGACTTGCACGGGCGTCTTACCGAGGCGGCGCGCAAGCTCTGCCACGGCATCGGCGACTCCGTCGTCCGTGATCACGGTGGAGACGACCTCGACGAGCCGCATCACGGGTGCGGGGTTGAAGAAGTGCATGCCGACGACGCGACCGGGGTGCTTGGTCGCAGCGGCGATCGCGGTCACCGACAACGACGACGTGTTCGTCGCGAGTATTGCCGCCGGGCTCGTAACCCGGTCCAGCTCGGCGAAGATCTGCCGCTTAATCTCCGTCCGCTCCGGCACCACCTCGATGGCCAGGTCGACGGCGGCGGCGTCGCTGAAGCCGGCGGCTGGGCGGATCCGGGCGCGGGTCTGCGCCTGCTCGCTCGCGGATAGTTTGCCCCGGCTTACCGCCTTCGACAAGCTGGCGTCGAGGAGTCCGAGCCCATGGGTCATGGCCTGCGGGTCCGCCTCGATCGCGACAACCCCGATCCCGGCCCGCGCGAATACCTCGGCTATACCGGCGCCCATCGTACCGAGGCCGATGACCGCTACCTCGCGGATGTCCATGGCGGCGACACTACCGCCGGGGTTACGCCGTGCTGTCAGCGACCGGCCCGCTCCAGGCGCCGGCGCGGCGCCTTCGGCGTCACGCGCGCACGCGCACCCGTGAGCGATCATGATGTTAGGAATCGACTGGGTTCCGGTCATATGAGCCTTGTGGAGCGAGCCGCATGCCACCGCCCGACCGCAGCACTGCCCTCGATCATGTCGTCGTCCTGATGTTTGAGAACCGTTCGTTCGACAACCTGCTGGGCCGGCTCTACCAGCCGGGCGAGGTCGCATCGTTTGAGGGCGTAGCCGGGAAGGACCTGTCGAACCCGGTGCCCGACTGGGCGGCCGATCACTCGGGCGGCGACCGAATCCGTTACGGCCTCGCGGCGGACATGAACACGCCGAGTCCGGATCCTGGCGAGGAGTATCAGCACGTCAACACCCAGCTGTTCGGCATCATTGACCCGCGGGCCAATCGCGGTGTGCCCGCCGACACGATGACCGCGCCGTTCAATGCCCCGGCCGACGGGCGCCAGCGGCCATCCATGGACGGCTTCGTCGCGGATTACATCAGCGCGTTCACGGCTGAGATGGCCAGGCAGCCGCGGCACGGCGAATATGCGCAGATCATGACTGGCTACACGCCCGAGCAGATGCCTGTCACCTCGGCGCTCGCGCGCGGTTTCGCCACCTTCGACCACTGGTTCTGCGAGGTTCCGTCGCAAACCTTCGCCAACCGCTCGTTCTTCCACGCGGGGAGCTCGTCGGGGTACGTCGTCAACCTGTCCCCGCCGTACTCCTTCCCGTTGCACAACACAGCCGAGACGATCTTCGAGCGCCTTGAGCAGCAGGGCCTCAGCTGGCGCGTTTACTGCGACCCCCCGAGCCACGTCTCGATCACCGGCATCATCCACGCGCCGCGCCTGTGGCCGTACTTCGCCAGCAGGTTCGTGTCAACCGACCAGTTCCTCCAAGACGCCGCCGACGGCAACCTGCCGACGTACTCCTTCATCGAGCCGAACCTGCTGTATGGCCACAACGACATGCATCCGGCATTCGACGTGTTGTTCCGGGGCGCGCCGATCGACCCGCCGTCGTCGCTACTCGGTGGCGAGGCACTGCTGGCGAAGATCTACAACGCCGTCCGCGCCGCGTCGTCGCCGCACGGCTCAAACGCGTTTAACACGCTGCTGGTCATCACCTTCGACGAGCACGGCGGCACGTACGACCACGTGCCGCCGCCGATCGCGCCACCGCCGTACCCGACGGCGACCCCTGGGCAGCTGAACTTCGGCTTCGATCGATCCGGGCTGCGCGTGCCCGCGATCGCGATCTCGGCCTGGATACCCGATCAGACCGTCGTGACCGGCCAGCACCGCGCCACGTCGGTGATCGCCACGCTGCGCCAGCGCTGGCAACTCGGGGCACCGCTCACCGCCCGAGACGCCATCGCGGCCGACCTGGCGCCGGTTCTGTCGCTGGAGTCGCCGCGCGACCCAGCCGAGTGGCCCAGCGTGATCCCTAGGCCAGTGCCGCCGTTCACGGCTCAGGTGCCGGCGCCTGAGGCCGCGCTGAAGGGCCTCGGCCGGGCGCTGCTCCATGCATGCATCGCGCTGGCTGAGCGCCGCGGCGCGAGCAGCCCGGCCCTGGCGCAGGACGCGACGATAAGCCGCGCCGACGCCGTCGAGCTCATCATCGACCTGGCCGGCGACGCATTCACGCGCCTGGGTGCCTAGTACGCCCGGGTACAGTGCGGCCTCGTGCGGCTCGTCATCGGCAGGTGCAGCGTGGACTACACAGGTCGGGTGTCGGCTCACCTGCCGGTGGCACTGAGGCTGATTCCCGGCCAGTGACCGACACCGGATTCGCTGTTGCCTGGAGTGCCACATCACGCCGAGCGCTCACCAGGCTGCCGGAGAAGGCCGCGATTGCAGCCGTCGAGTTCATCTCCGGCTCCCTGGCGAGAAACCCCGCATCGGGTAGGCAAGCCGCTCAAGCTCGGCATGGAAGGCCAAGGCAGCGCGCCGCGCGGCGACTACCGGGTGATCTACCGCATCGACGATGATGTCCGCACCGTAACAGTTATGGCCATCGAGCACCGCTCCGACGCTTACCGTCCACGACAGCACTGACCTCGCCCTGCGGAATGTGAGGATGTCCGTAGTGGCCTCCTCACGCGTCCAGCGGGTGCCCTTTCAGTCCCATGGCTCCCCGGCCGGCGAGCACGGCCGCCGCAGCGCCTATGCCTGCCCGGCGCTGGCAACGCGACTCGCGCAGTGCGGCGATCTTCGGCACGATAGAAGTATGACCGTCGGGCCGCTGCAAACCACCAGACCACTGCGCCAAGCCATCGTACTCGGCACCACTGAGGAAGCTTGCACCGTATTCGCCAAGGGCCAGCGGGTCGTAGTGCCTTACGCACGGCCCTTTCCAACGCCTCGCGCTGAGCGAGTAGCCCCAGGTCATCTGGTGGCCACAACCACGGCGCCCGATGGCTCCGAGGTCGTCATCTGGCGTTGGTTCGACGCAGTCGTTCTGGACGGAGGCGGCACGACCGTCAGCCTCTGGGAGCCACCTCACGGGTCCGTACTCGCTGAACCCCGAAACCCGCAGCGCGTCTACCGACCCGGTAGCCGGGCCTACCTCTCTGCCGGGCTGCCAGGTGCGCATTGGTGGGTGGCTGGCCCCGCCGTCGATCGTGCAGAGGACGCTGACGTCGATCTTGGCGAGGTCGAGCAGTTCTTCACCCGTCTTGGCCTATGGGACGGCCTCACCTGAGTCCCGCATCGATTCTACATAACCGGTCGTGCAGATCTCGGGTCCGAGTACAAAGGCACGCACATCATGCATGTCCCGTCGGCCCACGTTGCCAGGAGCGTCTGTAAAGTTGCGCCGTGCGGCTCGTCATCGCCAGGTGCAGCGTGGACTACACAGGTCGGCTGTCGGCTCACCTGCCGGTCGCAACCCGCCTGCTCATCGTCAAGGCCGACGGCTCGGTGCTGGTGCATAGTGACGGCGGCTCCTACAAGCCGCTGAACTGGATGTCGCCGCCGTGCCGGCTCACCGAAGAGGCAGACCGCTGGGTCGTCACCGGCAAGTCCGGCGAGACGCTAACCATCGAGTTCGCCGAGATCATCAGCGACTATGCCTATGATCTCGGCGTCGACCCCGGCTTGGTCAAGGATGGTGTGGAGGCGCACCTGCAAGAGCTGCTGGCCGCCCGCCTTGACGTGCTCGGCGAGGGCTGGCGGCTAGTGCGGCGCGAATTCCCCACGGCCATAGGCCCCGTCGACATCATGTGCCGGGACGCAGGCGGGGTCAGCGTGGCTGTCGAGGTCAAGCGCCGCGGCGAAATCGACGGCGTCGAGCAGCTCACGCGCTACCTCGAGATGCTGAACCGGGATCCCCTGCTCGCACCGGTGCGTGGCGTGTTCGCAGCTCAGGAGATCAAGCCGCAAGCGCGGGCGCTGGCTGAAGACCGCGGCATCCGATGCGTCACCCTGGACTATGACACGATGCGCGGCATCGACGACGGCGTGCTGCGATTGTTCTGAATTGGCAGTTGCTAACCAGCCGCCTGGCTCGCCAGGCACGCAAGTGAAGGGACATGACTAGCTCATGGGCCAGACAGCTTCAGACGACCTGCGGGCCGGCGGCCTGACGGCGACCGAGCACCGGCTGGCCAACGGCCTGCGCGTAGTGCTCTCGGAGGATCACCTCACTCCGGTCGCGGCGGTCTGCCTCTGGTATGACGTCGGCTCGCGCAACGAGGCCGCGGGGCGGACCGGGCTGGCGCACCTCTTCGAGCACCTCATGTTCCAGGGCTCGGCGCAAGTCCATGGCAACGGCCACTTCGAGCTCGTGCAGGGCGCAGGCGGCTCGCTCAACGGCACGACGAGCTTCGAGCGGACCAACTACTTCGAGACGATGCCCGCGCACCAGCTTGAGCTGGCGCTGTGGCTGGAAGCCGACCGGATGGGCTCCCTCCTCGTCGCGCTCGACGAGGAGGCGCTCCAGAACCAGCGCGACGTCGTCAAGAACGAGCGCCGCCAGCGCTACGACAACGTGCCGTACGGCACGGCGTTCGAGCGCCTGATGGCGCTTGCGTACCCGTCCGGCCACCCCTACCACCACACGCCGATCGGCTCCATGGCTGACCTGGACGCGGCGACGCTGGACGACGCTCGCGCGTTCTTCCGCGCGAACTATGCGCCCAACAACGCCGTCCTTGCCATCGTCGGTGACATTGACCCGGAGCAGACGCTCGTATGGGTGGACAGGTACTTCGGCTCGATCCCGGCCGACCCGGGCAAGATAGCGCCGCGGGACGGGACGCTGCCCGACGTCATCGGCGCTGAGCTGCGCGAGACGGTTCGCGAGGAGGTCCCGGCGCGCGCCCTGATGGCGGCCTACCGTCTGCCGCCCGATGGCACTCGCGAGTGCGATGCCGCCGATATGGCCGTCACCGTGCTTGGCTCCGGCATGTCCTCCCGGCTCTACAACCGGCTGGTGCGGCGCGATCTGACGGCGATTTCGGCGGACTTCGGGATCCTGCGGCTCGTCGGCGCTCCATCCCTTGGCTGGCTGGACGTGAAGGCGGCCAGCGGCGCTGAGTTTGCGCAGATCGACCGCGCAGTCGACGAGGAGCTAGCCAGGCTCGGCGCTGACGGACCGTCCGCCGAGGAGATGGAGCGTGCCCAGGCCAGACTGGAACGCGAGTGGCTCGACCGGCTCGGCTCGGTCGCCGGCCGGGCGGACGAGCTGTGCCGGTACGCCGTCTTGTTCGGTGACCCGCAGCTCGCCTTCACCGCGATCGGCCGGATCCTCGACGTGACTGGCGCGGAGGTCCGGGCCGTAGCCGCGGCCAGGCTGCGCCCGGACAATCGCGCGGTGTTGGAGTACGAGCCCGTGGCGACGCATGCAGACCAGGCAACGCAGGCTCAACAGGAAGAGGCTGGCCAGTGACCGACCCGCTTGTGACGATGGACCTGCACCCGATGCCGGGCGCCGGCGAGGCGAAGCCGTGGGAGTTCCCGGTACCCGAGCACAGCACTCTCGCCAGCGGACTCAGCGTGCAGCGGTGTCACCGACCAGGCCAGCAGGTTATTGCCGTCGAGATCTGCCTTGACGCGCCGCTCGACGCCGAACCCGATGGGCTCGACGGGATCGCCACCATCATGACGCATGCGCTCCAGGAAGGTTGCGGCCCCTATTCGGCCGAAGAATTCGCCGCCGAGCTTGAGCGCTGCGGCGCGACCATGGGATCGCACGTCGATTACACCGGCGCGCGGGTCTCCTTGGAGGTGCCGGCATCCCGGTTGGCCAGGGCGCTCGGCCTGCTGGCCGAGGCGCTGCGGGCCCCGACCTTCGCGGCGGGCGAGGTCGAGCGGCTCGTGCGTAACCGCCTCGACGAGATTCCGCACGAGCTGGCCAGCCCGCCGAGGCGCGCGGCGAAGCAGTTGGCGGCCGAGCTGTTCCAGGACTCGGCTCGTATGTCCCGGCCGCGTGAGGGCACCGAGGAGACGGTCGCGCGAATCGACGCCGGAGGCGTACGGGCGTTCTACGAGGCTCACCTGCGGCCGGCGACGGCGACCGCGATCATCGTCGGCGACCTCGGCGGAATCGACCTGGACGGGACGCTGGCCGGCACTCTGGGCGAGTGGACGGGCGCTGTCGCTCCGCCGGTGCCGCTGCTGCCCGCACCCGCCGACGACGCCGGCCGGGTCGTCATCGTCGACCGGCCCGGCGCCGTGCAAACGCAGCTGCTCCTGGGCCGGACAGGACCGGATCGGCGTGACCCGGTCTGGCCGGCACTCGTCGTCGGCACCTACTGTCTGGGCGGCACGCTGACCTCGCGGCTTGACCGAGTCCTGCGTGAGGAGAAGGGCTACACCTACGGGGTCCGGGCGTTCGCGCAGGTGCTGCGGTCACCGGAGCCGGGCGCCGCGGGCGGAGCCGCGGGCAGCTCGCTCATTGCCATCAGCGGTGCTGTCGACACTGCGTCGACGGCCCCGGCGCTCGCCGACTTGCAGAACGTACTTCGTGCGCTGGCCGCCGAGGGACTGACGGACGCCGAGCGCGACCTGGCGGTCCAGAACCTGGTCCTCGTCGCCCCGCTGCGATACGAGACGGCCGCGGCCGTCGCCGGGACGCTAGCCGATCAGGTCGAGCAGCACCTGCCCGACGACTATCAGGCGCAGTTGTACAAGCGGCTAGCCGGGACAAGCACTGACGCCGCGGCGACAGCGGTTGTCGGAGCCTTCCCGGCTGACCGCCTCGTGACGGTGCTGGTCGGCGACGCGGCGGCTATCAGGGAACCCGTCGAAGCGCTCGGGATCGGCGCGGTCAGCGTCGTCGCGAGCTGACCGGGCGGGCAGCTCGGCGAGGGCTGACACGACGATGACGTCGCGCTTCGATGAGATGCGCACCAGTCGGCTGCTGATGCGCCGCTGGCAGGACTCCGACCTAGCACCATTCGCAGCGCTCAACGGCGATCCCGAGACGATGGGGCACTTCACCGAAACACTCGACAGGGCCGCCAGCGACGCGTTCGTCGAGCGCATCGAGGCGCGCTTCCAGCAGCAGGGCTATGGCCTGTGGGCACTGGAGCTGACGGCTTCCGGAGAATTTGTCGGCTACACCGGCCTCAATCCGATGCCCGACGGGGTCCCAGGTGCGGGCGGCATGGAGGTCGGCTGGCGGCTGGCCCGCCACGCCTGGCACCACGGCTACGCGACGGAAGCCGCCCGGGCCGCTGTCGCCGTGGCCTTCGACGGCGTCAGGCTGGCGGAGTTGTGGTCGATGACGGCCGTGCTCAACGAGCCATCGCAGGCCGTCATGCGTCGGATCGGCATGGCGGAGGCGGCCAGGTTCGACCATCCACGGGTACCCGAAGGCAGCGAGCTGCGGCCGCACGTGGTCTTCCACCTGGCCAGGCCCGCCGAGTCCTGACACTTGCCATCGCTACCGGGCTGCGGTGCCGAGTTCGCTGCGTCCTCAGCTATCAAGCAGGTGGGCGTTGACCGCCCTGGCGGCGGGCGCGAGCTCGGGCAGCGCCACTATGGCGATCCCGGCCGTGCGCAGCCTTACGGCCCCCCCGCCGCGCACGAAGATCGGCGGCTCGCGCCAGGCGATGACGACCCGGCCGACTCCGCTGGCGATGATGAGGTCGGCGCACGGCACCGGCCTGGACGTCCGCGCGGCACACGGCTCCAGGGAGCTGTACAGCGTTGCGCCCGCTAGCCCGGTCGCCGACCGTGACCCGTCCAGCCCGTCCGGCCGCGGCAGGCCGATCTTGGCGAGGGCTACTTCCTCGGCGTGATCGGCGGGATCCAGCTCGCGCGAATAGCCGTGCGTGAGCACCTCGCCGTCGGCGCTGACCAGCACCGCGCCGACCGAGAACGCGGTGGCCGACGGCTCGCAGCGCCTAGACAGCTCGATGGCGGCGCTGAGCCAGTGGCGGTCGGCTTCGGGGCTGCCAGGCTGGGCCACGCGGGACAACCTACCCGAGGCGATCTTGATAGGCCAGTCGGTGATGTACTGATCTCAGCCACCCGGCAGGCGCCGGCCCACACGCGTACAATCGCAGCAAATCGCGCAGAACGGCGGTGGAACATCATGGCAGCCACGCTCGGGACCTACGGGTTCGTTCGGTCGGACGAGACCTTCGACAGCCTGAATCCCGCAACCGGCGAGGTCGTCGGCACTTATCCGGTCTTCGGCGAGCAGGACGTGGCCGAGACGGTCGAACGTGCCAGGGCGGCCGCGTTGTGGTGGGCGGACCTCGGCTGGGCCGACCGCAAGTGGCGTCTGCTGGCGTGGAAGTCGTACCTGACCCGCTACAACGGGCGACTGGCTGAGCTCGTGCACAACGAGACCGGCAAGCCGATCGCCGACGCTCAGCTCGAGATCCTGCTGGCGATCGTGCACATCGACTGGGCCGCCAGGAATGCCCGCCGGGTGCTGCGCCCGCGCCGCGTGCGCAGCGGCCTGGTCGCGATCAACCAGGCGGCGACGCTGGAGTACCAGCCGCTCGGGGTCGTCGGCGTGATCGGGCCATGGAACTACCCGGTCTTCACGCCCATGGGCTCGATTGCCTACGCGCTTGCGGCCGGGAACGCCGTGGTCTTCAAGCCCAGTGAGCTGACCCCCGCGGTGGGCGCGTGGCTGGTCAGCTCCTTCGCCGAGGTCGTGCCCGAGCAGCCAGTACTCCAGCTGGTGACCGGTATGGGCCAGACCGGCAGCTACCTGGCCGGCAGCGAGGTTAACAAGATCGCGTTCACTGGGTCCGCCGCGACCGCGAAGAAGGTGATGGCGGCGTGCGCCGAGAACCTCACTCCGATGGTCGCCGAGTGCGGCGGCAAGGACGCCTTCATCGTCAGCGCCGACGCCGACCTGGACGCGGCTGCCGACGCCTGTGCCTGGGGCGCACTGTCCAACGCTGGCCAGACGTGTGTCGGCGTCGAGCGCGTGTACGTCGTCCAGGACGTGTATCACACGTTCCTGGAGAAGCTGACCGACCGCGTGGCGAGAGTGCGGCCGGGCGACGACCGCGAGGCCGACTACGGGCCGATGACGCTGCCGAGCCAGGCCGAAGTCATCGAGCGGCACATTTCCGACGCCATGGCGCGGGGCGGCCATCCCATCATCGGCGGCATCGGCAGCATCCGGCGCCCGTTCGTCGGCCCCGTGATCCTGGCCGACGTGCCGGAAGAGAGCAAGGCGGTCACGGACGAGACGTTCGGCCCGACGATCACCGTCAACAAGGTCGCCAGCCTGGCCGAGGGTGTCGAGCGCGCCAACGCGAGCAAGTACGGCCTCGGCGGCACCGTGTTTGCCGGGAGCAGGCGAGCTGCGATGGCGGCGGCCCGCGAGCTCAAGAGCGGCATGACGGCGATCAACTCGGTCATCTCGTTCGCTGCGGTGCCGTCGCTGCCGTTCGGCGGCTCCGGTGACTCCGGGTTTGGCCGTATTCACGGCGCAGATGGGCTACGCGAGTTCGCCCGGCCCAAGGCGATCGCCAGGCAATGGATGAAGCCGCTGGTGAATCTCACGTCGTTCAGCCGCACCGACGACGACATGAGGAAGATCCTCAAGATCGTCACGCTGCTGCACGGCCGTCGGTACAAGTAACGGCGACGGCGGCCACCCCGCCCGCGCGAGCGGGCGGTTAGTGGGCGCCGAGGATCGAAAGTCCTGATTCGGCGGGTTCTAGCGGGGCCAGCGGCGCGCGACCCTGGATCAGGTCGGCCGCACGCTCGGCGATGGCGATCGTCGGCGCGTTGGTATTGCCGCGCGGCACCGTCGGCATAACTGACGCATCCACGACGCGCAGGCGCTCGACGCCGCGCACGCGCAGCTCGGTATCTACGACGCTGGCCAGCTTGCTGGCCGCGACACGCGAATCACCGCCCATCGCGCAGGTCCCGACCGGGTGGTACAAAGTGGTCAAGTTTCCGCGGATCCAGTCGCGCACGTCGGCGTCGCTGTGGACGTCCGGGCCGGGTGCGAGCTCGGCCTGAAGCCGATTGCTGAGTGGTCTGGTGGCGGCGATCTCGCGAGCGATGCCGACGGCCCGCACCAGCGGATCGAAGTCGTCTATGTCGGAGAGATACGACGGGTCGATCAGCGGCTTATGCCGAGGGTCGGCGCTGCGCAGCCTGATTCTGCCGCGGCTGCCGACGGACACGAGCGTGATCAGTACGGACAGCGCGCGGATGGCGGGGTCGGCGAGTCCGCCGGCGACGAACGGCACCGGTAGCGCGACCCACTGGATGTCGGGCGCGGTCAGCGCCGGGTCGGTCCGCGTAAAGCCGCCCGCCTCGGCGACGTTCGTCGTCATCGGCCCCGAGTGCAGCAGCTGCCAGCGGGTCAGGTTCCGCGCGCTCTCTTTCTCCCACAGGCCGCGGACCTTGGGCGCGCTCCACATGGCCGTGACGACCGGGTGATCTGAGAGGTTGCCGCCGACACCCGGGTTCTCGGCCAGGACCGCGATGTTGTGCTCGTGCAGGTGGTCCGCCGGGCCGACGCCGGAGAGCATGAGCAGCTGCGGGCTGCCAATGGCGCCGGCCGACAGGATGATCTCGGCCTCGGCCCTGGCAAACTCCTCGACCCCGCGGCGCAGGTACCGGATTCCGGTGGCCTTGCCGCCCTCGATCTCAATCCCGGTCACGAGCGCATCGGTGTGGACGGTCAGATTCGCACGGACTGCTGCTGGATGCAGGTAGGCGTCTGCCGAAGACCACCGGCGGCCGCCCTTCTGGGTGACCTGGTAGTAGCCCACGCCGTCTTGTTCCGGGCCGTTGAAGTCGTCGTTGGCCGCGAGGCCGTAGTTGCGAGCGGCGGCGACGAAGTCGCGGGTGAGCCCGCTCTTGAACTTGAGATCCTGCACGCTGAGCGGGCCTGCCGCGCCGTGGTACGCCGACGCCCCGCGCGAATTCGCCTCGGCGCGCAGGAAGTAAGGCATCAGATCGGTGAAGCCCCAGCCGGCACAGCCGTAGTCGTCTCGCCACGAGTCGAAATCGTGCCGATTACCGCGCATGTAGATCATCGCGTTGATCGACGACGAACCGCCGAGCACCCGGCCGCGCGGCCAGTAAATCTCCCGGCCGCCCGCCCGGTCCTGCGGGACCGTCTGGTAGTTCCAGTCGTAGGCGCTCTGGAAGAGATGGCTGATCGCGGCGGGTATGTGTATTTCGTCGGCGGTGTCCGGAGGTCCGGCTTCCAAGAGAAGCACTCGCGAGTCAGGGTTCTCGCTGAGCCGCGAGGCCAGCACGCAGCCGGCGCTGCCAGCGCCGGCGATGACGTAGTCGTACACGGCCTGTCCTCTCAACGTCAACCGGAACCTCAGGCCGCCGGGAGCCTGGTCCGCCGCAAACTCAGACCGCCCGAAACCGCGCTAAGCCGATACGTTTGCCACAGCTGCGTATCTTGGTCCCGCCTCCGGGACCAAGCCGCCGGGGGCGCTGACCAAGGGTATCGGGCAATTTATCCGCACCTCTACCCGATCGCGGCAACCGGAACCGGGCGCGGACATCAGCGCGCTCCCGGCCATCGAGACCGGGAGCGCGCTCCCCCCACCTGTGCGCGGCCCCCGCATTCCGGCGGGCCCCCGAGAACCGCCGGCTTGCCAAGACGGGCCGCGAGCCGCCAAGCGGCTCATTTTCGGGCCCAGATCAGGCCCAAGCTCCGTTGTGACTTATAACCCGCCGCCAGCTACCCCCAAGCCGTCCGGCGTCGTCACCTGGATCGTCACTCTTCGTATCCATACGATGCCACATCGTGTTCAGCTTTGTGAATACCCTATGGTCAGACGGCTAACCCCACGGGGCAGCACGGACTATTCCCCGTCGACGACCTGATTCGGAAGGCCTTGTCTGCAAGGCCTTTCGGACTCCACCCGGATCCGCCTCCGTTAGGTAAAAAATCGAATCCCGTACCGTGTGTTCATGCCACGTGACCGTGATACTCCCGTCGTCCTGTCGAGCATCTATACCCGCACCGGCGATGACGGCACCACCGCGCTGGGGGACATGAGCCGTGCCCCGAAGACCGATCCCCGGCTGGCCGCCTACGCTGACGCTGACGAGGCCAACTGCGCCATCGGGGTCGCCGTCACGATGGGCCATCTGCCTGACGCCGTTAGCGCGCTGCTTGTCCGCATCCAGAACGAGCTATTCGACGTCGGCGCCGACCTGTGCAACCCGGTCTCGCCGGACCCGGCCTATCCGCCGCTGCGGATCGACGTCGGCTACATTAACGCGCTCGAGCAGGCCTGTGACGAGTTCAACGAAGGACTGCCGGTCTTGCGCAGCTTCGTTCTGCCCGGCGGCAGCCCGGCCGCCGCGCTGCTGCACGTCGCGAGGACGATCGTCCGGCGGGCCGAACGCAGCACCTGGACCGCGCTCGAGCTGCATGGCGAGACCATGAACCCCCTCACGGCGACGTACCTGAACCGGCTGTCTGACTTGCTATTCATTCTGGCGAGGCGCGTCAACGAGCCAGCCGGCGACTTGCTGTGGAAGCCGGGAGGCGAGCGCTAGGAAGCCTAGCCCAGGTAGCTGGCAGGCGCTCCTTCCAGCCAGGCCAGGTAGCCGGTCAGTGCGCCGTCCGACATCGCCAGCTCGATCGCCTCCGCGGCGGCGCGCTGACCTCGGTGCGCTGTGGGCACCGACGGAACGCGCGGCTGGCAGGTGACGATCATCGTGCCCGGCCCGAGCCAGCCGGCTTCCCCGGGGCCAGCAGGCCTGCTCCCGGTCACGGCCAATCCGTGGCGGTCGAACGCGGCGCGCGGGCGGAGGCGAAGACTGAGCGACCGATGCCAGTACAACTCGCTACTGCGGTATTCAGCGAGGCCATGCTGCCATCGGCCACTCGCACGCGAGCGCAGGCAGCATTCGACAATGCCGCCGCGCCTGGTGATCACGCGACGGCGCAGGACAACGCATGCGGCCGCAACCGCGATGAGGGCGAGCGTGATCTGGGCGAGGGCCAGGACCAGCTCGTCTGACACCCTCGCCCGCCCCCTAGCCTGCCCGCTGGTATCCGGTCAGCTGCCCTGGCCTGCTGCGGCTCGCAGCAGCGCCCGGTAATACCGGATGTTCGCGGGCTCTTCGGGCGCGTTCGCAGCCGGGCCAGCCTCCTGGATCGCCTGGTCCAGCGCCGCCTGCGCGGCAGCCGGATCGACGTCCTGGCCGAGCTGGGCCTGCCGGGCGAGGATCGAGACGCGGTTATTGGCCATGGACAAGAAGCCACCAGTCACTGCGGCGAATATGTCGGCCCCGTTCCCGTTCTCTGGTCTGATCTGAACCATGCTGCCTTCGTACAGGATGCCGATCAGCGGAGCGTGATTCGTCAGCAGGCCGATCTCGCCGTCGAGTGTCCGGGCGATGACCATCTCGGCCTGTCCGGACCAGAGCTCGCCCTCGGGCTCGACGAGCTCCACGTTCATGGTCATGGGCGCTCCATGTCCTTGGCCTTCTTCTCGACGTCCTCGATACCGCCGACCATGAAGAACGCCTGCTCAGGCAGGTGGTCGTACCTGCCTTCGCAGATGGCCTTGAAGGAGGCGACGGTCTCCTCGAGCGGAACGAAGACGCCGGGCTGGCCGGTGAACTGCTCGGCCACGAACATCGGGTGGGACAGGAACCGTTCGATGCGGCGGGCCCGCTGCACGGTGACCTTGTCCTCTTCGGACAGCTCGTCGATGCCGAGGATCGCGATGATGTCCTGGAGCTCGGTGTAACGCTGCAGGATTCGCTGTGTCTCCCGGGCCACCGAGTAGTGCTCCTCACCGACGTACTGCGGGGCCAGGATCCGCGACGTCGAGGCCAGCGGGTCCACCGCCGGGAAAATGCCCTTCTGGGTGATCTCACGCGACAGAGCCGTGGTGGCGTCCAGGTGGGCGAATACCGCGGACGGAGCCGGGTCGGTGTAGTCGTCGGCGGGCACGTAGATCGCCTGCATCGAGGTGATCGAGTGGCCGCGGGTCGACGTGATCCGCTCCTGGAGCTGGCCCATCTCGTCCGCCAGCGTCGGCTGGTAACCCACGGCGGACGGCATCCGGCCGAGCAGCGTGGAGACCTCGGATCCGGCCTGGGTGAACCGGAAGATGTTGTCGATGAACAGCAGCACGTCCTGCTGCTGCTCGTCGCGGAAGTACTCCGCCATGGTCAGCGCGGATAGCGCCACCCGGAGCCGGGTGCCCGGCGGTTCGTCCATCTGGCCGAACACCAGCGCGGTGTCCTTGATGACGCCGGACTCGGTCATCTCCAGGAAGAGGTCGTTACCCTCACGGGTCCGCTCCCCCACGCCCGCGAAGCAGGACACGCCGCCGAAGTTCTTCGCAACGCGAGTGATCATCTCCTGGATCAGCACGGTCTTGCCAACGCCCGCGCCGCCGAACAGGCCGATCTTGCCGCCCTTGACGTACGGGGTCAGCAGGTCGAGGACCTTGATCCCGGTTTCGAGGATCTCGGTGCGGGCCTCTAGCTGGTCGAACGGCGGCGGGTCGCGGTGAATCGACCAGCGCTCGGTGACCTTGAGCGAACTCGCGGGCACGTCCAGCGGTTCGCCGAGCACGTTGAACACGTGTCCCTTGGTGACATCGCCGACGGGGACAGTGATGGGACCGCCGGTGTCCGTCACTGCCGCGCCGCGTATCAGGCCGTCGGTGGGCTCCATCGAGATAGCGCGGACCGAGTCGTCGCCGAGGTGCTGCGCGACCTCTAGCGTCAGCGTCTTGGGCGTATCGCCGAGCGTCACCTCCACGTGCAGCGCGTTGTAGATCTGGGGCATCTCCTCCGACGCGAACTCGACGTCCACGACGGGGCCGATCACCCTGGCTACGCGGCCGGTGGCTGCCGGGCCTGAGGCGCCTGCGGCAGTGGTCTCTGCAGTAGCGGTCATCTTGCTGCTCACTTACTCCCTCGTCGCGCCGGCGAGCGCATTGGCGCCGCCCACGATTTCGCTGATTTCCTGGGTGATCTCGGCCTGCCGGGCCTTGTTCGCTTCCCGGCTGAGCTGCTCGATCAGCTCGTTCGCGTTGTCGGTTGCCGACTTCATTGCCCGCCGTCGTGCGGCGATCTCGGAGGCCGCCGAATCGAGCAGCGCGTGGAAGAGCCTGCTCTCCACATACCACGGCAGGAGCGCGTTGAGAACATCCTCCGGTGACGGCTCGAATTCATAGATCGGCATCGGGCCGGAAGGCGGCGGCTCATCGGTCTCCTCAACTTCCAGCGGCAGCAGCCTGTGGACTACCGGGCGCTGGGTCAGCATGGAGACGAACTCGGTGTAGACGACGTGGATCTCGTCGACGCCGCCCTCCTCGGTCGGCCGCTCGTATGCCTCCAGCAGCGCCGCAGTGATCTCAGTCGCGTTCCGCTGGTGCGGGGTATCGGAGAAGCCGCTCCATTCCGCTGCCATGGCCCGGTTGCGGAACCGGTGCCAGCTGATGCCCTTGCGGCCGGCCACGAAGGTAACCTCGCCGATCCCCCGGTCCCGGAGCAGGCCGCGCAGGGCCTGCGCCTCGCGCAACACGTTGGCGTTGAAGCCGCCCGCGAAGCCGCGGTCGCTCGTCAGGACCACAACCGCGGCCCTTTTCGGATTAGCCGCCGGGCGCGTCAGCGGGTGGTCGATCTGCTCTGACCTGGCGACCACCGCCTCTACGGCGCGGGTGAGCTCCCTGGCGTACGGCACGGCCGAGTGCAGCCGCTGCTGCGCCTTGATGATCCGCGAGGACGCGATCAGCTCCTGGGCGCGCGTGATCTTGGCGGTTGACTGGATGCTCCTGATCCGCCGCCGTACCGCGCGAAGCTGTGCTCCCATACTGGCTTATACCGCCCTACTAGTTATGAGCCGTGTCGTCGGCCGGGGCCGGCGCGGGTTCGTACTTCCTGATCCGCTCGGCCTCCTCGTGCTCGGGGTCCATCGCCTCGACCGGCTCGTCGGTGATGAGCAGCGAGCCATCGGACTTCTCGAAGCCGGAGCGGAACCGGCCCACCGCGTCCTTCAGCGCCACGATCGTGTCCTCGCTCAGCTGGCCCGTCTCCCGGATGGTGTTGTAGATGCCCTGGCTGGTCCGGCCGAGCTCATCGAGAAACTCGGTCTCGAACCGCCGGACGTCCTCGACGGGCACGTCGTCCAGGTAGCCCTCGTTGCCGATCCAGACCGAGACAACCTGCCGCTCCACCGGGAACGGGCTGTACTGGGGCTGCTTCAGCAGCTCGACCAGTCGCGCGCCGCGATCAAGCTGAGCTCGGCTTGCCGGGTCCAGGTCCGAGGCGAATGAAGCGAACGCTTCCAGGTCGCGGTACTGGGACAGCGCGAGCTTCAGCCCGCCGGCCACCGTCTTCATCGCCTTGATCTGCGCGTTGCCGCCAACTCGGGACACCGACTGGCCGACGTTGATGGCCGGGCGAACACCGGAGTTGAACAGGTCGGTCTCCAGGAAGATCTGGCCGTCGGTGATCGAGATGACGTTGGTCGGGATGTAGGCCGAGATGTCGTTGGCCTTGGTCTCGACGATCGGCAGGCCAGTCAGCGAGCCGCCGCCCAGCTCGTCCGACAGCTTCGCGCAGCGCTCCAGTAGCCGCGAGTGCAGGTAGAACACGTCGCCGGGGTACGCCTCACGACCGGGCGGGCGGCGCAGCAGCAGCGAGATGGCGCGGTAGGCCTCGGCCTGCTTGGTCAGGTCGTCGAACACGATCAGCACGTGCTTGCCCTGGTACATCCAGTGCTGGCCGATGGCCGAGCCAGTGTAAGGGGCGATGTACTTGTAGCCTGCCGGGTCGGAGGCCTGGGCCATCACGATCGTGGTGTACTCGAGCGCGCCGGCCTCCTCCAGAGTGGCCCGCACGGCTGAGACAGTCGAGCCCTTCTGGCCGATCGCCACGTAGACGCAGCGCACCTGGCGGGCCGGATCGCCGGAATCCCAGTTCTGCTTCTGGTTCAGGATCGTGTCGATCGCGATCGTGGTCTTGCCGGTCTGCCGGTGGCCGATGATCAGCTCGCGCTGGCCACGGCCGATCGGGGTCATGGCGTCGATGGCCTTGATACCAGTCTGGAGCGGCTGACTCACTGGCTTGCGGTCGATGACGCTCGGCGCCTGCAGCTCGAGCTGGCGCTGCTCCGTCACGCCCTCGATCGGCCCGAGGCCATCCTCGGGCAGGCCCAGCGGGCCAACCACGCGACCCAGGAACCCGTCGCCGACCGGCACCGACAAGACCTCGCCGGTGCGCTTGACCCGCTGGCCTTCCTTGATCTGGCTGAACTCGCCGAGCACCACCACGCCGATCTCGCGGACGTCCAGGTTCAGGGCAATGCCGCGCGTCCCGTCCTCGAACTCCAGCAGCTCGTTGGCCATGGCCGAGGGCAGGCCGGAGACCCTGGCGATGCCATCGCCAGCCTCGACGACCGCGCCGACCTCCTCGGTGGAGGCGGTTCCGGGCTCGTACGACTCGACGAAACGCTCGAGAGCGTCCCGGATCTCTTCCGGCCGGATTGTCAGCTCCGCCATGTTCCTCGTGTCCTTCTCTGTCTTCTTACGTTCTTTGTTTCGATTCGTGGGCTCGCCGACTCAGGAAGCGAGCTTGCGCCGCGCCTCCGCGAGCCGGGTGGCCACGCTCGCGTCGATGAGCTCATCGCCCACCCGGACGGTCATGCCGCCGACGACACGCGCGTCGAGCACCACGTTCAGGTACACCTCGTGCCCGTAGGCCTCGCTGAGGGCGGACGCGAGCCGTCGGCGCTGGGCGGCGGTCAGGGCGACCTTCACGTGCACCTCGGCGACAAGCCGCGCGCGGCGCCGCGCTGCGAGCCGGGCGTACTCTTCCAGGCTAAGGTCAAGGCTGCGCCCGACCGGACTGATCGCAGCCTCGCTGATCAGCCGCAGCGTCTCCGGGGTTACCTTGTCGGCCAGCAGGTCGGCCAGCAGTCGGCGCTTGGCCTCCGCAGATACAAACGGGTTGGTCAGCGCCATCCGCAGACCGGGCTGACTGGCGACGATCCGGCCGAACCGGAACAGCTCATCCTCCAGGTCGTCCAGGTGGCCCTCGTGCTCGGCCGCGACGACAAGCGCCTGCACGGCAAGCTGCTCGACCGCGTCCCTCAGGTCAACGGGCGCCGACCACCGCGCCGCGGCGACAGCCGCGACCAGACTCGCGGTTTCCTGGCTCACCTTCCCGGTCAGCAGCGACCGCGCCAGGGCGCTGCGCTGATCGGCCACGCGAGACGGGTCAGCGAGTGCTCGGCGCAGTACTGGCTGCGTCGCCAGCAGGCCCGCGACACCGAATAGCTCGTCGGCCACTGTCGCCGCAACCTGCGAATCGGCAGTCAGCGGCTCGAGCTGCTCCTCGACTTCGGCAAGAGATGCCCTGCTCACGCCTCTCATGACGACGTCTGCGCTCCCGAGGACGAGGTGCGGGCGGCCGACGCTGCGGCGCGGCTAGCGTCCAGCTCCTCCAGGAACCTGTCGACGACCCGGCTCTGCCTCGCCTCATCTTCCAGCGACTCACCGACGATCTTGCTCGCCAGCTGCACAGATAGGGTGCCGATCTCGGCCCGCAGCGACGAGAACGCCTGCTGGCGGTCGACCTCAATCTGGGCTCGGGCCGCCTCGGTGATCCGCCTCGCCTCCGCCTGCGCCTGCTCGCGCATCTCGGCGATGATCGCTGCGCCTTCCTCCCTGGACTGCTCACGGTACCGGGCCGCCTCATGCCGTGCGTCCGCGAGCTGCGCCTGGTACTGCTCGCGCAGGCGGTGCGCCTCGGCCTCGGCGCTGGCCGCCCGCTCGAGGCCGCCTTCGATCGCGTCGGTGCGGTCGTTCAGGGTCGTCATGATCCTCGGTAGCAGCACCTTCCAGAGCGCGCCGAAGACGATGAAGAACGCAATCGCGCCGACGATGACCTCGGTCCAGTTCGGGACGAGGGGGTTGGGTGACGACGAGGCCGCTAGGAGATGAGACATGTGCGGCTACCTTCCAGCCGGTACTTCTACTTGATGAAGAACGGCACCGCGATGCCGATGAGGGCCAGCGACTCGGTCAGCGCGAAGCCGATCCACATCAGGCCCGTGACCCGGCCAGCGGCTTCCGGCTGGCGGGCGATCGACTGGATCGTGCTACCGAAAATGAGGCCGATGCCAATGCCCGGGCCGATCGCGGCGAGACCGTACGTCAACGCACCGATCCACTGGACGTGGATGGTCGTGACCGGCGACGATCCAGCGGCAACGTAGAGCAGGTGATGCAGATGCACCAGGTGCTGCATGGTGTGTTCCTTCTCGTAGGGCCGGCGGCGGTCCGCCGGATCTTTCTTTGTGGGGTCGGCTCAGTGCGCTTCGTACGCGCCCGAGATGTAAGTAGCGGTCAGGATTGTGAAGATGAAGGCCTGCAGGGCCTGCACCAGTACTTCAAGCGCGGTCACCAGGATCGTGACAATAAACGAGACGGCCGCGGATGCCACGCCAACAGCCGAGTGCAGCGCGCCCGCTGACACGGTCAGCAGGTACCACGTCGCCAGCGTGAACACGAGCAGCAGCACGTGTCCGGCCAGCATGTTCGCGAACAACCGGACCGAGAGCGTGAACGGCCGGACGAGCACGTTGGAGAAGAACTCAATCGGAATCAGCAGCGGCAGGATCCATGTTGGCGAGCCCGACGGGATCGTCAGCGACTTGAAGTAGCCCACCAGGCCCTGGTGCTTGATGCCGAGCCCGATGTAGATGAACCAGACCATCCCGGCGAGCGCGACCGGGTAGCCGTACTTCGACATCGCGGGGAAGTACAGGATCGGGATGATCCCCATGATGTTGTTGATCCAGATGAAGAAGAACAGCGAGACAAGGAACGGCAGCCACTTCTCGCCGCGCTTGCCGAGCTGCGGGCGCAGGATCTGGTCGCGGACGAACAGAATGCCCATCTCGCCGACGTTCTGAATGCCGCGCGGAACCAGTTTGGGGCTGCGGAACGCGAACCAGAAGAACAGCAGGACAAGCGCCGTGCTCAGCAGCATCAGCAGACCCGGCTTCCCGAAGCCAACGCTGCCGACCTTGAAGAACGGCGTGAAGTAGAAGTCGTTGATCGACGGAGACGGGAATCCGCAGCCCGAGAAGAGATGGCAGCCGCCAGCGGCCGATGTCGCAAGTACGTAACTCACCGGGCTACCCCTTCGGGCTGTCGCGTGCAGACTGGTGCCGTGGCAGGCCGCTGCGGGTCAAGGTAGGTCATCATGGCGCAAGTCGCTGACGCGCTCGCAGGCGGGTGTGCCGCAAGCGTCCCGATCCGTGTCGCGGCGCCGGTCAGGTCCTCGTGAACCGGAAGATGATCATGGCGACAGACAGTCCGACGCCCAGAATCATGCCGAGCGGGAAGAGGAGCGCGATCCCGGTCCAGTGGCTGACCAGCCAGCCGATCCCGCCGTAGAGAATCATGCCGCCGAGCATGTAGCTCAGGATTCGCCATCCGTCGCTCTCTCGGGCCGGACGCGGCGGCTCGGCCTGCTCCGGCTGCTCTTGACCACCAGGCTCGGACTGTTTGAGCAGATCCGGCCGATCGATCGGAGGCTGCTGACCCTGCATTCGATCTCCATCCGGCACTGGCCCGGCCCTCATGCCAGCGACTGTGCTGGCTGAGGCTCTGACAGAGGGCAGCACCAGTCGCGGGCCGCAATCTGCCGTCCGGGAGACGTATGCGAGCCACGGGTCATCGTTCTCTTTCCGGCTCGACATAGAGCATCTTCGTCCGGCTGAAGGTGATCGCCAGAGCGACGTCGTAGACCAGGACGAGAACGATGGCTGTCAGGCCGAAGTACCACGGGCTGAACGCGGTGCTGTTCTGGAAACGACCGACTAGGAAGAGCAGGACCAGAATCTTGAAGAGGTAGGTTCCCATCCCGGCGAGCATCATCGCCTGAGCGCTGACCCTGGCGGCCCGACTGAGCGCGAGCACGCTCAAGCCGAAGAACGCCGCTACGATTCCGACCGCGATCGCGGCGCCGATGACGGCCTTGTGACCGCCGATGGCAGCGCTCAGCACCACCATGACGGTGGCTGCGATTGCCGTCACGGCGGCTGATCGCCGCGCCATCGGGGCGATGTTCGCCAGCATCTTCTGGAAGACTCCGGGTGATCTTTGAGTGCAGCTTGGCTGCATCAACGCGAAGCGCTACGTCGGGGCCAGTGCCCGCTGGCACTTGGCCATCTGACCGTTGTAGCCAGGTGACCGCAACGTATCACGGGCCCCGAAGCAGGCCACGAGTGGGTGCTCGTGAAAGATATCACAAGCTCTCTCCCTTAGTAGCTCAGCAGGTCACCTACCGTGACGAAAGGCACGACACGGGCGCACGTCCGCGCTGGTCAGGGTGGGTTCGCCGCCGCACAGCGCCAAGTCAACGGATCGCTGCGACGGCGTCAGGCTGGCGTCCAAAAGGCGGCCATCGGCCGGCCCGTCACAACTCTTCGGGGTCAGTGTCGCGGCGTTCGCGCCGTTCGAGGTCCTCGCTGTCAGCCACTGGCCCGGCCTGCGCTCCGAGGCTCGTTATCGCGGGTGGCGGCGTTCCGATGATCGACCGGCCATGATGACCGTTGCCGGGTCGGACGCCCGAGCCGCCGTCACGCGCGCTCAGGTTGCCTGCGCCAGCGTTGCCGGCGGGCGCGCTGCCTGAAGGCGGGCGATCCGAATGCCACCCGTCGCCGAATCGCCACGTTGCCGAAGACGGGCCGTCGCCCTCAGGGCTGGTCGCCGACGGCCTCGTCGGCGGCGCGGCGTGATCCGGTGCCCAGTGGTCACGTCGCGACCCTTCGGGTCCTGCCGCGTGGGACCCGACATGGCCAGAATGTGTAGTCCAGCCGTTGGCGGCTTCGCCTCGGGACCCCCCGTCCGGGTTCCTCCAATCCGGGTCGGTCCAGTCCCGGCCCGTCCGGTCAGGCGCTGGCCGCAGACGCTCGGGCAACCCGCCATTCTGGGTCGTCGGGGCGCTCAGTGGCGCCATCCGCGACACGGCCGCAGCGGCGACGAGTTGGGGCTCCACCGCGCCGATCGCGGCCAGCGGAGCTGCGTCGGGCGGCTGCAGTTCAGCCGTACCCGCCGGCACACCGGCCGAGGCACGCGCATGCGCCGGGGCGGGCACGCCGGCCGGCCCCGACCCAGCGCCGTTTACTCCGGCTCGCGCCTCGTCGAGCCCCGTTCCCTTACCCCACTGACGCAGCTTGGGCATCGACATCAGCAGGAGGACGACGACGGCGGCCGCGGTAATGGCGATAAAAACGAACACCGGATGACCGTGATGGTTGCCGGTGTTGCCGCCGCCAGGCTGCTGGGTTCGCTGGAGCGACAGCCAGACGACGCTGCCGGAGAAGACCGCGGCCCACAGGTACATGATCAGTACGCTGGACCGCTGCGAGTGGCCGATATCGAGCAGCCGATGATGCAGGTGCTTACGGTCAGGCGAGAACGGCGACTGACCTGCCCGGGTTCGCCGGACAACCGCCAGCAGCAGGTCCCCGTACGGGATGACGAGCAGCGCCGCGGGCAGCAGCAAGGGCAAGATCACCGGATAGCGGTTGATGTGGCTGGCTAGCACCGCCGGGTCAAGCGACGGGATGCTCGAGATCGGGGCGTAGGCAAGCAGCAGCCCGAGCAGCATCGACCCGGTATCGCCCATAAAGATCTTGGCGGGCGAGAAGTTGTGCGGCAAGAAGCCGATGCACATGCCGATCAGGACGGCCGAGGCCAGCGCGGGTGCGGCGAGCCTCGAGATGTCGATGATCTTTGTCATCGAGTAGTAGTACAGGAAGAACGACACCGCGGCGATCGCGACGATCCCGGCGGCCAGGCCGTCCAGGCCGTCGATGAAGTTCACCGCGTTGATAGTCGCGACGACGATCAGGATCGTGAGGACCGTGGACTGGTCCGAGGTCGGCAAGAACGTCTGCCCGCCGGGCAGCGGCAGCCAGTTGAGCTGCGTGCCGGTGGCCACCAGGATGCCGCCGGCGGCGACCTGACCAGCCGCCTTCGTCAGCGGGCTCAGGCCCCAGCGGTCATCAAGGATCCCGACAACGACCAGCAGGCCACCTGCCAGCAGCAGTCCGCTGACCATCCCGGTGTTGGCGAAGCCGTCGCGCAACGGCTTGATCTGGTCCGCGACGAGGAGACCGGCGGCGAGGCCGCCGTACATCGCCAGGCCGCCGATGGTCGGAACGGGAGCAGTGTGAACGTCCCGGTCCCTCGGCTCCTTGATGGCGCCGATCCGGCTCGCCATGCGCCGGACCAGTGGCGTCAGGATGTAGGTAACAGCCGCCGTTACCAGGAGTGTCAGGACATAGTCCCTCACCGGGTCACCCGACCCGTGGTGGAGGAACCAGGTTTACTGAACATCACGGCCACTGTAGAGCACCGGGCACGCTGCCACGGCTGATGCCGGCACCCCGGCTCGCGGGCCGGGAGGCGTACAGTGCGGGCTCCGGCGGCTCACGGCGAGCCCGCCTCGGCCCCGGCCATTACGGCCGCGATCTCGCGCAGCCTGCCGACCGAGATCGCGCCCCGTCGCAGCAGCCGCGGCTGCGGTCCGGTCAGGTCGACGATGGTCGAGGCCACGCCGCCGGAGACAGTCCCGTTATTGAGATAGACCGAGACAGACTCGCCGAGCTGCTCCCTGGCCACCTCGGCCGTGGTGGCGGCCGGCTGGCCCGTCAGGTTGGCACTGCTCACGGCCATCGGCCCGGTCTCTCGCAACAGGTCAAGGGCGACAGAGTCTTCCGGCATCCGGATGGCCACGGTGCCTCGGGTATCGCCGAGATCCCAGTTCAGCGTCCTGGCGGCCCGGCATACAAGCGTGAGCCCACCGGGCCAGAATTCGTCGATCAGCCGCTGGCCGTCCGGGCCCATGTCCTCGACCAGCGCCGTCGCGGCGCGGACCGTGCCGACCAGGACCGGCGGAGGCATGTCCCGGCCCCGGCCCTTGGCGTTGAGGAGTCTTGTCACGGCTGGCGGACTGAAGGCATCAGCGCCAAGGCCGTACACGGTGTCGGTCGGGAGGACGACGAGTTCTCCGTTGAGAACGGCGGTGACGGCAGCCGCGAGCCCGTCGACTCGCTGGGATTCATCGGCGCAGTCAAACCAGGCGCTCATAGCTGATCATCCTGCCACGTCGCCGCCGGCCTTACGGCCGCGTCGCGGTGACAAACCGGTCGCGTCCCGCCAAGTCCACGTGATTGCGCGTGTCGCGCCAGCCGCTCTCCTCGGAGAACACCCAGTACACCGCCGGGCCCTGCTGTGCGCCGTGCTCAACGGCGACGAGCCCCCCGGGCCGCAGGAGCCGGCGCGCGGTCGCCTCGACCACGCGGACCGCGTCCATCCCGTCCGCACCGCCCCACAACGCGGTGGCCGGGTCATACTCCCCTACCTCTGGCGGCACCCAGGCCCCGACCGGGATATACGGCGGGTTGCTCACGATCAGGTCGACCTGGCCGTCAAGCTCCGGCAGCGCGAACGCGAAGTCGCCGGAATGCAGCCGCACGCGGCCCGCCGTGTGCGGCGACGCCTCGGCGACGCTGGCGATATTGCTCGCGGCCCATCCGCGCGCCAGCGGATCCGCCTCTACGGCGTGCACCTGGGCGCGCGGCACCTCCTGCGCGATCGACAGCGCGATCGCCCCGGAGCCGGTGCCGAGGTCGGCCACTAGCGGCTCGGCGACATCCATCTCGGCGAGCCGGTCGATGGCCCAGCCGGTCATCACCTCGGTCTCCTGCCGAGGGACGAACACGCCGGGCCCGACCGCGAGCTCCAGATACCGGAAATACGCGACGCCCGTGATGTGCTGCAACGGCTCGCGGGCCTCGCGGCGAGCGATGTCATCCCAGAACCGCGGGTCGAAGCCCGTATCCGGGACCAGATGCAGCTCCGAGCGCGAGACACCGTGCAGGCGCGCCGCGATCAGCTCGGCGTCGGTCCGCGGCGACTCGACGCCGGCTTCGGCGAGCCTGGCGGTGGCGAGGGCGATCTCATCGAGCAACAGGCTCATGGCTTGCCTCGCAGCCGACCCGTAAACCCGACGCCCGCCGCGGCCGGACTCGGGGTCGCGGCCCGATCGGAGAGATTCACGGCCGGTCCCAGAATCACCAATTACTCCGACTCGACGCCGGCGATCTTCTCTGCCCGGTCGGCGTCGACAAGCGCCGTGATCACAGCGTCCAGATCGCCGTCGATCACCTGATCCAGGTTGTAGGCCTTGAAGCCGACCCGGTGATCGGAGATGCGGTTCTCCGGGAAGTTGTAGGTTCGCACCCGCTGCGACCTGTCCACGGTCGCCACCTGGCTCTTGCGCTCCGCCGACGCGGCCGCGTCGGCCTCCTCCTGAGCCACGGCCAGCAGGCGGGACCGCAGCACGCGCATGGCCTGCTCCTTGTTCTGCAGCTGGCTCTTCTCGTTCTGGCAGGACACCACGACGCCCGTCGGCAGGTGCGTGATCCGTACGGCCGAGTCGGTGGTGTTGACGCTCTGCCCGCCGGGGCCCGATGACCGGAACACGTCGATCTTCAAATCCGCCGGGTCGATCGTGACGTCCACGGGGTCGGCCTCGGGCATGACGAGCACGCCCGCCGCTGATGTGTGGATCCGGCCCTGCGACTCGGTCGCCGGCACCCGCTGGACGCGGTGCACGCCGCCCTCGTACTTGAGCTTCGACCAGGAGCCCTTGTCGCCCTTCGCCTTGACCGCGACGGTGACATCTTTGTAGCCACCGAGGCCGGTCTGGGTGGAGTCGAGAATCTCGGTCTTCCAGCCGTGGCGCTCGGCGTACCGCAAGTACATGCGCAGCAGATCGCCGGCGAACAGGGCCGACTCCTCGCCGCCCTCCCCCGCCTTCACCTCAAGGATTATGTCCTTGTCGTCGTTGGGGTCGCGCGGCACGAGCAGCTCCGCGATCCGGTGCTCGAGCTCCTCACGGCGCGCCGCGAACTGCCGCGCCTCGGCGGCGAACGAGGGATCTTCCGGCGCGAGCTCGCGCGCCGTGGTTTCGTCCGCCGTTACCTGCTGCCACTCGACGTAAGCCTGAACGATCGGCGTCAGTTCGCCGTAACGGCGGCTCAGCGTCCTGGCGCGGTCCTGGTCGGAGTGAATGGCGGGGTCAGAGAGGTCGACCTCTAGCTGCGCGTGCTCGGCGGCGAGATCAGCAAGCCGCTCAAACACCGCTTATCTCCTTTTGATGAAACTGATGAAGCTGGACAGGCGAAACGTTCCCGTCCCGGTATTCAGGACGGGAACGGGGTCGCCTGACTACTTGCCGCTGCCAGCCTTCTTGCCGAAGCGGCGCTCGAACCGGGCCACACGGCCGCCGGTGTCGAGGATCTTCTGATACCCGTGTAGAACGGATGACACTGGGAGCAGACATCAGCGTGGATAACGCCGTTCTTAGCGGTGCTGCGCGTCTCGAACGTGTTGCCGCAGCTGCACACCACAGTGGTGGTGACGTACTCCGGGTGGATACCGGACTTCATTGCTAACTCCTGGTTCCAGCAGTCGCCGGGTCGCCTGCGCAGTTCCTGCGGGGCGTGAACCGGTACTGCTATTTGTTGGCTTACCAGTGTGCCAGACCGTGCAACGTGCAGGACCGCCCGCACATTCCCGCCGATCTAGCGACCGTTATATCGTTTTTGTCGCAATCAGGATCGGCCGCGAACAGCGTCGTTGGACATCTACTGCGGCTCTGGCGACAGTAGGTCGGCATCCATGACGTTCGGGCGTACGGTGCTGCCCGCCGGAGCTGGTCCAGCGCGCTACTGAGAGTTCGTGGTCTTCTGGACGACCAGCAGGAACTCGGCGTTGCTCTTGGTGCCCTTCATCCGGTCCATCAGCACCTCAAGCGCCTGCTGCGGCTCGAGCGCATGCAGCACTCGGCGAAGCTGCCAGACGATCTTGAGCTCCTCCGGCGACATCAGCAGCTCTTCCTTCCGGGTGCTGGACGCGTCGACGTCCACCGCCGGGAAGATCCGCTTGTCGGAAAGCTCGCGGCGCAGCCGCAGCTCCATGTTGCCGGTGCCCTTGAACTCCTCGAAGATCACCTCGTCGGCGCGCGACCCGGTCTCGATCAGAGCTGTGGCCAGGATCGTCAGCGAGCCGCCGTGCTCGATATTGCGCGCCGCGCCGAAGAACCGCTTCGGCGGGTAGAGCGCGGTCGAGTCGACACCACCGGACATGATCCGGCCGCTGGCCGGGGCGGCCAGGTTGTAGGCGCGGCCCAGCCGGGTGATCGAGTCGAGCAGCACGACCACGTCGTGACCCATCTCCACCAGCCGCTTGGCGCGCTCGATGGCAAGCTCCGCGACTGTGGTGTGGTCCTCGGCCGGGCGGTCGAAGGTCGAGTGAATGACCTCGCCCTTCACCGTGCGCTGCATGTCGGTGACTTCCTCGGGCCGCTCGTCGACAAGCACGACCATGAGGTGGCACTCGGGATTGTTTTTTGTGATCGCGTTAGCGATGGCCTGGAGGATCATCGTCTTGCCGGCCTTAGGCGGCGACACGATCAGGCCTCGCTGGCCCTTCCCGATCGGGCAGATCAGGTCGATGATCCGGGTCGTCATGATCGTCGCGTCCGACTCGAGCCGGAGCCTGTCCTGCGGGTAGAGGGGCACCAGCTTGGAGAATTCGGGCCTGTTCTTGGCCTGCTCCGGGTCCAGCCCGTTGATCTTGTCGAGGCGGACGAGCGCGTTGAACTTCTCGCGCCGCTCGCCTTCGCGCGGCTGCCGGATGGCGCCTTCGATAACGTCGCCCTTGCGCAGGCCGTACCTGCGAACCTGGGACAGCGACACGTACACGTCATTGGCGCCCGGCAGGTATCCGGTGGTGCGGACGAACCCGTAGTTGTCCAGCACATCCAAGATCCCGGCAATCGGGATCAGCACATCGTCTTCGGTGATGACCGGCTCGGCCTCGTTGCCGCCCCCGCCGCGCTCGCGGCGCCGGTTTCCAGTGTTGCGGTTGCGGAACCGGTCCCGGCTCCGGCGGCTGCCGCCGCCATCGCGGTCGTCGCTGTCGCGCCCGCCCTGCTGATCACGACCGCCCTGCTGATCACGACCGCCTTGCTGGTCGCGGCCGTTCTGCTGCTCTCGCGGGCCCTGGTCGCGCTGCTGATCACGACCGCCCTGATGGTCGCGCTCGTTCTGGTCACGACCGCCTTGCTGATCGCGGCCGCCCGCTTCCCGTTCCCCGTCGCTAGCTGCGCGTGGCTGCTCGCCCGCGTCGTCGCGGCGCGGAGCCGACCGGCGACGACGGTCGCTGCGCTGGCCATCACCAGCCTGCTGGGATTCGCTGCGCGGAGTCCCGTTCACAACGGAACTGCCGCCCTCCACGGCGTTAACGCCGCCCGCGGGCGCGCCGCCAATGCCTGCGTCGGCATTGCGTGCCGCTTCCCCGATGCCAATCGCGTTGCTGCCGCCCAGCCCTGGCTGTGTCGATGTCTGCGATTCCATGGCGTCCTGCCCGAAGGTGCGGTCAGTGCCGGCTCCCGCAGGCGCTTCCCGCTGGACTGAGTTTTGAGAAGTCTCGATGTGATGGGCCGCCAGCGCCTGGTCCTGGGCTGCGACCGCGCGGATCTCCCCGTCGGTACGGCCACTGGGGCTGGCCCCCTGCGGCGCCCCGCCCTGCCGCCTCTCCTCGATGGCCGCAATCAGCTGGCCCTTGCGCATTCTTCCGGTGCCGGCGATGCCCATCGACTGGGCGAGTCGCTGAAGCTCGGGCAGCAGCATCGCCGACAATCCCCGGGCTGGGGTGGTAACGCCAGAGGAATTAGCGCCGGCCTCGTCGCCGCCTGCGGCCGCGTCAACGGCATCCGGCACGGAGCGTACCGCGCCGGCTCCGTCGTGGGAAGCCCCAGGGGATTCCGCCGCGCCGAGAGGCTGGCTGTATGACCCGGACGAAGCCGGTCCAGACAGGTCAGCAGAATCCCCGTTCTCGGCCGAGAACAGGTCCAAAGTTTCGCTCACAAGGGGTCCTTCCCAGGGTGCGGGTCACTAGTGCACATGCGGCTCATGGCCCGCTGTCGTGTTGCTATCTGCCACCGCGGCCTGCTAGCAGACCGTCCCGGTCGCGGCTGCGTGCCGCATGGGTCGACGTCGACCAGGTCCTTGGCTAGGGCCGGGCAGACCGGGAACTCCCGCGATGGGCAGATGAATGTCGAGATCGCACGCCACCGAGCGCTAGGGAGACGACCGGAGGGAGTACGAACGGGCACCTGTCCCCTTGGCGGGGCATCTGGTGCAGCAACCAGCTTAACACCAAGCTGACCCACGGCATTCCTTCGGCTGTGGCCGCACATCCAGTACTGCCGTGACCAGCCGCAAATGACCCGGCCGAGTCGTGACATGTCCGTGGGTACGCTCGCGCCAGCGCGGGTTTGCTGACACGGAATACCGGGGCGGGCGTGAACTGGGTACGTCCAGGGGGGCTTACAACCCATCCGTTACCCGCTTCGCGGGCGATCGAACCGCAGATTCACGGTGAAGGCTCCGGAATCCGCGCACACTCTTGACAAAAC
>DATIOU010000061.1:0-98689 GCA_035472835.1 Streptosporangiaceae bacterium | reverse complement strand
GACAATCCCCGGGGTGTGCTGTACGGCCGCATCCCTGGATACCACTTGTCGGAGGCCGGTCGCCTGATGGCGAAGGCGGCCGCCGACTACCTCGCGGGCCGGGACATCACTGTGCTCCGGTCGTCACCGCTCGAGCGGGCTCTGGAGACGGCCGAGCCCATCGCGGCCGAGCTGAGCTTGCCGGTCGACGTCGATGACCGGCTGATCGAGCCGTGGAACCACTTCGAGGGCATGCGATTCGCCGTTGGCGACGGCGCCCTGCGCCAGCCCAAACACTGGGTCCAGCTACGGAATCCGTTCCGGCCCTCGTGGGGCGAACCGTATGAGCAGGTAGCTCACCGCATGCTCGCGGCCGTCCGTGACGTGGCCCAGGCGGCGAACGGGCACGAGGCCGTCTGCGTGAGCCACCAGCTGCCGATCTGGGTAGCCCGCCGTTCCGTCGAGGGCCGTCGCCTGTGGCATGACCCGCGGCGGCGCGAGTGCGCGCTCGGCAGCGTGACGAGCCTGACGTTTGTCGACGGCCACGTGACCACCGTGAGCTACGCCACGCCGTCCGGTGAGGGTCGGCGCGGAGTGGGCGGGGCTTAGCTAACCGCCGGCCCGCCGTCACAGCACGGCGTCGAGTCCGGCACAATAGGGCCCTGTACTACTGCCTGTAGGAGAAGTCGCGTGTCCCGCATGCCTGCCCCCGTCCGGACTGCACTGAGTGCAGCCGCGGCAGCGCTCGTGGCGGCGGGAGCGGCTGGGTGCGCCGGCGGCGACATCGCGGCGAATACGCCTGGCAGCAGCGGGCAGAGCTTCGTCGGTCACAGCTACGAATCGACCTTCTATGAGATCGGCCACCGGCCGGCGGCGCCCGCCGTCGCTGGATCGACGACCGCTGGTAAGAGGCTCAGCCTGGCCAGCTATCGCGGCCACACGATCGTCCTCAACTTCTGGGGCTCGTGGTGCGCGCCCTGCCGCGCCGAGGCTCCGGCGCTCGGTCAGCTCGCGCGGACCCTGGCGTCGAAAGGCGTGCGGTTCATCGGTGTCGACATCAGAGATCAGCCCGATAGCGCGCAGGCGTTCATGCAAACATTCAATGTCGGCTACCCGAGCCTGAATGATCCCGGCGACGAGATCGCGCTGGAGTTCCACAGCACAGTGCCGCCGGCCGCCATCCCGACCACGCTGATCATCGACCGGACCGGCCGGATCGCGGCCCGGGTATTCGGCGCATCGAGCTATGCCCAGCTTCAGGCTCTTATCAACAAGGTGATCGGCCAGCCCGCATGACAGCAGCCGAGGAAGACTCGACGACCGGCCCTGCAGCCGAGGAAGACTCGGCGACCAGCGCTGCGGCCGCCGCTGGCGGAAACCACGGCCTCCGGTTCGGCCTTGTCGGCTGGCTGCGGTGGGCGTGGCGGCAGCTCACCTCGATGCGCACCGCGCTGATCCTGCTCTTCTTGCTCGCGCTCGCAAGCGTGCCTGGCTCGGTGCTGCCGCAGGAAGGCATCGACCCGGCCGCCGTCAGCCAGTACTACCAGTCCCACCCGGCGCTGGCCCCGATACTCAACCGGCTGTCCCTCTTCAGCGTTTTCGCGGCCCCCTGGTTTGCGGCCATCTACATCTTGCTGTTCATGTCCTTGGCCGGCTGCGTACTGCCGCGAACGATCCGGCTCGTCGGCTCGGCCCGGCAGCGGCCGCCCCGGGCGCCGAGCAATCTCGCCCGGCTACCGGCGGCGACCAGCTATACGACCGCCCGGACGCCGGGCAGCGCGCTCGAGTCCGCAGCCGCGCTGCTCGGCCGCCGCCGGTTCCGGCTGCGCACGGGGGACGGCTGGGTCTCGGCCGAGAAGGGGTACCTGCGCGAGGTCGGCAACCTGCTCTTCCATATCGCGTTGCTCGCCCTGCTGTTCTCAGTGGGCCTCGGCGGGGCTTTCGGCTACAAGGCCAACCGGCTGCTCGTTGTCGGCCAGGGCTTCGCCAACACGCCGACCGCGCTGGACGTCTTCCGCCCCGGCCGCCTCGTCGGCCCCGGCAACCTGCAGCCGTTCTCGATCAACCTCAAAAGCTTCCATGCGCAGTACGTGACGTCCGGGCCCGAGCTCGACCAGCCGCTGACGTACGACGCCCGCCTGACGTACCAGGCGCAGCCAGGCGCGCTGGCGCGCCACTACACGCTCCAGGTGAACCACCCGCTCGTCGTTGACGGCGTCAGCGTCTACCTGATCGGCCACGGCTACGCCCCTGTCGTCAAGGTGACCGACGGGACCGGGAAGGTGCGCTGGGACGGCCCCGTTCCCTTCATTCCTGTGGACCAGAGCACCATGACCTCGGAAGGCGTCGTCAAGGTTCCGGACGCGAAGCCGGCCCAGCTTGGCTTCGCTGGCGTCTTCCTGCCGTCGGCCGTGAACGTGGGCGGCACGCTGGAGTCTGCGTTCCCGTCGGCGCTGAACCCGCGGCTGAGCCTGGTCGGTTTCAGCGGCAACCTCGGCATGAACTCCGGCCAGGCGCAGTCGGTCTACCAGCTCGACACCAAGGGCTTGCACCAGCTGAGGATGGCGGTCCGGCCGCTCGCGGCCGGCCAGTCCATGACGCTTCCGAACGGCGTCGGCACCGTGACCTACCTCGGCTATCAGCAGTGGATCAGCCTGGCCATCACGTACGACCCCGGCCAGCTCCCCGCGCTGATCTCGGGATTTGCCGCCCTGGCCGGACTCATCTTGTCCTTCCTGGTGCGCCGCCGCCGCGTGTTCGTTCGCGCGACCGCGGCTGCCGACGGCAGCACGGAGGTCATGGTGGGGGGCCTCGCGAGGTCTGATGCCGCCGGCGGGTTCGAGACCGAATTTGCCGAGCTTACGCAGCTGCTCCGGACCGAACATGACGGCAGGTTCCACGCCATTACAGGACCTGCTGCGGAACCCGACAGTGACGCAGAGGCCGAGACCGAAGGACCGGACGCTAACCGCCACGACGTGGCGCTGACCGGGCCAGACGGAGAGTGAGGCGCAATGCCCATCAACACAGCCGCGGCTGACACCAGCAACGGGCTGCTGCTCAGCACCGTGATCATCTACGCGATCGCGATGCTGTGCTACGCGTGCGACTTGGCCTTCGCGAAGCACCGCGTTCTGGCTGGCGTGACCGAACCGGCCGCGGTAGCCGTACCGGAGCTAGTCGGCGCGGGCGCCGGCGGCCCGGCCACGATGGTTGGCGGGAGCCATGCTCCTGCTGACGTTGCGCCGGGTGAGCCGGCGAGCCGCTGGCCGTCGGGCTTCTGGCTCCGCCTGGCCTTCTGGCTGACCTGCGTCGGCGTCGCGGTGCACGTGACCGCGATCTTTACCCGCGGCATCGCTGAGGACCGCGTGCCGTGGGGCAACATGTACGAGTTCATCGCGGCGTTCACGTGCATGGCCGTGCTGGTGCTCGTCGCCGCGTCTGTCTGGTACCGCGCCTACTACATGGGCGTGTTCGTGCTCGTGCCGATCGTGTTCGGCCTCGGCGTTGACCTGACCGTCCTGTACACGCCCGCCGGCTCGCTCGTGCCTGCGCTTCAGTCGTACTGGATCGCGATCCACGTGACGGCGATGATCGTGGCGATCGGCCTGTTCATCTTCGGCGCCGTGGTGACGACGCTGTACCTGATCGCTGACCGGAGCCAGCGGCGCATCGCGGCGGGCAAGCCGTCCTGGCCGGCAGGCATCCTGCGGCGTCTCCCAGGCCCCGTGGTGCTGGACCGGCTGTCCTACCGGAGCATCTTGTTCGGCTTCCCGGTCTGGACATTCGGCGTGATGGCGGGCGCGATCTGGGCCGATCACGCCTGGGGCCGCTACTGGGGCTGGGACCCCAAGGAGACGTGGTCATTCATCGCGTGGGTCGTCTACGCGATGTTCCTGCACGCCAGGGCCACGGCCGGCTGGCGCGGGCGGCGGGCGGGCTGGATTCAGCTAGCCGGCTTTGGCTGCCTGATGTTCAACGTGATCGGCATCAACTTGTTCGTTACCGGCCTGCACTCATACGCCGGCATGTAGCGGGCTGGGCATGTAGCGGGCTGGGCATGTAGCCGACTGGGCATGTAGCGGGCTGGCAGGTCGGCTGCGCGACGTGGCGGCGCTGTGCCTTAGCTGGCCCTCAGCTGGCGGATTGCCGCCGGGGCTAATAACGACCCGTCGCGAGCTTCGCGGATCCGCCGGTCTAGCTCGAGGAGGAAGTCGGGATCGTCGTCTGGTCCGAGCGGCCTGCGCGCGGCCACGAAGAGACCGCCGGCCGGATCGACGTAGCCGCTGGCCGCCTGCGCGGCCGGATGGCGCAGCAAGGACTCGGCCGGGGTGTAACCACCGGCCGGATACGGGCTGGACATGCGCATGAACCCCAGGCGCCGCGGCCGCCCCACCACGAGCCACGCGACGGCACCGAAGACCCAGAAGGCCCCGACAATCAGCAGCCACGTGCCCTTGCCGAAGGTCGTGAACTCCGTGTCGGGCGTGATTGTGACATCCAGCATGCACGGAAGCACGAATCCGACAGTAAGCAGGATAATTAGTGCACAAGCCAGCCACATGGATGGCAGCCTAGCGTTTGGAACCGGATGCTCGGTCATAAAATGCAACATCTGCCCCGGGTGTACCAGTTGGACACTGCGCGGGCGCGCGACGAGATACCAGGCAAGTAATTCCGCACACCCCCGGTGACGTTCGGTTACAACCGGCTGACACAGCGCGGAGCCGTGAAATAGCCTGACGCCACCGCGCGGGAGACACGCGCCCGTGAGATTGTGCACATCGGGAGTTGAGGCCATGCGGCTTCGGTTATTTCGCGGTCGCAGCTGGTGGCCGAAGCGTCCTCAGGCCGGGCCGCCTGGGGGTGCGCCCCAGACCCAGGCACCAGGCCAGCAGCCGAGGCGGCCCGGTTCGCCCGCCTCGCCCGCCTCGCGCGGCCCGGCCGGCTCGCCTGGCTCGGTCGCCTCGCCTTCGGCCGACGCGCCCGGCTCGCCTGGCTCGGTCGCCGCCCGGCGCGGCACGGTCCGCGGCAGCCACCGCAAGACCGCGGGTTTCCGCGCGCAGCCGCAGCCGCAGCCGCAGCCGCAGGCGCAGCCGCAGCCGCAGCCGCAGGCGAACGCGCGAGCCGAGTCAGCGCCGGGTGCGGCCAGGGCGGCGATCCGGATAGCACCGCCGCCGGCGGGCCAGGCGGCCACTGCGGCCGCGACAGCGACCGCGCCCGGTGCCGCGACCTCTCGCCGTGCCGAGGCGGCACGCCCGCGGGCGAAGACCCCGCAGGCGAAGACCCCGCAGGCGCAGCCCTGGTACATGGCCGCGCGGCCCGGCCGGTCGGCGGGCCGGCGGAACTGCGGCGCCCTCGAGAAAGTGCTGATCCGCGAGTGGGCGCACGAGGACGAACCGCCGGCCGAGGTGGTGACGGCGGTCAACCGCCTGGCTGTGCTGCCGCAGCTCATCAAGGAGAAACTGGCTGCCGGGCTGGACGCCATTCACGTCGGCGCCGGTGGCGTGCCTGACCTCGACCACATGGGCGAGCTCGCCGGGGTGCCGCTACCGTCCGGGCGGGCGACCTGGGACGCATGTGCTGGCGCCTACGGCGACCGGAAAATCGTGGTGGGCTCCCGGCCGTCGCCCACCCCTGACGTGATGTGCCACGAGGTGGGGCACGCGCTCGACGATATCGACGGCGCAAGCGATCAGTGGCAGTCCGACTCGACGGACTTTCGCGCCCTCTACGCGCGGTGCCTGCCGCATATCAAGAGCGAGTTCCACCGGCTTGGCGACTCGCTAGGCCGCCGGGAGTTCTTCGCGGACGCGTTCGCGGCCATCGCATCGAGCCAGCGGCCTGCGCTCGTCGAGATGCTGTCCGGGGACACCAGGACGGCGCTCGATGTAATGCTCTACTTCAACGTGCGGTACGGCATGTAATGAGGTTCAGTCAGCAATGTTTGTGATCCGGCTAGCAAGCGGCAACCTGCTCGTGCCCGAGTACGCGGTCGGCGAGGGCCGGCTCATCGGCGATGCCTACGTCGAGATCGGTCCTGAGCACGCCGACTATGTGCGGCTCGCCGCCGAGGCCATCACCGAGCAGGATGACCAGGCGCGCCGCCAGCGCTGGCAGGACGGCGACGAGTCACTGCGTCGCGAGTTCCTCGACTACCTCGCGCGCCACGGCGCGGACGGCGGATGGAACAGCAGCTAGGCCGTCGTCAGTGCGGCTGCGCGGCAGTCGCGTGGCCGTCCAGCAGCTCTCGCACCTCGGTCTCCCGGAACCGGCGGTGCCCGCCTGGTGTGCGAATGCTGCTAATCCGGCCCGACGCGGCCCACCTTGTAACAGTCTTGGGGTCCACTCGGAAAAGCGCGGCTACTTCCCCCGGTGTGAGCAGACGCTCACTGTTGCCGTCCATCGTGTTTACTCCTATGGTCCCTGAAGGTCTGCCCCAAGTGTCGCAGAAACTCGCCAAGTTAGCCACAAACAGCGCTTTATCCCTTGATTCGGGAATTCCGGCTGTCTGCAACAGTCAAGCGGTGCGTCAAGGCGGCAGTCAAGACCGCGGGCTAGATCGGCCGCTGGCCCCGGAGCCGCGGCTGCGGCGCGAGCGCCGACGGCACCGAGCGTTCAGGCAGACCGCATGTGCACTAATCTCGACTCATCATGCGCGCGACAATCGCCTACACGCTGCTGCGGCTGCTGCTGTTCTTTGCTGTCGCGCTGGTGCTCGCGCTCTTCGGGGTGCACGGAATATCTTTGCTCGTCGTCGCGCTCGTGATCAGCTCGATCATCAGCCTGCCGCTGCTGTCTAAGCTCCGTGACAGGATGTCCACCTCGATCACGGGCAAGGTCGACGGCTTCCAGGCCAGCCTCGACGCGGGCACCAAGGCCGAAGACGCCGACTAGCGGCCGATCGCGGCCTGGTCGGCCAGCCAGCCGCCCGACGTCAGCATGGCCAGCACCGCCTGCACCGCTTCAGGCCGGCTCAGCACCGACGTATCGATGATGAGCTCAGCGTCGGCAGGCTCCTCGTACGGATCAGACACCCCGGTGAACTGACTGATCAGGCCGGCGCGCGCCTTCGCGTACAGGCCCTTGCGATCGCGTGCCTCGCAGACCTCGACCGGCGTCGCCACGTAGATCAAGAAGAAGTCGCCGACTTCGCTCACCATCTGCCGCACCTGGCCGCGCGCAGCGGCGAACGGCGCGATAGGCGCGCAGATGGCGATGCCGCCGTGCCTGGCAATCTCGGCGGCGACGAAGCCGATGCGGGCGATGTTGAGGTCTCGGTCGGCCCGCGAGAACGACAGGCCTGCCGACAGCAGCTGCCGCACTAGGTCCCCATCCAGCAGCGACACCTGCCGATCGCTGCGCTCGGCGAGCACGTCGGCGAGGTCCCTGGCGATCGTTGACTTGCCCGACCCGGAAAGGCCGGTCAGGAACAAGACGAGGCCGCGTTCGGACCGCGGCTTGCGGACCCGGCGCAGCTCCCGCGCCACTGCCGCCGGGACAACCCAGCTCGGGATCTCGCTCCCGGCGTCAAGCAGGTCGCCGAGTTGGTCAGCGGACAGGTCTTCGCGCTCGGTGCCGGCGTCGATCAGTGCGTGCGGCCGCCACACCTCGGCGGCTGGGTCGTAAGCCCAGTCCCCGCCCGGCAGCATCGGGATGACCGCGCCTGCCGCCAGGTCCGCGCCGGCCGGCACGTCCGCTGTCGTCGGTACTGCCCCGTCGACCATCAGGTGCGTGGCGCCGTAGGCCGCGGCGACCCGGGCCATCAGGGCCGCATCGCGAGCACGCTCGGCGACGCCTGCGCTCGCGTCCGCGTGAGACGGCAGCGGCACCGGAACGACCATCGAGTCCGCCGGCAGGCTCGGCATCGCCGCGAGCACCGACCTGATCAGGGCCTGCGGCGATCCGACGACAGCGGCGTGGCCACTAACGAGGGGCAAGATCAGCACTCGCGCCTTGAGCTGGCCGGCCAGGTGCCTGACCTGGCCGATCTGCCGGCTCGTCAGCGGTCCTCTGGTAGCGAACGCCAGCGCCGGCCGGTCGCCCAGCTCCGTCTGCGCGGCCGCTGGACTTACCATCAGCCGCCGGAACGGCCCGTGCTCCGGTGGCCGGTTCGCGGCCACAGGGCCTGCCAGCCGGACCAGATCGCCAGTGTCGCCAAGGTCAGTGCGCTCATCGACCGTCATGACGGCGATCGGCGTGCCTTCCGGGTCCGCCAGCAAGATCCGGTCGGCCGGCGCGTCCGCGGGCTGCACGCTGGCCGGCACGTCCAGTGTTATCGGGACCGGGAACGGGGTGGCATCGGCTAGCCGCCATCGGTCAGCGACGGAGGCAGTGTCCGTGACTGTCATGAAACCTGTCAGCGGCGCGAACGCGCCGGACAGCAGCAGCTCGAGATCGCCTAGCTGGACCGGACTGAGCGTGCAGGTCGGCAGCGAGCTGAGCTCGGCCGGTGTCACTGCCTCAGCCTCAGCGGACACGTTCTCCTCCAATGGGGCTCGTCAGCTTGGTCCCGGCCAGGCCCGAGCCTGGCATTGCCTGAGGCTACACGCGCGTAATGATCCCGTTGCGTGCGGCGGCGCGGCCCCGGCACCGCGCAGGCGAGCTCAATCTCGCGCAGCCCAGGTCAATCTCGGGCCGGGTCTTGGTGCCGTTACCGGGACAGGACGCGGGCGTACCGGTCTTCGGGTTTGCGAATGACGTACCGCAGCTCGTCGTAGTCGGCCGCCCGGCTGGCCCGCGAAAGCCGCCGGACGAGGCGCTGCGCCACTAGCAGCGTCTCTGGTTGGCCAGCTTCGCGGTCGGCCTTGTACGCCTGGCGGTGCGCGATCGCCAGGCCATGCCTGACCACGAACGACTCGATGCCGCGACCGGAGGCGATGGGCTCATAGAAGGCCGGGAACGGGCCCGGCTCGCCCGCGTGTGCCGTCTGCCACGCGGCCTCGCGCGCGAACTGCGGCAGCTTTCGGTCGAGGACGCCGGCAGCTGAGTCCCGGTCGACTGTGCGCAAGAACAACAGTCCGGCTGGCCGCAGCCCAGCGACGAGCCGGTCCAGCACCAGCTCGGCATTCTTGATCCGGTGCACGAGCAGGGAACACTGGATCAGGTCAACCGAGCGTGGCGCAAGCGTCAGGGTTCTCAGCTCTGCGAACGCAACGGCACTGAGCTCCGGCCGGCCAGCTGCCGCGGCACGCACGATCGGGTTGTCGTCATCCACCCGGCTGATCACCAGACCTGGTGCCGCCTCCAGCAGCGCGGCCACGTCGAGCTCGGCGCCGACGGTGGCGCATCCGGCTTGCAGCAGCGTGATGGTGCGGCCGTGATGCTCGGCCGCGTAGTCGACGGAGAACCTGGTGAACACGTCGACGTCCTGGTCGGCCGCCGGGAGGCGGTCAGGGCGCGCGTGCATTAACCGGCGACCACCCGATGGTGTCGCCCTGTGCTTGCCGTGCGTGCCTGAGCCGCCTGTCGCGGCGTCGAGTCCAGCCAGTCCGTCAACTGGTGCCACGAAGCCATAGCGTAGTGGTTCGAATACCATCCGTAGCTGATTTCCGCCTCTCGCCGGCGGCGTGGTCACAGTCGGTAGCCGCCTGGCCGATCAGCCCAGGCCCGCCCGGTCGTGGCGCGGTGTCGCTGCGCGAGGCCGTAAGCTAGGAGCATCCCGCCGCCGTGCTGCTGCATCGGCCTGCTGGCAGCCGCCAGTAGCCCGTGTCTGCTCGGAGCGGGCCTTTCGTGCTGCCTACGAAGGGACTCTGGTGACCCTCTCCGGTCTCTTGCCCGTCGTTACTGCTGACCCCGATCTGCGCCTGGCGCTTGACCAGGCGGCCGAGTTGCCAACGCTCGGCGGCGACCTGATCGCGCCCGCATCACTCCGGCCGCTGCTCGTCGCAGCGCTCGCCGGCGCCTACTCTGCTTCCACCGCGGGCGCCGGCGACTCGCGCCCCGCCGTCACCCTCGCCGTTACCGCGACCGCGCGCGAGGCCGAGGAGCTCGCGGCGGCGCTCGGGTCGCTGCTCGGCGAGGATCAGGTTGGCTACTTTCCGGCCTGGGAGACGCTGCCGCACGAGCGCCTGTCGCCGCGGTCTGACACTTCCGGCCAGCGGCTTGCGATCTTGCGCCGACTGGCGCACCCCGATCCGGCCGACATTCGATCAGGACCGCTGCAGATCGTAACCACGCCGATCCGAAGCTTGCTCCAGCCGATGGTCGGCGGCCTCGGCGAGCTTGCACCGGTCAAGCTGGCTGCCGGCCAGAACGCGAGCATGGACGACACCATCGCGCAACTGGTCGACATCGGATACGCGCGCGTGGAGATCGTGGAGCGGCGTGGCGAGATCGCGGTGCGTGGCGGCTTGCTCGACGTGTTCCCGCCGACGGAGGAGCATCCGCTCCGGGTTGAGTTCTGGGGCGACGACGTCGAGGAGATCCGTTATTTCAAGGCCGCGGACCAGCGCAGCCTTGCGACCGCTGACGACGGGTTGTGGGCGCCTCCGTGCCGGGAGCTGCTGCTGACGCCTGCCGTTCGCGGCCGGGCCCGCCAGCTCGCTACCGAGTGGCCGGGGCTGCAGGAGATCCTCGGCAAGATGGCCGAGGGCATCACTGTCGAGGGGATGGAGGCGCTTGCCCCGGCGCTGACCGACAGGATGGAGCTGCTGCTCGACTACCTGCCAGGCGGCAGCAAGATCGTCGCCTGCGATCCTGAGCGCATCCGCGCTAGGGCGGCTGATCTTGTCTGGACCAGTCAGGAGTTCCTCGAGGCCTCGTGGGTCGGCGCGGCGGCCGGCGGCCAGGTCCCGATCGATCTCGGGGAGGCGGCGATCAGGCCGATCGCCGAGGCACGGGCTGCCGCGGCGGCAGCTGAACTGCCCTGGTGGACGGTGACGCCCTTCGCGGCGGCCAGCTCGAGCGAGTTTGCGCGGGCAGCCGAGGCGGAGCTGCTTGCGACGGAGGCGGAGGGTGGGCCGACCCCGTTCCCGGTAGCCGCAGAGCCTGCGCCGGGCTATCGCGGTGACACGAGCCGGGCGCTGACCGACATCCGTGCCTGGCTTGCCGACGACTGGCGCGTGGTTCTGGTGACCGAGGGTCATGGCCCGGCGAGGCGGCTCGCCGAACTGCTGCGCGGTGACGGCCTGGGCGCGCGGGACGGCGACTTGACCGAGCCCCCGGAGACCGGCCTAGCGCACGTGACCACCGGGCTGCTTGAGTCTGGCTTTATCTGGCCAGCAGTTCGCCTCGTCGTCCTCGCTGAGCAGGACCTGGCCGGTACGAGGACGGGCACACGGCAGTCGCATCGAATGCCGAGTCGGCGACGCGGCGGTATCGACCCGCTCCATTTGACACCCGGCGATTACATCGTGCACGAGCAGCACGGCGTCGGCCGGTACCTGGAGATGACCAGCCGCACGGTACAGGGTGCGACCAGGGACTACCTGGTGATCGAGTACGCGCCGAGCAAGCGCGGGCAGCCGCCGGACCGGCTCTACCTGCCGACCGATCAGCTCGACGAGGTGACCAGGTACACCGGTGGCGAGGCGCCGGCCTTGCACCGGCTCGGCGGCGCGGACTGGGCCAAGGCCAAAGGCCGTGCGCGTAAGGCGGTGCGTGACATCGCCGCCGGCCTGATCCGGCTTTACCAGGCCCGGATGGCGTCGCCCGGCCACCAGTTCGGTCCGGACACCCCGTGGCAGCGCGAGCTGGAAGACGCGTTCCTTTACGTCGAGACGCCGGACCAGCTCGCAGCCGTGGACGAGGTCAAATCCGACATGGAGCGTGCGGTGCCGATGGACCGGCTCATCTGCGGCGACGTCGGCTACGGCAAGACGGAGATCGCCGTCCGGGCCGCGTTCAAGGCCGTGCAAGATGGCATGCAGGTGGCGGTGCTGGTGCCGACCACGCTGCTATCGGCGCAGCACTTCACGACCTTCAGCGAGCGGTACTCGTCGTTCCCGGTCACCGTCCGCGCAATGTCACGATTCCAGTCGGCGGCCGAGGTCGCCGAAACTCTCGACGGCCTGGCGTCAGGCAAGGTCGACATCGTGATCGGCACGCACCGGCTGCTGTCGCCCGAGGTGCGGTTCGCCCGGCTGGGTCTGCTGATCATCGACGAGGAGCAGCGATTCGGGGTTGAGCACAAGGAGTACCTCAAGCAACTGCGCACCGAGGTCGACGTGCTCGCGATGTCGGCCACGCCGATCCCGCGGACGCTCGAGATGGGGATCTCCGGCATAAGGGAGATGTCCACGATCCTGACGCCACCCGAGGAGCGGCACCCGGTGCTTACGTCGGTGGCGCCGTACGACGAGCGGCAGATAGCCGCCGCGATCAGGCGTGAGCTGCTGCGTGACGGCCAGGTCTTCTTCGTCCACAACCGGGTCTCGTCGATCAACAAGGTCGCGGCCAGGCTGGCCGAGCTGGTGCCGGAGGCCCGGATCGTGGTCGGGCACGGCCAGATGAATGAGCACACGCTTGAGAAGGTGATGCGCGCGTTCATCGACCGGGAATTCGACGTGCTGGTCTCCACCACGATCGTCGAGTCGGGCCTTGACATCCCGAATGCGAACACGCTCGTCGTGGACCGCGCGGATGCGTACGGGCTGCCAGACCTGCACCAGCTTCGGGGCCGGGTGGGTCGGGGCCGGGAGCGTGGCTACGCCTATTTCCTCTATCCGCCGGAGAAGCCGCTGACCGAGACCGCGCACGAGCGGCTGGCCACCTTGCAGCAGCACACCGGGGTCGGTGCCGGGCTGCACATCGCGCTGAAGGATCTGGAGATCCGCGGGGCCGGCAACCTGCTCGGCGGCGAGCAGTCCGGACACGTCGCCGCTGTCGGCTTCGACCTGTACGTGAAGATGATCGGCGAGGCTGTCAGGGAACTGCGCGGCGACGGCCCAGCCGAGCGGGCCGAGGTCAGGATCGAGCTGCCGGTCGACGCGCACATCCCGCATGACTACATCGCCGGCGAGCGGTTGCGGCTCGAGGCTTACACCCGGATCGCCGCCATCGATACCCCGATCGACATACCGGCCGTGCGGGACGAGCTGACCGACCGCTTTGGCGCGGTGCCGCCGCAAGTGGACAACCTGCTGGCGGTGGCCAGGCTGCGCGCGGTAGCGCGACAGGCTGGCCTGACCGATGTGACCCTGCAGGGCACCAAGATCAAGTTCTCCCCGGTCGAGCTGCCCGAGTCGCGACAAGTGCGCGTACAGCGCCTGTACCCGGGGACGGTGCTGAAGCAGGGCGTCAGTACCATGCTCGTACCAGTGCCGAAGGCAGTCCCTGGTGCGCGCGCCGGGACCGTCCGGGCGGGTACCGCGCCGACCATCTCGCTCGGCGCGCCGCCGCTTCGTGATCAGGAGCTGCTGGCCTGGTGCGAGGAACTTATAGGGTCGGTGCTCGACGGCCTGGCGCCTGACGGCACTTCAGCGGGCGGCGCTGGGCCGGACGGGCGTGGTCCGGCCGGACCGGAGGCGGAACGCCCAGCATGAGGAGGAACCTGGCGTGACCAGGAAGGCAAGCGCACGACTCGGTGTGGCCTGGGCGCGCAGGACGCGACCCGGCGCCGCGCGCCGCGACCTGTCACGAGCCCGTGCGCACCGGTCCCGAGTCTCGCTGCGAGCCGCGGCTGCGCTTGCCGTTGCGGGTCTTGCCGTGTCGGCGTGCGGATCGACGCAGCTAGGTGCCGCGGCAATCACGAGCGACAACCGGGTCACGTCCGCCACCCTGACCAATGAGGTGGCCAACCTCGCCTCCGCCTACAAGGCAGACCAGGCGAAGGGGATCAAGCCGCAGCGGCCGGCGGGCCAGGAGGCGCAGCAAGTGCTGACCTGGCTGCTCCTCTTCGACATCTACGACAAGCTCGCCGCGCAGCAGCACGTCTACGTCACGCCCGCCGAGTCGAGGCGGCAGCTGGATTCCCTGGGCCGGATCGCCAACCAGAACAAGGTGACGCTGGACCAGTACGTGTCGGCAGCTGGCGCGGTTCCGCCGAATCTGGTGCCGCAGCTCGGGCGGTATCTCGCGATCCTGTCTAAGTTCGAGACCAGGCTCAATGGCGGGAAGCCGCCGACGGCCGCAACTCCGCAGCTGCAGGGGCAGGTGGCCCACGCGCAGTGCATGGCAGCGAAAGACCTCAGCGTGCAGGTGAACCCGCAGTTCGGCCAGTTCGACTACCGCACCTACGCGGTAGTGCCGGTTCCGCCAAGACTAGCGGCCGACCCGGTACCGTCGCCGACGACTAGCAAGGCGCTTGTCAATCCGCCCTGCTGACGCGCGGTAGATGACGGCGAGCGCGCACATGACCAAACCTGAGGGCAAGCCCGCGGCTGACGCAGTCACGGGATCGCGGCTGATCGACTTGGTACGCGTGATGGACACGCTGCGGATCAACTGCCCGTGGGATGCCAGGCAGACGCACGAGAGCCTCACGCCGTACCTGCTGGAAGAGACGTACGAGGCCGTCGACGCCCTATCGGCTGGCGACCAGGCGGCAGTCCGGGAGGAACTCGGCGACGTACTGCTGCAGGTCGTCTTCCACGCCCGGGTCGCCCAGGAGCGGACCGACGGCACCGGTTACACCATCGACGACGTCGCCGACGCGATCATCGACAAGCTGACCAGGCGGCATCCGCATGTGTTCGGGGACGTCAGCGTGTCGGGACCAGACGAGGTGAAGCTGAACTGGGACGCGATCAAGGCGGCGGAGCGCGCCGCCTCCGGTCTCGGCGGCCCGGCGTCGGTGCTCGATGGCGTGCCGTTGAGTCAGCCCGCGCTGTCGCTGGCAGCGCAGCTACTGCGCCGGGCTGAGCGCGCCGGTGCCCCGGCTGAGCTAGCCGGAGCGGGCACAGGTCCCGAAGAGCAGGTGGCGAGCGTGGCCGACGACGGCGATCTCGGGCGCGAGTTGTTCGCCCTGGTTAACCGCGCCCGGTCCGCAGGGCTCGATCCCGAACTCGAGCTTCGGGCCGCCGCGCTGGCCTACGCCGACCGGGTCCGCACGTGGGCTGCCAGCCAGGATTGGCGCCCGCCAGACGAGCCGCCCGCAGACGAGCAGCTCTAGCAGGCTCCGTCACTCCGACTACAGACGATGCCGGGCTTGCGGCGAATACCCGGTACGGCGTGCCCAACGCGTCGGCGGGAACGGCCTCTACTAGGCTCCGAAACGACCGCTCAGCAACGTTCACAGCGCAGGAGTTCCTACCGTGGCCTCGATCGAAGGCATTTTCGCCAGGCAGATCCTTGACTCCCGTGGCAACCCGACCGTCGAGGTCGAGGTCGTGCTGGACGACGGCAGTCTAGGCCGGGCGGCAGTCCCGAGCGGCGCCTCGACCGGCATGTTCGAGGCCGTTGAGCTACGCGACGGCGGCGAGGCGTACGGCGGCAAGGGGGTCACCAAGGCCGTGCAGGCTGTGATCGACGAGATCCAGCCCGAACTGCTCGGCTACGACGCCGACGACCAGCGGATGATCGACCAGGACATGATCGACCTGGACCGGACGCCGGACAAGTCGAGGCTCGGCGCGAACGCGATCGTGGGCGTCAGCATGGCCGTCGCGAGGGCCGCGGCCGAGGCGGCCAGCCTGCCGCTGTTCCGGTATCTCGGCGGACCCAACGCACACGTGCTGCCGGTGCCGTGCATGAACATCCTGAACGGCGGCGCACACGCCGATTCCAACGTCGATATCCAGGAGTTCATGATCGCCCCGGTTGGCGCCAGCACCTTCGCCGAGGCTGTGCAATGGGGCGCTGAGACCTACCACGCGCTCAAGTCCGTGCTCAAGCAGCACGGGCTGAACACCGGCGTCGGCGACGAGGGCGGGTTCGCACCCGATCTTGAGCACAACCGGGCCGCCCTCGACCTGATCGTCGAGGCAATCGGGAAGGCTGGCCTGACTCCGGGCCGCGACGTGGCGCTCGCGATCGACGCGGCCGCTAGCAGCTTCCTCGTCAGCGAGACGTACGCGTTCGAGGGCGGCGGGAAGACCGCCGCGGAAATGACAGACATCTACGCGCAGTGGCTCGAGGCCTATCCGCTTGTTTCACTGGAGGATCCGCTGGCCGAGGAGGACTGGGACGGCTGGCGGGAGCTGACCGCCCGACTTGGTGACCGGCTCCAGATCGTAGGCGACGACATCTTCGTGACCAACCCCGAGCGCATCCGTAAAGGCATCGACATGGGAGTAGCCAACGCGCTGCTAGTCAAGGTCAACCAGATCGGCACGCTCACCGAGACGTTCAGCGCGGTGGACTTGGCTCACCGCAGTGGCTACCACACGATGATGAGCCACCGGTCCGGCGAGACCGAGGACACGACGATCGCCGACCTCGCGGTGGCGCTCAACTGCGGCCAGATCAAGACTGGCGCGCCCTGCCGCTCGGAGCGGGTAGCCAAGTACAACCAGCTCTCGCGAATTGAGGAGATGCTGAGCGACGGCGCGGCCTATGCCGGCCGTGGCGCGTTCCCGCGGTCGGTCCGCAGCCAGTGAGTCCGGACGGGATAGCGCGACCGACAGGCCGGCGGCCTGTTCTTGGCCGGCGCCCCAAGCTCACGGGCCGCGCGGCCGTCCTCGCCGTCGTTCTCTGCGCGATCGCGCTGACGCTGGCCTACCCGATCCGCGAGTACATCGCGGACCACCGGTTGATTGATCAGCTCGCCGCCCAGAACGCGCAGATGGCCGCGCAGGTCAAGCACCAGCGCGCGGAGTTGCGGGCGCTCGCCTCGCCAACGCGGATTGAGCAGGAGGCGCGGGACAACCTGCATATGTGCTTCCCGTCGCAAACGTGCTACGAGGTGATCTACCCGGCCAAGCCGCAGGCGAGTGCCGGCTCTCAACGCCACGTGACGCCGTGGTACGGGCGGTTGTGGAAGTCGGTAGCGGCGGCCGACGCGCCAGCCGCCAGGTGAGGACGTGAACGAATCCGGCGCCACCGCGGCCGGGCCGCCGCCAGGTGAGGACGTCGACGCGGTGGAGCTCCAACTCGGCCGCGTCCCCAGGGGTCTGACCGCGGTCGCTCACCGCTGTCCGTGCAGCCTCCCCGACGTCGTCGAGACCGCGCCACGACTGGCTGATGGCACCCCGTTCCCAACGCTGTACTACCTCACCTGCCCGCGGGCTAACGCAGCGCTCAGCCGGCAGGAAGCCGCCGGAGTCATGCGGGACATGACCGCGCGCCTGCATGCCGATCCCGACCTGCGCGAGCGCTACCGGGCCGCCCACGTCGACTACGTGCGCCGGCGGGACGCCGCAGCGGTGGCTGCCGGGGTCAAGCCCCTGCCGCCCGGTACGCAGAGTGCGGGCGGGATGCCGGACCGGGTCAAATGCCTGCACGCCCTCGCTGCGCACGCGCTTGCTGTGCCGGGTGTCAATCCGCTCGGGGCGGAGGCGGTCGAGGCAGCCGGCCAGTGGTGGCAGGCTGGACGTTGCGTGACACGAGATGGCACACCGGGTCGGGAGGCAGCCAGATGACGAGGCGCGTAGCCGCCATCGACTGCGGGACGAACTCACTTCGGCTGCTGATCGCCGACGTGGACCCCGAGAGCCATCGGCTGACAGACGTGCGGCGGCGCATGGAGATCGTCCGCCTCGGTCAGGGCGTGGACGCGACCGGCATGCTCGCACCGGAGGCGCTGGCGCGGACGCTGCGCGTTCTCGCCCAGTATGCGCAGGAGATCCGCGACGCCGGCGCTACCCGCGTCCGCATGGTCGCTACTAGCGCTTCCCGAGATGCTAGCAACGCCGCCGACTTCACTCGCGGTGTAAAGGAAAGGCTCGGCATAGAGCCCGAGGTTGTCACCGGCGGAGAGGAGGCCCTGCTGTCGTTCGCGGGCGCCACGACCGAACTCGCCGCCGGGCCCAGGGTCGGCCCAGCGTTGGAACCTCCCTACCTGGTCGTCGACATTGGCGGGGGATCGAACGAGTTTGTGCTCGGTGGCGGACAGGACGGCGGTCTAGCGGCCGTGGCCGGGGGGGTCGCCACCATTTCGGTGGACATCGGCTGCGTCCGGCTAACCGAGCGACACCTGCGATCGGACCCCCCGACCGACCCCGAAATCAAGGGCGCTATGGACGACATCGATGCAGCGCTTGAGACGGTCGCTGCTGCCATCGCGGTGCCCGAGGCGCGGACGCTCGTCGGCCTGGCTGGCTCTGTAACCACTGTCGCCGCGATCGCGCTCGACCTGTCGGAATATGACCCCGGTCGCACGCACCACGCCCGGATCTCAGCGGCTACCGTTCACGCCGTGACCCAGCGGCTGCTCGCCGACACGAGAAATGAACGGGCCGCGATCGGCTCGATGCACCCGGGCCGCGTCGACGTGATCGGCGCTGGGGCGCTGGTCCTGGATCAGGTCATCCAGCGCTTCGGCTTCAGCGAGGTGGTCGCCAGCGAGCACGACATTCTGGACGGCGTGGCCTGGTCTATCGCCGGTGATTGAGGGCGCCGGGGCCGAGACGACCTTGTCTGGAACGAATCTTGGCGGGACGGAGAGCGTCCCTGAGACGGCGACTAGCCGGAGGGCGTTCGTGCCACCGGGCAGCGGCTGGCCTGAAGACCCCGCAACGCCCGCCACGCCGGTCGCAGCGGACGCGGCCCGCGTCAAGGAACTCGCGGATGCTGCCGGCTCGCTCGCCGAACTGGCCGCACGTGAGTCGGTCTGCCGGGCCTGCCCGCGCCTGGTCCGGTGGCGTGAGCACGTGGCGATCAACAAGCGGCGGTCGTTTCAGGCCGAGACGTACTGGGGAAGGCCGGTTCCGAGCTGGGGCGATGAAGAACCCTCGATCCTGATTCTCGGCCTGGCGCCGGCCGCGCACGGCGGCAACCGGACCGGCCGGATATTCACCGGCGATCGCAGTGGCGACTTCCTGTTCGCTTCGCTGTGGCGGTGCGGTCTCGCCACGCAGCCGACCTCGACCGCGGCTGGCGACGGGCAGCGCCTGATCTCGGTCAGGATGGCCGCCGCCGTCCACTGCGCGCCGCCTGACAACAAGCCGGAGCCTGCGGAGCGCGACGCCTGCGCGGCCTGGCTCACCGCCGAGCTCCGGGTGCTGGTCGCCAGCTTGCGCGTCGTCGTGTGCCTCGGCCATTACGCCTGGATGGCGCTGTGGCCACAGCTTGCGCGCCTGAATTACGAGGTGCCACGGCCGCGGCCGGCGTTCGGGCACGGCACCGAGGTTCGCCTCGGCGGAGTCGCAGGCAGGACACCGGACCTCACGGTCATCGGCTGCTATCACCCCAGCCAGCAGAACACCTTCACCGGCCGCGTTACCGAGCCCATGCTCGACGCGGTCTTCGGCCGGGCGCGCGACCTGGCAGGCCTTCCACCCAGGCCGAGCGGAGACCGCCGTAGCGCTTGACTGCGAGGTCGTAGGTGTTCGGTGGCTTTTAGCGCGTAATTTGTCCTGATCTGTGCAACGCCGACACCTACGAGCGTCCGTTTTGGCCACCGAACACCTACAAAATCGCGCGGTCGCCGAAGCCGGCAAAGGCCGAAAACAGCGTGGCTGGCGCGCCACTGCTGCTCTATCCGCAGTAGAGCGCCAGCCATGCTGTCCAGTAAGGAGTCGGCCCCGATCCAGCCGGCCGATCGCGGCCGATCCCCCGATTCCCGCGGCAGCCCGCGGATCCCGCGGCCCCCGCCAATCCCGCCGGCCCCCGCCAATCCACCCGGGCGTGAGGCGCAGGCCGCGTCGGGGCGGGTGTACGCGTGACCGCCACCGTCAGGGCCGATAGCCGCATGACCGCCACCGTCCGGGCCCTATCTCCGCCACCGTCGGGGCCGGTGGCCGTATTGCCGCCGCCGTCGGGGCCGCCGCCACTGCATTGGGCCGGGCGGCCGGATCGCCACTGGCTCTGGGACCGGATCGGCGCCGCCGCGGAGGGCGGATCGGCACCGCCACTGGGACCGTATCGCCACCATCGCTGCGGCCCGGCCGGATTACCGAGGGTAAGAGGAATGGCGTATTGGTCACCGTGAGTATCAGGTGCGAAAGATCGCAGCGATAAAAAGTAGACATTGGCAGCGAAAACAGGTCGCGCTATTTCGATACCTGGAGTCTGCAGATGGTCGGGAGTATCATCTCAATGCCCCCGTAGCCCAAGGGAAGAGGCCGGCCCCCTAAAAGGGTCCCCAGTGTCGGTTCGACTCCGACCGGGGGTACCGATGACCTGCTAGAACGCGTTTCTGACACGGCCGCAGGCCGCGCTAGTGGCTGATCAATGGACTGGCTGCCAATCTAGCGTCATTGCTGGTCAAGGCATCAGCAGTCACTTCATTAAGCACAGTCATTGACGCGATTCAAAGAGTTCAGCGCAAATTAACCGGATGCTTCATCCGCCTGATTCGTCGGATTAGGCGTCTGCCGGGCGGTTAGCCATCCCATTTCATGAGAAATTAGCGGCGCCGACGTCTTCGCAGAAACGCCTAAGTAACACCGGCCTCCTGCGTGGCATGACATCACCCGCTGACGTCCGGACCAGCGCGGTTGATGGTGATCCTGATGACCAGCCGTTGTTCGCGGCGCATTGCGGCGCGGTAATCGTCCCAGTCCGGGTGTTCACCAGAGATGCGCCGGTAGTAATCCTCGAGGATCGGCAGCGCGTCGGGCAGGTGGATGAGCTCGGCGTCGCCTTCGGCCTGGACCCACTCGCCGAAGAAAGAATTGGTGATGCCGCACAGCGAAACACGAGCATCCCTGGCCAAGTTCCTGGCCTTGATCGCGGTCTCTCGCGTGCTGACGAGCACGCGGCCGTCGTCATCGACGGCCACGACGACAGGCGATAGTTGCGGGCGACCGTCAGACCTGGTCGTGGCCAGGATCGCCCGCGGATTTCTGGACAGGAAGCTAGTGGCGCGACCGATGTCCACTGCGAATGTCAGAAGCTGTAAAGCCTGCTGCGCCGCTGAACTTCGTACTCGTGCACGATCGCGCTGGCGTAGCCGTGTGACAAACCGTGCTCATCGGACAGCCAGTACGCACGCTCGCTGCATCTGAGGAACGCTGGACCGGATTCCAGGCGGCTGAACCACTCTCGGAGCTGGAGTCCCGTAACTACCGGGATGCGATCGATCAGATTCTTGTGCAGCTCCGCGGAGTGGGTCAGGGACAAGTGGCACCTCCAGCTCGAGGGATAAGTCCTCTTCCAGTTGAGAGTGCACCACGACCGGCTGCCTGACAACCCCCAGCGGCAACCCTTCCGTAATGCCCCGTTTAAGGAAGAGTCGCGTACCTGGCCAAAAGCGCCCTATCGGATCCGGCGTCCACCGCGAGGAGACGCGCCCCGCGCTGCGGCAGGCTCGCACAAAGAGCGGCAAGCCCGCGCCAAGGCAGGGCGCCAGCAGGCACGCCAAACCGGCAGCGAGCGATAATCGCAGCTATCGGCTGCTCAGGAGAGCCGCTCGAAGATCATGGCCATGCCCTGGCCGCCGCCGACGCACATGGTCTCGAGCCCGATCGACTTCTCGTGGAACTGGAGGCTGTTCAGCAGCGTCGAGGTGATGCGGGCACCCGTCATGCCGAACGGGTGGCCAAGCGCGATCGCGCCACCGTTGACGTTGAGCTTGTCAATGTCGATGCCGAGGTCGCGCGCGGACGGAATGACCTGTGCAGCAAAGGCCTCGTTGATCTCGACGAGGTCGACATCGTCGATGGTCATGCCCGCGCGGGTGAGTGCCTGCTGCGAGGCACCGACCGGGCCGAGGCCCATGATCTCGGGTGAGAGAGCTGTCACGCCCGTAGATACAATCCGGGCCAGCGGCGTGATGCCGAGCTCCGCCGCCTTGGTGTCACTCATGACGATCACGGCGGCGGCGCCGTCATTCAAAGGACAGCAGTTGCCAGCCGTAACCGTCCCGTCTGGCCGGAAGACCGGCTGCAGCTGGGACACCTTCTCCAGCGTCGTGCCAGGCCGCGGACCGTCGTCGGCGGACACCACGGTGCCGTCCGGCAGGGTGACGGGCGTGATGTCGCGCTGCCAGAAGCCGTCAGCGAGCGCCTTCGCGGCTAGGTTCTGCGACCGGACGCCGAATTCGTCCTGCTCGGCGCGGCTGATCTCACGCACCTGGGCCACGTTCTCGGCCGTCTGGCCCATCGCGATGTAGATGTCTGGGATCTGGCCGTCCTCGCGCGGGTCATGCCAGCTGAAGCCGCCCTTCGCCATTTCGCTGGCCCTGGCCTCGGCGCCGGCGAAGACCGGGTTCTTGGTGTCCGGCAGCCCGTCGCTGCTGCCCTTGGCAAACCGGCTGACGGTCTCGACGCCGGCCGAGATGTAGATGTCGCCTTCCCCGGCTTTGATCGCGTGGAACGCCATTCGCGTGCTCTGCAGCGATGATGAGCAGTACCGAGTGATCGTGGTACCCGGCAGCGAGTCATAGCCGAGCATGACGGCGACGACCCTAGCCATGTTGTAGCCCTGCTCGCCGCCCGGCAGGCCACAGCCGAGGATCAGGTCGCTGATCTGAGCCGGGTCGACCTGCGGCACCTTGGCCAGGGCCGCTGCGACCATCTGAATCGTCAGATCGTCCGGCCGGATGCTTGTCAGCGAACCCTTGAACGCACGGCCTATCGGCGAGCGGGCGGTGGCTACGACAACTGCCTCAGGCATGACGGCTCCCTGCGAAACGCTTCTAGTTAACTCGACAGTAGCTTAAGTAAACCTAACCCGCCCACCCTGTCATTCCGGCGCATGTTCCAGGCCCCTGTGACGCACAAGACGACGAGCGCGACAGCCGCGGCGAGCATCACCGGCGGCGTCACCCGCTGGCCGATCTGCCGCTGAGCGAGGTTAAGCGCCGGACCCAACGTCTTGGCCGCCCGGCCGAACCCGATACCGGGCATATCGGCGATGGTTATCGCCGTGAGCCAGCCGATGGCTATCCAGTCGAGCCGGGACGATGGATAGAAGATCAGCACGCAGATGATCATCACGCTGTACCAGGCGAACTGGTTCGGCCAGAGCACAAGCCACGCGATGCTGAGCGCCAGCGCAACTCGGATGGCGGGCCGGTCGTCAGCGACGACGGGCAGCTTGACCACCACCAGCACGGCCACGGGGATGAGTAGCAAGGCAGCGATGGGCTCGGCGTAGTGCAGGCTCAGGCCCAGGTGGAGCAGCACTGTGCCGTAGAAGCCGTTGCCGAGGCCACCAGTCGACCGGCTGGCCAGAACCTTGAGCGCGGGCGCCCCGGCGACGATGTAGCCAGGAATGATGATCACCGCGGCCCCGGCAGCTGCGGTCAGCAGCTGCCAGGGTCGTCGCCGCAGCGCCCATGCCAGGGCCGCTGCGAACACGAGGTAGTCCGCCTTGATCGCTACGGCGGCGCCGATGCAAACGCCGGCCGCCGCCCCGGCCGCGAGCCGCTCCGAGCGCACCGCCCATCGATCAGCGACGAGGAGCCCGGCGAGGCCCAGGGCGGCCCCAACGACGTCCACGTGCCCGGCCGCGATCATGTTCCAGATGAGCAGCGGGTTCGCGGTCCACAGGAGATGAGCGCGGATGCGTCGGCCCGCGTCCGCTCGCAGCACTCGATCAGCCACGATGGCCACCGCGGCGAATGCCGCAGTGTTGATCAGTTTCAGGTAGAAGGTCGCGGCTACCAGCGACGCGCCCCCGAGCCGCGCCGCAACTAGCTGCTCGGCTGTGGCGAGCGGCCCGTACACGCTCGGGGCATGGGCCCAGTCGAACGGCACCCCGTTGTGCAGATGGAACAGCAGCCGGTACTGGTTCGGCGTCATCACGTACGGGCTGCGGCCTATCGCAGCGATGCGGCCGTAGATCGCGTAGTCCAGCAAGTCCGTCGACCCAGTCGGGGGGACCACCGTGAGCACGAGCGTGGCAATGACCGCGCTCACCACGATGACCCGCATCGGAACTGGCAGGCGGCGCCGCACAGCCAGCAGCCCCGCGGCCACGCCGCCGCCGCCCAGGAAGCCAGCGACCCAAACCGCGACCACGATGATCTTGGTCGAGACATGCGGCCCGACTTCCCATGGCGGGCCCGAGGCCGGCAGCGTCAGCGCGGGCGGCATCCAGCTGGACCGCAGGAGCCCCGCCGCAACCATGATCAGCAGGCTGGTAATGATCGCCGCGGCGGAGCACAGGCCAAGGGTGCGACTGGGTGGCTCGGCGGCTCCGACGCGAGCTGGCGCCGAGCGTGGGCGGGTAGTTTTCGAGTAGCTCATCCGATCCCAGGACAGTCCGGTTGCCGTGACCTGCGGTGCGGTCTCTTTGATGCGCCAGTTCGCCGGGAGGTAGCGCCGACGTTGCCCGCCACCGGCCCGCTACCTGGGTGGCAGCAGGACGATGCCTTGGCCTATACCCAGCTCAACGGGGACTCAGCGGCTAGTCTCGGCTCTAGATGGACTGATGAAGCCGATGGCGTCGGCGGCCTCACGGCGGCGAGCCCCGTGCCCTCGTTCTCATCAGCGCGAGCCGTAATGAGGACGACCCGAAATCGGGACGAAGCGGTCCCGGAGATCGACATCCAAAGGACATGACTAATGCAAGTGCATGACTCCCTGATCGAACTGGTCGGGAACACCCCGCTGGTCCGTTTGCGCAAGGTCACCCGCGGCCTGATTGGCGCAGGCACCGGGCCGACAGTCCTTGCCAAGGTCGAGTACTTCAATCCTGGCGGCTCGGTGAAGGACCGGATCGCGCTGGCGATGGTTGAGGCGGCCGAGAAGTCCGGTGAGCTGCAGCCGGGCGGCACCATCGTGGAGCCGACGTCCGGTAACACCGGCATCGGGCTGGCGATCGTGGCCCAGGAGAAGGGCTACCGGTGCCTGTTCGTGTGCCCGGACAAGGTGAGCCAGGACAAGATCAGCGTGCTGCGGGCGTACGGCGCCGACGTCGTGGTCTGCCCGACGACCGTGTCACCGGACCATCCGGACTCGTACTACTCGGTCTCGGACCGGCTGGCCCGGGAGACGCCTGGTGGCTGGAAGCCGAACCAGTACGCCAACATGGAGAACCCGCACTCGCACTACCTGTCGACCGGTCCGGAGATCTGGACCCAGACGGAAGGCCGGGTCACTCACTTCGTGGCCGGCATCGGGACTGGCGGCACGATCTCGGGCACCGGGCGCTACCTGAAGGAGGTCTCGGGCGGCCGGGTCAAGATCATCGGTGCTGACCCTGAGGGCTCGGTCTACTCGGGCGGAACTGGCCGCCCGTACCTCGTCGAAGGCGTCGGCGAGGACATCTGGCCAGAGACGTACGACAAGAGCATCTGCGACCAGATCATCGCGGTTAGCGACGCGGACTCGTTCCTCATGACCCGGCGGCTGGCCCGTGAGGAAGCGCTGCTGACGGGTGGTTCGTGTGGCATGGCCGTCGTCGCCGCGCTCCGGGTCGCCAAGGACGCTGGGCCGGAGGACGTAATCGTGGTGCTGCTGCCCGACGGCGGGCGTGGCTACCTGGCCAAGATCTTCAACGACGACTGGATGGCTGACTACGGCTTCCTCACGGCGGAGACCGCGGAGCCGCGCGTCGGTGACGTGCTGGAGCGCAAAGCTGGCTCGTCGCTGCCAGCGTTCGTGCACGCTCATCCGACCGATACGGTCCGGAACGTCATCGCGAGCCTGCGCGAGTTCGACGTGTCGCAGCTGCCGGTCCTGAGTGCCGAGCCCCCCGTCATGGCGGCCGAGGTAGTGGGCTCCATCGTCGAGCACGACTTGCTCGAAGCCCTAGTCACCGGCAAGGCAGCGCCCGACGACGAGGTCGCCCACCTGATGTCGCCGCCGCTGCCGTCGGTCGGATCGGGTGAGCCGGTCAGCGTCGTGGCCAGGGCGCTCGGCGACGCGGGCGCCGCTATCGTGCTCGTGGACGGAAAGCCAGCCGGCGTCATCACTCGCCAGGACGTGCTCACGTTCCTGTCGAGCTAGCCCCGATAGCCTGGGTCGATGCAGACACCGCACCGCGACGGCTTCGAGACCCTAGCGATCCATGCGGGTCAAGAGCCCGACCCGGTGACCGGCGCCGTTGTGCCGCCGATCTATCAGGTCTCGACGTACAAGCAGGATGGCGTCGGCGGCCTGCGCGGCAAAGAGCTCGGCGAGGCAGCGCGCTGGATCGAAGGCTACGAGTACTCACGCACCGACAACCCCACCAGGGGAGCGCTCGAGGAGTGCCTGACCGCGCTCGAGGGCGGCGCGCGGAGCCTGGTATTCGCATCCGGGATGGCGGCGTCGGACTGCCTCATCCGGGCCGTTTGCAAACCGGGCGACCATGTGCTCATCCCCGACGACGCGTACGGCGGCACGTTCCGCCTCTTCGACAAAGTGCTGACCGGCTGGGGCGTTACGTACAGCCCGGTGGCTATGCAGGACGCGACCGGTGTGCAGGCCGCGCTCACCGACCGTCCGGTCCGGCTCATCTGGGTGGAGACGCCGACCAACCCGCTGCTGGGGATCGCCGATATCGCCGCGCTTGGTCGGCTGGCGAGGGACGCAGGTGCACTGCTCGTCATCGACAACACGTTCGCGTCGCCGTATCTCCAGCAGCCGCTATCGCTCGGGGCGGATGCCGTCGTCCACTCCACCACGAAGTACATAGGCGGCCACTCCGACGTCGTGGGGGGAGCTGTGGTCGTCACGGATACCGCGCTTGGCGACGATCTGTATTTTCTCCGGAACGCGGTCGGCTCGGTCCCCGGGCCGTTTGACGCCTGGCTGACGCTCAGGGGAGCCAAAACCCTGGCCGTCCGGATGGAGCGGCATTGCCACAACGCGCAGCGCGTCGCTGAGATGCTCGTGAGTCACCCGGCCGTGGCCGAGGTGTACTACCCGGGTCTGCCGTCGCACCCCGGTCACGAGGTGGCGGCCAAGCAGATGCACGGCTTCGGTGGCATGGTGTCGTTCCGGGCTCGCGGCGGCCCGGCCGAGGCTGTGGGGATCTGCGGCCGAACGCGGCTGTTCACCCTCGGCGAGTCCCTCGGCGGCGTCGAATCGCTGATTGAGTACCCGGCGCAGATGACGCACTCATCCGTAGCCGGCTCGGAGCTAGAGGTCCCTGCCGACCTGGTCCGCCTGTCGGTGGGCATTGAGTCGGTCGACGACCTGATCGAGGACCTGCGCACGGCACTCGGTTAAGGCGCCACTCGGCGAGTGCACGGAAGCGGCTGGCGGCCGCCACCTCTGCCAGGCGGCATGGACGGTGAACAGCCGGGACGGCGCGGGCGGCCCGCTGACTAGCTGCCGCCGCGGCTGCAGCATCAGGCCGGATGGCACCGGCTCCCACCAGGACTCACAGCTCAGCAGCCGGCTGAAGAGCTCCACCTGCGGGCCGCGCTTCGGCCGTCTGGCCGCGGGGCCAAGCACCAGTTCGGCAGGAGCTGCGTGGCCGGCTGCCGGGCCGCGGCCGGCCTGCGGACGAGGCGTGAAGTACTCGGTGACGAGCACATCGCGGGCTCACTGCCGCCGACATTCGCGAGGTACTGCTCCAGGTAGCCGTCTACGCGGGCGTGCCAGCGGCAAATCGGGCCTTCGCGGTGGCCGCCCAGGCACTGCCCAAGTCGTCGTAGTACGCACAGCTGTTCACTTGGCGGATATTATGGATATCGTTTCGGTGAGGCGGCGAGGAGGACGGATCGGACGTGGCGGAGATCGTGACGCTAGCCGACGCGATCGCGGCCACGGTGCACGACGGCGACATGGTCGCGATGGAGGGCTTCACGCACCTGATCCCGCACGCGGCCGGCCATGAAGTCATCAGGCAGCGACGGCGCGATCTCACCCTCGTCAGGATGACGCCAGACATCATCTACGACCAGCTCATCGGGGCCGGCTGCGCCCGCAAGCTCGTCTTCGGCTGGGCCGGCAATCCCGGCGTCGGCTCTCTCCACAGGTTCCGCGACGCAGTCGAGCACTCCTGGCCGCACCCGCTGGAACTGGAAGAGCATAGCCACGCGGGCATGGCGAACCGGTTCGTTGCCGGAGCCTCCGGCCTGCCGTTTGCGGTCATGCGCGGCTACCGCGGCACCAGCCTGCCGGACTGGACGGCTGGCGTCGCGGAGATCACCTGCCCGTTCACGGCCGAGAAGCTGACCGCTGTCAGCGCACTGCGCCCCGATGTGGCCGTTATTCACGCGCAGCGCGCAGATCGGCTTGGCAACATCCAGTACTGGGGCATCAGCGGTGTACAGAAGGAGGCGGTCCTCGCGTCGGCGCGCTCCGTCGTTACCGTGGAGGAGATCGTCGACGCGCTGCCGTCGCAGCCTGGCGCTGTAGTTCTGCCGTCCTGGACGGTCGGGTACATCGCCGCCGTGCCAGGCGGCGCTCATCCGTCGTACGCGCTGGGCTACACCGAGCGCGACAACGAGTTCTACAAGGCGTGGGATGACATCAGCCGGGACCGGACGCGGTTCGTGGCCTGGCTGGACGAGCACGTTTACGGTGCCGCCGACCCCGCCTGGACCGGCGCCGCATGCTGACGTACACACCAGACGAAATGATGACGGTCACGGCCGCGCGCTCCATGCGTAACGGCATGACCTGCTTTGTTGGCATCGGGTTGCCGAGCGAGGCCGCGAATCTCGCCCGCCGTACGCACGCACCGCAGCTTGTGCTGATCTACGAGTCAGGCACCATCGGCGCGAAACCAGATCACGTCCCGCTGTCCATCGGTGACGGCGTCCTCGCCGAGACCGCGGATGCCGTCGTAAGCGTTCCTGAGATCTTCAATTACTGGCTCCAGCCAGGCCGGATCGACGTTGGCTTTCTCGGGGCGGCGCAGCTCGACCCGCATGGCAACATCAACACGACAATGATCGGGCCCAGTTACGATCGTCCAGCCGTCCGGCTGCCAGGCGCAGGTGGCGCGCCAGAGATCGCCGCGGCGTGTAGAGAGGTCGTCGTCGTGATCCGGCAGTCCACTCGGACGTTTGCCGAGCGGCTGGATTTTGTGACGACGGTCGGTTTTGGTGCAGGCGTCGCCAGCAGGCAGGAACTCGGCTTGACCGGCGGCGGACCGAGACTCGTCATCACCGACCTCGGCGTCCTGCGGCCCGCCCCCGGCAGCGGGGAGCTCGTGCTCGCCGGGATCTACCCGGGCGTATCCGTAGAGCATGTCAAGGACAGCACCGGCTGGGATCTGCCTGTGTCGCCCGATCTCAGCGAGCTTGCCCCGCCGTCGGCCGCCGACCTGACCGCCTTGCGGCAGCTGCTGGCAGGCGAGCCGGCTGCCGCACCCGTGCCGATTGCCGGAGGCACTACGAGATGAGAGCCAGCAATACGTCGGCCGGGGCGTGATGCTGCCAGCAGCGTTGCGGCAAACGGCGGTGCCGGAAACGGCGGTGAGCTCGTGCCGCCAGGCGACGGCGCGGCGGCGGGCATTCATCCGCCGCTCTACTCGCCGGCCTGCAAGTCCTCAGTGCTGCGGGCGCCGCGGCAGCCGCTTGTCACCCTGGGCCCAACGGCTGACCGAGATCACCGGTCGTTGCTCGGTGCTGAGCGGGTACCGGCCGCCGACGCTGACCTGACTGGCGGCCACCTCGGCGAGCCCCTCGGCGAGCGCATTATCGTCACCGGCTGGGCGCACGAGCGCTGCGGTGCGGGACCAGCAGGTCGAGCCGTTGCGCGCGAAATTCCACCTGCTGCGGTACGAACTGCCAGGTCACGGCGCGTCGGCGGCGCTGCCTGGACCGTACACAATCGACGGTCTCGGGGCCAGTGTCCTCGCGCTGCTGGATTCGCTGGGCGTCGACCGGGTCGCCTACTGCGGCATCTCCCTCGGCGGCATGATCGGCATGTGGCTCGGGGCGCACGCGCCAGCCCGCGTCAGCGCTTTTGGCCTTGCGTGTACCTCGGCGTACCTGCCTCCGGCGTCCGGCTGGCTAGCGCGCGCCGAGCAGGTGCTCGGATCCGGGATGGCCTACGTAGCTGGTCCGGTCGTCGGCAGGTGGTTCACGCCGGAGTTTTCGGCCAGGTCTCCGGCTGTCATTGACGCGTTCTGCACCGAGTTCGAGGGCACCGGTCCCGGTGGGTATGCGGGCTGTCGCGCGGCCATCGCGGGCATGGATCAGCGCAGCTCACTGGCCGCCATCAAGGCGCCGACCTTGGTCGCCGCGGGCGCCGCCGACCCGGCCACCCCGCCCGAGCACGCCGACCTGATTGCGCGCGGCATTCCAGGGGCGCTCCTCGATGTCATCGACGACGCGGCCCACCTGGCGCTCGTATCAAATCCAGGGCGGGTCACCGTGGCCGTCATGGCCCACCTGCCCGCTGCGGCACCGCTCTAGCGGTCACGGGGGCTAGGAGCGTTAGCATGCGTTCGATGACAACTTCTGGGCGCACTGCGAACACTGCTGGCGGGGCTGGGACGCCGATGCCTGCACCGCGCCGGTCGGCGCGTGCGCCGGCTGCCGCCGATCAGCGCAGGAACAGCGACTTCGTTCAGTCGCTCGACCGAGGGCTGGCGGTGATCAGGGCGTTCGGCCCGGACCGCGAGCGGCTCAGCCTGAGCGAGGTCGCCAGGGCGACGGGTCTGACGAGGGCGGCGACCCGAAGGTTCCTCCTCACGCTGGTGCGGCTCGGCTACATGCGCAACGACGGCCGGGAATTCTCCCTCCGGCCGCGGGTGCTCGAGCTCGGGTACGCCTACCTGTCCGGGCTCGGCATGCCAGAGGTGGCTGCGCCGCACCTGGAGGAGCTTGTCGCCCAGGTCCGGGAGTCGTCGTCGGTCTCGGTGCTCGACGGTCACCACATCGTCTACGTCGCCCGTGTGCCCACTAAGCGGATCATGACGGTCTCAATCTCTGTCGGCACCAGGTTCCCGGCGTACGCCACGTCCATGGGAAGGGTCTTGCTCGCCGGGATGAGCGACGACGATCTGGCCAAGTACCTGGCCGAGGCTGACCTCTCGCCGATGACGGACCGCACCGTGACAGATCCAGTCCGGCTCCGGGAGATCGTCGACGACGTGCGCCGGCAGGGCTACGCGATCGTCGATCAGGAGCTCGAAGAAGGCCTGCGAGCGGTCGCTGCGCCGATCCATGGGGCCGGCGGCGCGGTGACCGCAGCGATCAACGTGTCGGCCCACGCGAGCCGCGTCAGCATGGCGGCCATGCGCGGCGAGCTGCTGCCGCACTTGCTGGAGACGGCACGCCGGATCGAGGCCGATCTCAGGGCGCAAGGGCTCGGTTAGCCCGGCGCGACCTCGTCGCCACCAGGCAGCAGCTGCTCGGTCAGCAGCTGCTCAAGCCAGCCCTGGCTAGCGCGCGCGATGCGCGGCGCTACGCCGAGGTCGTCGAGCAGGTCGCCAGCCGCCTTCATTTCCTCAGCTCGCCGGCGCGCATGCCGGACGCTGCCCTCCTCGAGCCGGTCCACCGTCGCGGCTGAGGCGTCCGCGAGGACTCCGGCGATATCGGCCCGGAGCCAGTCCGCACAGCCTGCGGCGCGGCCGGCGCGAAGCGACTCGGTGACAGCTGCAGCCAGGCCCTTGTAGAAGACGCTGCGGAGGAGCTTGCGCGTAGCGGCCGTGCCCGGCGGTCCGGCGAGGACTGTGACGTCGGCTCCGAGTGGCTGCACCACGTGGGCGTACCGGGCGGCGGCTGGGCCGCACGCCAGCATCGGGGTGCGCAGCCCAAGACCGGGCACAGGCGCCATCAGCGCCACGTCGGCGAATGCCACGCCGGCCTGTCCGGCGAGCTCAGCCAGCATCAGCTTCAGCCGCGCGGACCCAGTGTTGAGGTCGGCGTAGATCGCTCCGGGCTGGATGCCAGGCAGCGCGAGCTGGAGTGTCTCCAGCGCCTCATGCGCGCTCGTCAGCGCCAGGATGAGCTGGGCGCCGCAGGCCGCGTCAGCGTCGTCGGCGCAGGCGACGATCGTGCCCGGCGGCCGTACCTTCGGGTCGAACGCCCGCACCGTGACACCGCTGGCGGCGAGGTCAGCCGCGAAATGCGAGCCGGCCTCGCCGAGCCCGAGCAGCGCGATCACCACGGCGGCGTCATCGCTCATGGTCAACGCTGCGCCGCCGCGACGGACAAAGCTCGGAAGGCGTCTATAACGCTCTGCAGGTGCCCGCGCATGGCGGCCTCGGCTGCCCGAGAATCGCGCGCGCTGATCGCCGCCACGATGGCCTCGTGCTGGGGTAGCGATACCGTCGGCCGGCCTGGGACCAGCGAGAGGGAGAACTGGTGCCGGACCGTCTGATCTCGAAGCTGGCGAAGCAGGCGCCCGGCCGTCTCGTGCGCGGCGATATCGCGGATCGCCGCGTGCAGCTGAGCGTTGAGATCGCTGTAGGTCAGCAGTTCCGATCTCTCAACTGCAATCCGCATGTCCTTGGCCAGCTTGCGCAGCATGGCGATGTCGGCCTTGGTGACCCGCTCGGCCGCGCGGGCCGCCAGAAGCCCCTCCAGGAGGATCCTGACCTCCGTGATCTCAATGGCTTCCGGCAGCGAAATCTCGCGCACCCGAGCGCCACGGTTGCGCTGAAACTCGACAAGGCCCTGCGCCGCGAGCTCCTGCATCGCCGCGCGGAGAATGAACCTCGACGTGCTGAATCGCTCGCACAGGTCGACCTCGACCAGCCGCTGTTTCGGCGCATACTCGCCGGCGAGAATCGCCGCGCGAAGGGCTTCGGTGACGGCTGGCCTGGAGTCTTCCGTCACTCAGTGGCTCCTTCTCGCCGTAGCGCTCGGTGGGGCCAATGCTCCCGCATCGGCGCCAGGCTAAGCATCGTCCGGCTCTAGCGGCGGCGTTCCGTGTCTGTCGAAGGAGGGGATCGTCGCCAGGCCCCAGGCCTGGCCTGCTCGCTTCCTCGCGGCGGAGCGCCTTGATCTCCGGGAGCTGCACGCCGTCGCGCCACGCCTTGGCGGACTCGCCGCGCTCGGCAAAATAGAGGCACAGCGCCGTCACGTCGGCACCGCCGGCCGAGGCCAGCGCCATGGCCCCCGCAGTACGCCAGACGAATTCGCGCGCGCGGGCGCTGATGACCAGACGGCGCCCGTGGCTGCTGCTTCGCTCGCGCTCATTGCTTCCTCCGCCTGGTCGGCACAGTCCGTCTCAGACGCTAGTGCGGTGCTAGCGATATTGTCAACGATTCAATCGATGCGGCGGCAGGCACAAAGGAATCGCGTTGACTTAAGACGCGGCTCAATGCCGTTGTTTGCCGCAAAATTGTTGACATTAGTGGCGGCTGAGTCTAGCTTCTCCGCAAGACGGACGCCGGTCCACGGTCCGGCTGGGCGCGGAGGGCAGACATGCACAGGAGCGCGGCCGCCCGAAGCCCGGTTTCGCCGGCCCTGTCCGCCGACCGCACGCGAAGCCGGCCCGTCCGTTATGAAGACGAAACTTCTGCAATGCGGATAGTCGTATTGCGCATAGCCGTGCGCCAAGCGCACACTGGCAATGCCTCAAAGCCCCAGTGCCTCGCGCCGACCAGTCTGCCGGTCCCGCCGGACCTTGGACTTGAGCGTGCGGCAGAGCTGGCGCCGAGGCCTCTGAGACACGACCTCACAAGGAGATCGATGACAAATGAGTGACCAGAGTTTGCAATCCGGCGACACCGACCCGGTTGGAGGCATGAGCCGCCGGGGGATGCTGCGCGCAGCTGGCGCTGGCGTTGCCGTCGTAGGGGCCGGCGGGCTGCTGGAGGCATGCAGCTCCGGCATCAAGGGTTCCGGCTCGGGGTCAGGATCTGGTGCCACGAAGGCGATCACGATGGGCTGGATCCACCCGCTCACCGGCCCGCTGGCAGGTTTCGGGGCGCCGGATAACTGGGTGATCTCCAAGATCATGCAAACGACTCCGTATAAGAACGGATTCAAGATCGGCGGCAAGACCTACTCGGTCACGCTCAAGTCCTACGACACGCAGTCCAGTCCGACCAGGGCGGGCGACCTCGCGAGGACGGCGATCCTGAGCGACGGGGTTGACCTGCTGCTGGCGTCGTCCACACCAGAAACGGTCAATGCTGTCGCGAGCCAGGCCGAGACCCTCGGCACACCACTCATCTGCGCGAACATCCCCTGGGAACCCTGGTACATCAACCTCGGCGGGAACCCGCTGAAGCCAACGATGAAGCCCAAGTACGTGGTGATGTACTTCCTCGGCGCCGAGCACCTGGTGAAGTGCTTCATCCCCATGTGGGACCGGATCCACTCCCAGCTGCACACCAACAAGGTCGTGGCGGCCGCCTTCCCGAACGACGCCGACGGCAATGCATTCCGCGCGGTGTTCCCGGCGATCGCCAAGGCCGCTGGCTACACCTTTGATTTGTCGTCGGCCTATACCGACGGGACAACGAGCTACTCGTCGATGATCTCGCAGTTCAAGTCTGCGGGTGCCGACTTCTTCACCAACGTGCCCCTACCGCCCGACTTCGCGACTATGTGGAAGCAGGCGGCTCAGCAGGGCTTCAAGCCGAAGCTGGCCACGGTCGCCAAGGTCCTGCTCTTCCCGCCGGACGCATATGCGCTCGGCCCCCTCGCCTACAACGTGGCGACCGACGCGTGGTGGGCGCCGTCGCTGCCGTGGAAGTCCACGTTCACCGGCGAGACATGCCAGCAACTGGCCAACGACTTCGAGGCCGCCACAAAGGGCCAGTGGAACTCGAACATCAGCAACTACAGCCTGTTCGAGGCTGCCCACGCCGCTCTCACGTCCGTGAGTGATCCGCACGACAAGGCCGAGGTGGCCACCGCCATTCACAACGTGAACATTCAGGCGGTAGCGGGCCCGCTAAACTTCGCCTCAGGCGGGCCGGCGCCCGGCGTGGCCATCACCCCGCCCGTCGGCGTGCAGTGGCAGAAGGGGACGAGGTTCCCGGTCGAAATGCAGGTCGTTGACAACACACTGCAGCCGCAGGCCAAGATCACCGCGGATCTGAAGCCGACTAACCCGTGACCGAATGACAGGACCACTGCTCGAGCTCGACCGCGTTACCAAGCGGTTCGGTCGCGTCGTCATCGCCGAGGACCTCTCGCTGGCCGTCGGCCAGGGCGACACTGTCGGGATTGTGGGGCCGAACGGTGCTGGCAAGACCAGCCTGTTCGGCCTCATCTCCGGTGATCTTGCCCCTGGCGCGGGCGAGATTCGGTTCGGCGGTCGCGCCATCACCAGGCTGGACGCCGCCGACAGGTGCAGGCTGGGCATCGGGCGGACCTACCAGGTGCCGCGGCCCTTCGTCGACATGACCGTGTTCGAGAATGTCCTGCTCGCCGCTCAGCAAGGCGCGGGCCTGCGCCGGCGCGCCAGCTACGCGGCTGCGGTCGAGGCGCTTGACCGGACCGGCATATCCGGTCACGCGAACGTGCCGGCGGCGCGGCTCGGCTTGCTGCAGCGCAAGCGGCTCGAACTCGCCCGTGCCCTGGCTACGAAGCCGACGCTGCTGCTGCTTGACGAGGTGGCAGGCGGCCTTACCGACCCCGAGGTCGCCGAGCTCGTCGACATCGTCCGGGCGGTCAACGCCGACGGCACGGCTGTCATCTGGATCGAGCACGTCGTGCGCGCGCTCACCGCGGTCGTGACTCGGCTCATCTGCCTGGCCGGCGGCCGTTTCGTCGGAGACGGTGATCCTGCCAGCGTGCTGGCCGACCCCGCGGTGCGCGAGGTCTTCCTCGGCACAGAGGTCACCGCCGCGCTGGCTGGCGGCGCCCTCGCGGCCCAGGCGACCGACGGCGATCGGAGCGAGCCATGACCGCGCCGGAGGCCGTTACCCAGCCGCTGCTCGACGTTCGCGATCTGGTCGTCCAGCACGGGCAGCTACGTGCGCTGGACGGAATTTCGCTGCGCGTATCCGCCGGCGAGGTCTACGCGATCATCGGCGCGAATGGGGCGGGCAAGTCCACCCTGTTGCGCACCATCGCGGGGCTGCACGCGCCAACCGCTGGCTCGGTGCTCTTCGACGGCCAGGACGTGACCAGCCTGCGACCGGAACGCCGCGCCAGGCAGGGAATCGTCATGGTGCCCGAGGGCAGGCGGCTGTTCGGCTCGCTCACCGTCGAGGAAAACCTGAAGGTCGGCGCCACGTACGCAAGGCCGGGCCCGTGGACGATCGAACGGGTCTACGAGATGTTCGACTGGATGCGTGATCGCCGCAGCCAGCGCACCGCCCAGCTATCGGGCGGTGAGCAGCAGTCGGTGGCGATAGGCCGGGCGCTGGTCGCCAATCCGCGGGTCTTGCTGCTGGACGAGCTGTCGCTTGGGCTCGCACCCGTCGTCATTCAGCGCATCTACGGCATGCTGCCGCAGATACTGGCGACGGGCCTCACTGTCCTGCTGGTGGAGCAAGACGTGAGCCAGGCGCTGCGGGTGGCATCGCACATCCACTGTCTGCTGGAAGGGCGTACGACGCTGGAAGGCAAGCCGGGCGACGCCACTGCGGAACAAGTCGAGGCGGCGTACTTCGGCCTCGCGGGTGCCGCGTCAGCTACACCGCCGGGCGGACGGAGCGAGGCTTAATGGCCTGGGTCAATGCGATCATCCAGGGCGTGCTGACTGGCGGGCTGTACGCGCTCTTCGCATGCGGGCTGTCGCTGATGTTCGGCGTGATGAAGGTGGTCAATCTAGCGCACGGTGATCTGGCGGTCGTGGCCGGTTACGTGGCCATCGCCATCATCGCCGTGACGCACGTACCCGTGCTGTGGTCGTTCCTCATCGTGGTGCCAGTGATGGCAGTGCTCGGCTACGTGCTGCAGCGGACGATCATCCAGAGCGCGCTGGGTCGCGGCGCCCTGACGACGCTGCTGGTGACCTTCGGGCTGTCGATCGTGATCGAGAACGGCCTGCTCCAATTCGCCTCCGCCAACACCCGCGGGATTGGCGTTGGGCTGGCGCTGGTGCGCGATTCGTTCAGCCTGGGCTCCCAGATCCAGATCGGCTACCTGCTCGTGGTCATCTTCGCGACGGCCGTGATCGTGCTTCTCGGGCTGCAGTACTTCCTGTCCGCGTCCAAATACGGCCGGCTGATCAGGGCCAGCGCAGACGACCCGGAAGCAGTGCAGCTTTCTGGGGCCGACTATCGGCATGTGTTCGGCATCGCGGCCGCTATCGCGCTCGGCACGGTGGCGCTGGCCGGAATCGCCTACGGGATGTACTCCCAGTTGCAGCCGACCACCGGCACAGACACCATTCTGCTGTTCGCGTTCGCGGCGGTGGTGATCGGCGGCCTCGGCTCGCTCTGGGGCACCTTGCTCGGCGGCGTGGTGCTGGGCGTGGCTCAGCAGATCGGCGCCCAGATCAACATCTCGTACGAGGTGCTCGCCGGGTACCTGGTGTTCCTCGCGGTGCTCGTGCTGCGGCCGCAAGGCCTGACGGCCAGGAGGACACAACCTTGAGCGAACGGGTAGCACAGTCATGAGCGTGGTCACCGACACCGCTACCGGCTCGGCCGCTGGCTTCCGGGTCACCAGGTCCCGGCGCAACGTGGCCTGGACAGGAGCTGGCGCGCTGATCGTCGTGGTCGTCCTGGCGATGTTTCCCTACATCGTGTACTCGGGCACGACAACTATCCTGGTCCAGGCGTTCATCGTGCTGACGCTCGCGAGCATGTGGAACCTGCTCGCCGGCTACGCCGGCCTAGTGTCTGTGGGCCAGCAGGCGTTCGTGGGCCTCGGCGCCTATTTCGTGCTCATTCTCTCGCTGCAGGGCGCCTCGCCCTTCGCAGCGGTGCCGGTGGCGGCCATCGGCTGCGGCGTGGCCGCGCTCCCGATGTGGTGGCTGGTATCCAGGCTGCGCAGCGGTTACTTCGCGATCGCTACGTGGGTGCTAGCGGCGACCATCATGCTCATCATCGAGCGGTTCTCCTCGATCGGCGGCGGCACCGGCATGCCGTTGCCAGGCTTCGCCGGGCTGGCGCCCAACCTGATCACTGCCTACACGTACTGGGCGGGCCTCGCGGTCACCGTTGCGGCCCTCGTGGCGATCTACATCCTGCTCCGCGGCAAGCTCGGCCTCGTGCTCACGGCCATCCGCGATGACGAGGTCGCCGCCCGCAGTTCTGGCGCCAGGGTCGGCCTCGCCCGGCTGCTGGTCTTCGTGGTCGCCGGAGCTGGCTGCGGCGCCGCCGGGGCCGTGCTGGCGATCAGCCAGCTGCAGGTGCAGCCCGCCGCCGTATTCAGCGTCAACTGGACGGCGGAAATGGCGTTCGCGACCATCATCGGCGGCATCGGCACGATCGAGGGGCCGATCATCGGTACGGCCGTGTTCATGATCTTGCAGCAGACGCTGCAGTCCTACAACGCGTGGTACCTGATCATCTTCGGCCTCGTGGCGATCGTGGTTGCCCTGTTCGCGCGCCGCGGGCTGTGGGGGCTCGTGGACGAACGGCTGAACGTGCGGCTGTTCCCAGTGGGCTACTACCTGCGGCTGAACGGCGAGAATGGCGGCGCTAAGAGCCGGCTCATAACGCTACGGCGCAGCGGCCAGGCCGACGCGTAGGACAAGACTTAGCAACTGATGCTCATTTAGGGGGCGTGTCGGCATGCGTTGGGCCGCTCGGTCGGTTCCATCGCGACTGTGCACAGTTTCCTCGACCGCAAACCAGGGCGAACCAGGACTCAAGATCGCTTAAAACTGTGCAGTGTCGCGGCGCTCGGCGGGCTCGGCTGGCGAATGACGAGGGTTGCCTAGTCTGGCTCATCTATGGACAACACTGGCTAACCCTCGCTCAACGGGGGCGGCCGGCCGCGCGAGATCGGCGCGTGTGGGCCCGTTCCCTACCGGTTAGCCCTCGCCCCATACGTCGCGTGCTACCTGCACAACGAGACGGAGCTTGGCCGCCTGGTCTGCCTGCGTGAGGACGTTGCCTTCCACCGTGGAGGAGAAGCCGCACTGCGGCGACAGGCACAGCTGGTCTAGTGGCACGAATTTGGCCGCCTCGTCGATGCGGCGCTTGAGCGCGTCCGGGCTCTCGAGCTCCCCGCGCTTGGTCGTGACGAGGCCGAGGACGACCATCTTGCCTTTGGGCACGAACCGGAGCGGCTCGAAGCCGCCCGAGCGCTCGTCGTCGTACTCGAGGAAGAAGCCGTCGACGGCCAGCTCGGAGAACAGCGCCTCGGCGACGAAGTCGTAGCCGCCCTCCGCGGCCCAGGACGAGCGGAAGTTGCCGCGGCACATGTGCGTGGTCACCGCCATGGCGTCCGGGCGGCCGCTGATCGCGTTGTTGACCTGCTTGATGTAGCGCAGGTGCAGGTGCTCGGCGTCTTCGCCGCGGGCGGCGATCTCGGCGCGCTGGGCCGGGTCGTTGAGGTAGGCCAGGCTGGTGTCGTCGAGCTGGAGGTACGTGCAACCCGCCGCCGCCAGCCGCTGCACCTCGTCGGCGTATGCGGCGGCCAGGTCAGACCAGAACTCCTCCATGTCGGGGTACACGTCGTGATCGATGGAGGCCGGGCCGCCGCGGTAGTGGACCATGTTGGGCGACGGGATCGTCAGCTTCGGCGTGGCCGCGCCGACCGCGGACTGCAAGTAGCGGAAGTGGTCGGCGAAGATCGTGTTGTCCAGCCGGATCTTGCTGCCGATGTGAATCGCCGCCGGGGTCCACTCGATCACCCCGGCCGGATTGCGGAACTTCACCGCGAGATGACCTGGCGCCTTCTCGACCCCGCCGAGCTGGTAGATGAAGTCCATGTGCCAGGTGGCACGGCGGAACTCGCCGTCGGTGGCGGACTGCAGGCCAACCTCAGCCTGCATGGTGACGGCGTCAAGGATCGCGGCGTCTTCGACAGCGCGCAGGTGCCCGGCGCCGATCCGGCCCGCGGCGAAGTCCTCGCGGGCGGAGAGCAGCTTGGCCGGACGGAGCAGGCTGCCGACATGGTCGGCACGGAACGGCGGCTTGGTACGCATCTTGGCTCGTGTCCTCGTTTCTGCTTGCGGCCAGTATTCGGTCAGAACTCAGTGAAAGGCGAAGCCGGTGTAATTCTCCGCTAGCGATGTCGCCGCCGCACGCGAGGCAACCACGTAGCGAAGCTGCGACAGCTGCAGCTGGGTCGCCATGGCGTCGGCGCCGGGCGTTCGGTGCAGCATGGTCGTCATCCACCACGAGAAGTGCGTTGCGCGCCAGACCCGGTCAAGGCACGTCGCTGAGTACGCGGACGCGAGCTTGTCGTCGCCGTGGAGCAGGGCAGCCAGCGCTGGCGCGAGGACGGCCACATCGGCCAGCGCCAGGTTCAGGCCTTTGGCCCCGGTGGGCGGCACGATGTGCGCGGCGTCGCCCGCCAGGAACAGGCGTCCGTAGCGCATCGGCGCGCTGACGAAGCTACGCATCGGCGTGATGCTCTTGTCCAGAACGGGCCCTTGCTGCAGGGTCCAGCCCGGAAGCGTGAACCGGCTGCTCAGCTCCGCCCAGATCCGTTCGTCTGGCCACTCGGCGATGTTCTCGTCCGGGTCGACCTGCAAGTAGAGGCGGCTCACGGTGGGGCTCCGCAAGCTGTGCAGCGCGAACCCGCTGCTGTGATGTACGTAGATGAGCTCGTCGGTCGAGGGTGGCACGTCGGCCAGGATGCCGAGCCAGGCATACGGATAATCGCGTTCCCAGGTTGTCAGCACGCTCGCGGGCATGGATACCCGGCTGATGCCGTGGAATCCGTCGCAGCCGGCGACGGCGTCGCAGCTCACCTCGTGCCTGGTGCCGCTGCTGTCGGTGAAGCGGAGGACAGGCCGGTCGGAGTCCAGGTCTGCCACTTCGGTGCCGGATACGTTGAAGTAGATGGCCTCGGGTCCGGCATCGGCGACACGGCGAGCGATCAGGTCCTTCACGACCTCGGTCTGGGCGTAGACCGTGACGGTGCGGCCGCCGGTCAGCTCCCGGAAGTTGATGTGATGCCGTTCGCCGTCGAACTGGAGGTAGATCCCGCCGTGCTCGAGCCCTTGCCGGTCGAGCCGAGCAGCGACGCCAGCCTCTCGCAACAGGGCGACGCTGCCATCCTCGAGGACGCCGGCTCGCTGCCGCGCTTCGCAGTACTGGCGGCTGCGCAGCTCGACAAGCACCGTATCGATGCCCCGCAGGGACAGCAGGTGCGAGAGCAGCAACCCGGCCGGACCGGCACCGACGATGCCTACCTGAGTGCGAGAACGCATCATCCGTTTCGCGGCCGCGGCTAGAACGGGTAGGGCGCGATGTCCCCGCGAATCGTCACCCAGCGAGTGTCCGTGAATGCGTCCAGATTGGCCGAGCCGCCGAACCGGGCACCGGTGCCGGAGGCGCGGATACCTCCGAAGGGAGTGTTCGGCGCGTCGTCGACCGTCTGGTCGTTGATGTGCACGATGCCGGTGGGAATCTGCCGGGCGAGAGCGAGCCCGCGCATGACATCCCTGGTGAGGATGCCGAGCGAGAGCCCGTACTCGGAGTCGGCCGCGAGCTTCGCCACCTCGTCGGCGGTCGAGAAGCGCAGGACGGGTGCGACGGGACCGAAGACCTCGTTCGCGTAGGCGGGCATGGACGGGGCGACGTCGGCGAGAACCGTCGGCTTGTAGAAGAGGCCTTCGTAAGACCCGCCCGCGGCCAGCCTCGCGCCCGCGTCCACGGTGCCGGTCACGAGGGCGTGCACCTTGTCCCGCTGGCGCGCGTCGATGATCGGGCCGATGGCGACCTGGCCGGACGCGGGGTCGCCGACCGGCAGGTGGCTGGCCTTCTCCGCGATCCTGGCCACGTAGTCGTCGTAAACGGACTCATGCACGATGTGGCGGCCCGTCGTCATGCAAATCTGGCCCTGATGCAGGAACGAGCCCCAGGCGCCCGCTGACGCGGCCATGTCGAGATCGGCATCCTCGAGCACGATGAGCGCGGAGTTCCCGCCAAGTTCCAGGTGGACGCGCTTGAGATGCTGACCCGCCAGAGCGCCGACCTTGCGACCAGCCGCTGTCGACCCGGTGAAGGAGATCACGCCGACGCGCGGGTCGGTCACGAGTGCCTCGCCGACCTCGGGCCCGCCGGGCAGCACGTGCAGGAGACCCTCCGGTAGCCCGGCCTCCTCGAAGACGCGCGCCAGGACAACGCCGCCACAGACAGCGGTGCGCGGATCCGGCTTCAGGACGACCGCGTTGCCGAGTGCCAGCGCTGGAGCGACCGAGCGGATCGCCAGGATCTGCGGGAAGTTGAACGGAGCGATGACGCCGGCGACGCCGACGGGCACGCGCTCGGCGAAGCTCAGGTGCGGCTGCTCGCTGGGCAGTAGCTCGCCATAAGGACGGGACGGCAGGGTTGCGGCCTCGAAAATCTCCTCCGTCGCGACGTGCGTCTCGAACTGGGCGGCGGGCGGTATCTTGCCGCCTTCGCGGACACTCCAGTCTTCGATCTCGGCCGCATTCGCGAGCCAGATCTCGCCTGCGTTCCGGAGGATAGCCGCGCGCTGTGTATGGGGGAGCGCCGCCCACGCGGGCTGGGCCGCAGCGGCGGCCGCGGACGCGGCCGCGATGTCGGCGGGCGCCGCGATGCCGACGCTGGCCAGCTCCGCGCCGGTCGCCGGCTCGATCACTGGCGCCCGGCCACCGCCAGGCTCATGCCAGCCGCCGGAGTACGCCTTGCCGAGCCACACTGATCTTTCGAGAAGAGCCACGGGAACTCCTTCAGGCGGCGCGGCGGCAAGCAAAGGTCAAAGCCGGGATTGATTGTCGCCTGTGCGCTCCACGAACACCAGTTACATGTTCGAACAGTAGAAATCTAGGTGTCGTGGTAGCTGAGTGTCAACGCTGCCGCCGCACGCGCGGCATCACCGGACCGAGCGGGGATTCGCGCAGCCGATGCGGTACGAATGCCAAGCTGCGCGCATGACCTCCGGCCGCCTAGGCCGGAGCGTTCTTCGGACTGACAGGCGTACTCAGCCGCCGCTAGCTAGCGGCGGCCAGAGTACGCCCCGTCGTCGTCCAAGCTGACGAACGTCAGCGGGCGGGTACCGCTACTTCTTGTTGGTGAACCACGCGCCCGCGCCGCACACGATAGCGACGACGAGCGCGGCGATGCCGCGGAACAAGTGGTGCCCGCTGCTGCCCTTCACGTGGCTCCCGAGGTTCAGGAAATGCGGGGAGGCTCCCGCGAGCCAGAGGATGGCCGCGACCAGGGCGAGCACGGCGACGATCGCCAGAACGATGGTGAGCGTCCGCTTGGAGCCGCTGGACACGCTTTGAGAACTCACAATTCCTCCTTGATGCTGGCTGCGCCCGGTGCGCTCGGAGCGCCACCTAGCCAGCGCTGATGTACGACCGGCACGGTACTACTGCCCGCTGACCTGACTGGGTCGAAATAAGAACAAAGACATCAAAATCTTGGTCAGGACGGTCCTGCTGCCCGCACGGCGGGCGGCACGCCTTGGTCCGATGGGATGCGGGCGCCCCACGGGCCTACGGCTGCCAGACCATCAAGACCAGTATCACCAGCCAGATTAGGTTGACAACACCGCCCATGGCGGCGATGCGGCCGCGCTCCACGGAGGCGATGTCAGCAGCCAGAGTAGCCCCGTCGGCGACCGCCTGGGCCAGAGCGCCGGCACTGGCGCCGGCGCCCTCGGCCTCAGCCGGGGATCGGCCAATGCCGCCGCGGTCGGCCGCGCCTCGTTCGTCAGCCGGGTCGGCCGGGTCGGCCCGGGCTGCCGCCTCACTCGCGCCCCCGGCCTCGGGCGCGCCAGCGTGGGCGGCCGGGCCCGGCGCGATGGCCCTGATAGCCCGGCGCTGATCGCGGATGATGAGCGCCAGCAGCACGATCGCGACCACGAACAGCGTCCCGGCGGCCGTCAGCCACGGCTTGGAATAATCGTGATTGAGCTGGCCGAGCACTATGCCGAAGACCAGGACAAGCACGGACCCGACAGTAAAGATCGCCGTGATCCTGGCCAGGTAGCGCAGGACTGGCACGTCGCGGCGGCGGATGTAACGCGGCGTCGATGAGATGGCCAGGGCCACCGGTCCGACGGTAAAGATGGCGAAGCCGATGTGCAGCCACAGGACGAGCCGGTCGGTAAAGGACATGCCGCAGATCTTAGGGCTCACCTGCTGATCTGGAGGTCCCATCGCGGCAAGCCAGCTGGTCCTGCCGCGCGCGCTGCGGGCTGCGTGCTACCGGCTGTAACGGCGCCGGGTCCGGAGGAAGTCCTTGACCACATATTCGCCGAGGCTGTCGGAGTTCGCGCTCAGAACGCGCCCGCCGTTTCGCCTGGCGACCTCGTCGACAAACGCGGTGAGACGCTCGTCGTCAGCGAGCATGAAGATGTTGAGGGTGGCCCGCCGTCGCGTCATCTTGTCGACCTCGGCGAGCGTGAGCTCCAGCGTCTCCGGCGACGGCGGCCAGTCGAACCAGAACCGGCCGTCGCGGCGCAGGTGCGCGGTCGGCTCGCCGTCGGTGATGACCATGACGACCGGGTTGTGCTCGGGCCGCCGGTCCAGGAACCGGCCAGCCAGCACGAGGGCGTGATGCAGGTTCGTGCCCTGGACCATGTCCCAGCTCAAGCCCGCCAGCTCGGTCTCGCGCAGTTCGCGCGCATAGTTAGAGAAGCCAATGACCTGGATCGCATCTTGCGGGTACTGGGTGCGGACGAGCGCGTGCAGTGCCAGGGCGGTCTGCTTGGCCGCGCCCCACGTACCGCGCAGCGCCATCGAGTACGACAGGTCGACGAGCAAGCAAACCGCGGCGGACGCGCGCCGCTCGGTCTCCGCGACCTCGAAGTCATCCACTGCGAGCCGGACACCGGCCGGCCGCCCATCTCGTCGGCCGGCCGAAGCACCACCCGCCGCAGCCGAAACAACGGGACCGGTACCGGCCGCCGGGCCGGCAAGCGCAGGCCCGGCCTGTCGGAGCAGCGCGTTGCGCACCGTCGCGGCGGCGTCGATGGCCTGCTCATCGCCGAACCGCCATTGGCGGGTACTGCCGGTGTACTCGCCGGCCTGGCCGGCGTCGTGCTGATCGTGGTCACCTGTGCCGCCGGCTGGCAGGTCGGCGAAGACCTTGCGCAGCGCCGTCTGACCGAGGCGGCGCACCGCCTTGGGCGTCAGCTCCAGCTTGCCGTCAGTGCGCTGCAGGTAGCCCTGCCGCTCGAGCTCGCGCTCGATCTGCCGCAGCGCCTCCATGTCGTCCACAGCCTGCCGCCCGAGCGCGCGGCGGATCGCGTCCTCGTCGACGTCGTCCAGGCGCGCTCCGGGGTAGTCCTGGCGAAGCGCATCCTCGAGGTCGCCGAGGTCGGCGAGTTCGGCCAAGGCGGACGTGGCGTCACTCAGGCCCAGCGGTTCGCTTCCGGTCATCCCCGGTTGAGGTAGGCCCGCGTCCATGTCCGGGCGCCGGGCGCGCAGCGAATCGGCGAGCCTGGACATCTCGGCCGCGAGACCGGCGTCCTCGAGCGCCTGGGCCATGAGCCCGGCGAGCTCTTCGCGCTGCTCGTCGGTCAGCGAGTCGAGCAGTCGCTGCGCGGCGGCCATGCGCCGGACCAGGGCGTCAACCAGCTCTTCAAGGTTCGCCGGCGAATCCGGGAACATGTCCCCGTAGGACGCCATGAAGTTGTCGAAGTCCGCCTGCGTGTGTTCGCCGCGGGCGTCGGCTGCCAGCATGTCGTTCAGGGCCGACATCATGTCCTTGACCCGCTGCAAGGCCGCCGGATCGGGGTCGGCCAGTGCCTGCCGCATGCCGCGGAACTGACTATCCAGCACCTCGCTGCGCAGCAGGGACCTTAGCTGCTCGAACGTCTCCCGGGCCGCCGCCGATTGCCATTCGTAATCGGCGAGCTCGCGGATCGCTTGCGATGTATCAGACGGGAGGCTGTCGAGCTCGGCTTCCCGCATCCGGGCATTGTCGGACGGGTTGGGAAAGAGCTCAGCGCGTTCCTGACCGATGGCGGTGTCGAGCAGCGACCTGACCTGATCCAAGATCCCGTCGAGACGGCCGCGACCGCGGATCTCGCGCTGCCGTTCGCGCACGCGGCGCAGCAGGTCATCCAGACCGCGATGACCAGACATGCCGCGCCGGAGCAGGTCGCGCAGCGCGCTCGCCGGATCGGTGCCGTCCAGGACGGACTCGCCCATGGCGTCCACGGCGCCGCGGACGTCGTACGGCGGCTCGAGGGGATCTGGGCCGCCCGAGTACGGGCCGTAGCGATAGCCGGTCACGCGCGCTCACCTCTTCCGGCGTCAGGGTCGGCGCCGCTCAGGTCCGGTACACCGCCCCGCCGTCAACGGAGTCCTTCGAGAGCCGCCGCATCAGGTACAGCCCTTCGAGCGCGAACTCCAGCGCGGCGGCCGCCTGACCGAGCGACTCGCTGCCATCCATCTGCAGCTTCTCCATGATCTTCGCGAGGCCAGGCACCTCGCCGATCCGCCGCAGCAGGTCCGGCGCGGGCACTAGGTCACCGGTCTCGACGGCGCCGCCATCAGCGAACCTGGCCAGCAGGCCGGTCATGTCGGCGTTGCCCAGCAGGGCCCGGTACGTGTCGCTCGTCGCGCGCCGCAGCAAGTGGTCGAGCACCTCCTGCTCGCGCCCCTCCTCGCTGACCTCGAACTCGACCTTGCCCCGCAGCGTGCTGATCACCGCGGGCAGGTCGCACACGCGCGCGACCGGCTGGTCCTCACCGGCGAGAGCGGCCCGGCGCACGGCTGAGGCGGCGACCGCCTCGGTAGCGGCGATGGCGAACCGGGCCGACACGCCAGATCGCGAGTCGACGGCCGGGGAGGCGCGGACCAGCCTGGTGAATCGACCGATGACCTGGATGAGATGGTCCGGAACGGAGGCGCCGGGGTCGGTGCCGTCCCAGGCGACCGCAGACTCCTGCTCGATCAGCGCCAGCTCGGCCTCGAGCGACACGGGATAGTGCGTGCGAATCTCGGCGCCGAACCTGTCCTTGAGCGGGGTGATAATCCGGCCGCGGTTGGTGTAGTCCTCGGGGTTCGCGCTCGCGACGAGGACCAAGTCGAGCGGCAGCCGCAGGGCGTAGCCGCGGACGCCGATGTCCCGCTCCTCGAGCACGTTCAGCAGCGAGACCTGGATGCGCTCGGCGAGGTCCGGCAGCTCGTTGAGACAGAAGATACCCCGGTTAGTACGTGGCAGCAGGCCGAAGTGAATCGTCTCCGGGTCGCCGAGCGTCCGGCCCTCCGCGACCTTGACCGGGTCGATGTCGCCGATCAGGTCGCCGACGCTGGTGTCCGGAGTGGCCAGCTTCTCGCCGTAGCGGACTGTGCGCGGCCGCCAGACGACGGCTACGTCCGCGCCCTGCTCGGCGAGGAGCCGCCGGCAGCGGGCGCATACCGGCGCGAACGGGTGATCGTTGATCTCGCATCCCGCGACGGCGGGCGTCCAGTCGTCTAGCAACCCTGTGAGAGTCCTGATCAGCCGCGTCTTGCCCTGGCCGCGCTCACCCAGCAGGATCACGTCGTGCCCGGCGATGATGGCCCGCTCGAGGTGAGGAAGCACTGTCTGACCGAAGCCGATGATGCCGGGGAAGGCGTCGTCCCCCGCGCGCATCCGGCCGAGCAGGTTCTGGCGCAGTTCCTGCTTCACGGTGCGAAGCTGGTGTCCGCTGGCACGAAGCTCGCCCAGCGTGCTGATCTCTGGCGGCGGTGAGGTAGGCGGCTGATCGGTGGCTGGCTGTCTGCGAGTCGTAGGCTGCACCATTCGACACTATGTCGATGCGCGCGTGGTTTGCATCTTGGGGAGGTGTGAATGGCGGACACCCGGCCGGTGCTCGCCGTCGACATCGGCGGCACCAAGCTGGCGGCCGGCCTGGTCGAGCCCGCCGGCCGTGTGCTCACTTGGACTCAGGTTCCCACCCCATCGGGCCTGGACGCCGAGCAGTTGTGGCGGACGCTCGACGCGCTGATCACCGACGTGCTTGAGCGCGCGCGGGTGACGCCGGCGGAGCTGGCGGGCTGCGGCTGCGGCTGCGGCGGCCCGATGGAGTGGCCGTCTGGCGTGGTGTCACCGCTGAACATCCCGGCCTGGCGCCGGTTCCCACTGCGCACCAGGCTCGCCGGCCGGCTAGGCGGCATAACGGCGCGGGTGCACAACGACGCCATCTGCCTGGTCGCGGCCGAGCACTGGCGCGGCGCAGGACGCGGTCGCCAGAACGTGCTCGGGATGGTCGTGTCGACAGGCGTCGGCGGCGGCCTGGTCCTCGACGGCCAGCTGATCAGGGGCGCGTCCGGCAACGCGGGTCACATCGGCCACGTCGTCGTCGACCCGGAGACCGGGCCGCTGTGCACCTGCGGCGGACGCGGTTGCGCCGAGGCAATCGCCCGCGGGCCGGCGCTGGTGACGTGGGCCCAGGCCGAGGGCTGGCGGCCAGACCAGAAGGACGCCACGGCGAGAGACCTCGCAGCTGACGGGGCGCTTGGTCATCCAATCGGACTCGCCGCAATGCACCGCGCCGGCCGCGCGCTTGGCATCGCAATCGCGTCCGCCACCAGCTTGTGCGACCTCGAAGTAGTGTCGGTCGGCGGCGGCCTGTCCCAGGCTGGGCCGCTCCTGTTCGACCCGCTGGAGGAGGCGCTGCGCGCCCACGCCAGGCTGGCGTTCACCAGGCAAGTTCGGGTCGTACCTGCGGCCCTCGGCCAGGGCGCGGGGCTCGTCGGCGCGGCGGCGCTCATCTTCGCCGCGGACAGATACTGGCACGGCGACTGACGGAAAGCAGCCGGGTGATGTGAGAACGCGCCCCCTGGCCTCGGCCCGCGCCAGGCGGCGTGACCGGTGCGACAATTCACGAGTGACCTCATCGCCGAGTTCAAGCCTGGCTGAGGGCCTGCCGGTGCAGCCAGCCGACGTGGTGCGCGCGCGGGTGATGCTCGAGCCGGTGATCCGGCAGACGCCGCTCCTCGAATCCAGCGCCTTGTCCGCCCTCGTCGGCGGCCCCGTGTATCTCAAGTGCGAGAACCTCCAGCGCGGTGGTTCGTTCAAGGTGCGCGGCGCCTACGTGCGGATCGCGCGGCTGTCGCCAGCGGAACGGGAACGCGGCGTCGTCGCTGCCAGCGCCGGCAATCACGCCCAGGGGGTTGCGCTCGCCGCGGCCGCGCTCGGGACCAGGGCCACTGTGGTCATGCCGGCCGCCGCGCCGCTCCCCAAGGTGGCCGCCACCAGATCCTACGGCGCAGACGTGGTCCTGCACGGCGCGGCTGTCGAGGACGCCCTGGCCATGGCGCGCGATCTGGCTGCGGATACCGGCGCGATCTTCATCCACCCGTTCGACCATCCTGACGTGATCGCGGGCCAGGGCACTGTCGGCCTTGAGATCGCCGAGCAGTGCCCGGACGTACGAACCATCGCGACGCCAGTTGGCGGCGGTGGGCTCGCGGCCGGGGTTGCCGTGGCCGCGAGCGCCACCTTGCCGGCCGCAAAGCTAATAGGCGTGCAGGCTGAGGCCGTCGCCCCAGTTCCGGCGTCAGTTGCCGCCGGCCACCCGATCAGCGTGACGCCGTCCGCGACGATGGCCGACGGCATCGCGGTCGCCCGGCCAGGCGAGCTCGCCATTGCGCTGCTAGGCGGGCTCGGCGCGAGCGTGGCCACGGTCACCGAGGAGAACCTCTCGCGCGGCCTCCTGCTCTGCCTCGAGCGCGCTAAGCAGGTCGTGGAGCCAGCCGGAGCTGCCGGGATCGCAGCAATCCTGGAACATCCGGCGCTCTTCACGCCCCCGGTTGTGATCGTGCTGTCCGGCGGCAACATCGACCCGCTGCTCCTGTCGAAGGTGCTGCGTCACGGGCTGTCGGCGGCTGGCCGGTTCCTTGCCATCCGGTGCAAGCTGCCAGATCGGCCGGGCGCGCTCGGGACGCTTCTCATGGAGCTGGCTGCCCTGGGCGCCAACGTGCTCGACGTGGTGCACGAACGAGTGACGGCCGAGCTGCGGGTCGATGAAGCGGAAGTCAACTTGCACCTCGAGACCCGTGGGCCTGAGCACACCGACTCGGTGGTGGCGCAGCTGCGCAAGTCCGGTTACAAGCTGGTGTTCAGCTGATTCAGGTTCGCCGCGGACCCGCGACCCGCTTACTGCGCCTGCTGCTCCAGCCAGCGCTTCTTCATCACGATGGTCCCTGCCACTTTGTCATGCAGGCACTGGGATCGCGGGTCGAGCAGCGTCAGCCCGGTGTCTGCGACCCAAAGCACGCCGCCCGCGACGTTGATGGGGCTGGCCAGCATCAGGAACACCGCGGGCCCAACGAGGAACGCCACGGTTCGGATCCCGGCAGCCTGGACGCTTATTCGCGCATGGTCGGCAGCCTGGACAACGCGGACGCCCAGTATTCGCTTACCGATCGTGGCGCCGAAAGCCGCGTGCTGGAACCAGTAGTAGACCGCGGCGATGCCGAACATGCCGAGGAACCAGTACAGCAGCGCATGCTGATTGGCGGGATTCCTCGCCAGGTTGTTGATCGCTGCCTGCGCAGCGGGCGAGCCCAGGTTGTGGTAGCTGCTGGTAATGGCCTGCAGTTCGCGCCACACGCGGACCAGCGGTGACCAGAACGCCAGCACCGACACGACGACGACGACGAACCAGTCGAATGTGGCGGCGGCGAGCCGCTCCCAGGGTGCAGCGACGGCGGGGTCGCGCCGCGTCTGGCCGCGACGGAGGGCTCGATCACCCGCCCGTCCGTAGCGGGGCTGGCCGTCACCAGGCCGCTGCCGGTTGCCTGCCCGGTCGTATGGCTGCGGCGCGGATCCGCTGACCCGCAGTCGCCCGCCGGACGGCAGCGGCGTGCCGTACCTCGGCTGATCTGGCTGGGGTGGCGCCAAATACGCCTTCGGGGCCGACTCGCTAGCTTCGAGGTACGGCGACGGGAGCGACGGCACTGGCTGATCCGTCGCCGCGTACTGCCCGGCCTCGTCCTGCTGCGTCATTGTGCCCACTGTATGCGGGCAGGGCGGGCGAGCACTATCGCGAGCGCCGGGGTGAGAAGGCGCCCGCCTTTCGTCGCGGGGACGCGCTCACCGCCTGTTGCGGCGCGCTCACAGGTTGCCGCGGCGCTCCTGCTCCCGCTCGATGGCCTCGAACAGCGCCTTAAAGTTTCCTTTCCCGAAGCCCTGGGAGCCGTGGCGCTCGATCAGCTCGAAGAACACGGTGGGGCGGTCCTGAACTGGCTTGGTGAAGATCTGGAGCAGGTAGCCGTCCTCGTCCCGGTCCGCGAGGATCTTCAGCTCGCGGAGTTCGTCCAGTGGCACCCGGGTGTCGCCGACCCACTCGCCCAGCGTCTCGTAGTAGCTGGCCGGAGTGTCGAGGAACCGCACGCCGCCGGCCTTCATGCCGTGCACCGCGCCGACGATGTCGTCGGTGGCCAGTGCGATGTGCTGGACGCCGGGACCGCCGTAGTACTCGAGATACTCGTCGATCTGCGACTTCTTCTTGCCGATGGCGGGCTCGTTGATCGGAAACTTAACCTTGCGAGTGCCGTCGGCCACGACCTTGCTCATCAGCGCTGAGTACTCGGTGGCTATGTCGTCGCCGACGAACTCCTTCATGTTCGTGAAGCCCATGACCCGGTGGTAGAAGTCCACCCACTCGTTCATCCGCCCGAGCTCCACGTTTCCGACGCAGTGATCGACCTCAGTGAAGAACGGGCCCGGCTGCGCTTCGGTCAGCGGCCCCGCGGTCACGAAGCCGGGAAGGTACGGGCCGGCGTAGCCGGACCGCTCGACGAGCGTGTGGCGGGTGTCGCCGTAGGTTGCGACCGCCGCGAGCACGACCTTGCCGTGCTCATCGCCGACGATCTCGGGCTCCTGCAGGCTCCGCGCGCCATGGGCGAGCGCGTATTCATAGGCGGCTGTGGCCGACGGCACGCCGATGGCTAGGTCGACGACACCGTCGCCGTGCGCGGCCACGTGGGCGCCGAGCTCGGTGCCCGCGCGCACCGGCCCGCGGAACACGAAGCGCGCGTTGCCCGACTCCAGCACGTAGGCGGCCTCGTCGCGGCAGCCGGTCTCCGGGCCGCGATAGGCGACGCACCGCATGCCGAAGGCCGCGGAGTAGAAATGCGCCGCCTGCCGGGCGTTGCCGACGGCGAATACCACAGCATCCATTCCGGTAACGGGGAATTCATCGGTCGCTGTCGTCTGTACCGCCGCGGCTGTCATCGCTTGCTCCTGCCCGTCGTCGTCGCCTGGCCGTGACGGCAGGATCCGTCAGCGCAACATGATGTGCAACTCTGGTCAGTTTTACTGAGCAATGTGTTTAATTAATTCGCTCATCCGCTAGCCTGGTTGTACAGGTTGTATCGAGGATGGCAGATGTGATTGACGAGCTCGACGCGCGCCTTATCGAGCTGCTGACCAGCGCGCCGCGGGTCGGGGTCCTGGAGGCATCACGGCGACTGGGCGTTGCCCGCGGCACGATCCAGGCGCGCCTGGACCGGATGCACACCCGGGGCATCATCACGGGCTACGGACCGGATATCGATCCTGCGGCGATCGACTTTGCAGTCACCGCCTTCGTGACACTGGAGCTGCGGCAGGCAGGCGGCCATGATCCAGTGGCCCACCGCCTTGCCGGGATCGCCGAGGTACTCGAAGCCCATACGATCACCGGCGCAGGCGACATGCTGTGCCGGGTCGTCGCCCGCAGCAACGCCGACCTGCAGCGGGTCATCGACGCGATCGTGGATGTGGCGGGAGTCGTGCGGACGTCTACGGTCATCGCGCTTGACTGTCCGCTGCCCGCACGGGTGCTGCCGCTCATCAAGGCGGCGGTTGCCGCCGCTCCCGCCGGCGAGCCAGACGCTGAGATTGTCCCAGCGCGCGGTGTCAGGACGGAGTACGCGCCGGAGTAGCGTCGGCCAGCTCGAGTGCTACGTCGAGCACCGCCGCTTCGAGCTCGGCCGGGCTGGCTGCCCTGTCGTGATAGTGCATGCTGCAGAAACTGATGGTCATAAGGCACGAGGCGGCGCGGATCTGGGCGCCCAGCGGCGCGCCGGGCTCGGTGAGCAGCTCGACCAGCGCGTCCAGCCGCTCCCTGAACAGCTCGCCGCGCTCCTTGGCGTTGGCGAGGCCGCTGACTGCGGCCTGGTTCTGGTGCAGCATGCGGAAGACTTCGGTGTAGTTCTCAATGATGCGCAGGTATCGCCGGACGATTTCCGCCCTGGTGTGCGGCGTGCGCGACTGCGCCCGGCCCCACGCGATCAGGGCGTCCATATCAGCCACATAGTCCTCGACCAGGCTGCGGACGATGTCTTCCTTGGACTTGAAGTAGTAATACAGTGCGGCCTTCGTGACGCCGAGCTGCTCCGCGATCTCCCGCAGGGAAGTCTTCTCGTATCCCTGCTCGGCGAACAGCTTGAGCGCTAGCTGCCGCAGCCTCGACCGGGTGTCGTGGCTGTGGTCCTGCTCATCGCCGCGGACGTTGTCTTCCATGGCCTCGGGTTCTGGTCCTTCCCGGTGCCGGCGTAATCTACTTGACGGCCGGTTAGTAGCGAGTATAGCCTGTTGCGTGACTGGACGCTAGCCGGTCGGCAAGTAAGTTGAGAGGCGCCGTTACTGCGTGCTGCGCGGCTGTTGTGAGCGAAGGAGCTCAGTTCATGTCTGACAACCCGGCAGTCGCGGCGCCAGCGGGCGGCACTACGTTCGCCACGCGGCGCGAATTCATGATCGTGCTGCCGGGACTGCTGCTCACCCTCATCATCGCCATGCTGGACCAGCTCGTAGTGTCCACGGCCCTGCCGCGCATCGTCGGTGACCTAGGCGGCCTCAACCACCTGGCCTGGGTGGTCACCGCATACGTGCTCGCATCGACAATCACGACGCCGCTGTACGGCAAGCTCGGCGACCTCTATGGCCGCAAGCGGCTGCTGATGATCGCCATCATCATCTTCCTGGTCGGCTCGGCGCTGTCGGGCCTGTCGCACAACATGGACCAGCTCATCGCGTTCCGGGCCCTGCAGGGCCTTGGCGCTGGCGGGCTCATGGTCGGCGCCATCGCGACGATCGGCGACATGGTCGCGCCGCGCGAGCGCGGCCAGTACATGGGCTACATGATGGCCGCGATGATGGTCGCCATGATCGCCGGGCCGCTTGTCGGCGGCTACATCACCGACAGCCTGTCGTGGCGGTGGATCTTCTACATCAACATGCCGATCGGCGGTGCAGCGCTCGTTTACTTGTGGGCGACGATGCACGTGCCCCGGCGGCGAGTCGAGCACAAGGTCGACTACCTTGGGGCTGCCGTCATAGCGATCGGCGCCACCGCCATCGTGCTGCTGACGACGTGGGGCGGGACCCAGTACGCGTGGGGTTCCTGGGAGATCATCATGCTGGCCGCGATAACGGCCGCCGCGATAGTCGCGTTCTTCTTCGTCGAGGGCCGGGCCGTGGAGCCCGTGCTACCACTGCACGTTTTCAAGAACCGCAACTTCTCGCTTGCCTCGAGCATGAGCTTCCTGCTCGGGTTCGTGATGCTTGGCGCCCTGACGTTCCTGCCGCTGTACCAGCAGACCGTGCAGCACGCCTCGCCGACCACCAGCGGGCTGATGCTCATCCCGCTGATGCTGGGCTCGACTGTCACCACCCTCGTTGCTGGCCAGGTAACCACCAGAACCGGGCGTTACAAGATCCTTCCGATCATCGGCGGTGTCGTCATGACGGTCGCGATCTACCTGCTGACCCACTTGGGCCCGCACACGACGCGGCTGAACTCAGCCCTCTACTTCGTCGTGCTCGGCGTCGGAATGGGCTTCCTGATGCAGATCACGTCCCTGATCGTGCAGAACAGCGTCGAGCAGAAGGACATGGGCGTGGCCAGCAGCTCGCGCGCCTTCTTCCAGCAGATCGGCGGCTCGATGGGCGTGTCGCTGTTCGGAGTGATCTTCATCCACCGGCTAACCTCGGCGATGGCCAGCAAGCTGCCCGGCGCGCACTTGCGCGCGGGCGGCGGAACCCTGAACCCGGCCACTATCAACAGTCTGCCGCCGGTCATCAAGCAGGCCGCCTTCTTCGCCATCAGCAAGGGCCTGGACTATGTCTTCTGGTATACGGTCCCGGCCTCGGTCCTGGTGTTCCTGCTCGCCCTGTGGGTCAAGGAAATCCCGCTGCGGAGCCGCGACGACACCCCTGCGCAGCAGGCCGCTGCCTCGCCGGAGCAGCTGGAAACTGCCGACCTGGGCGCGATCTAGCCCGACCCAGCTGGCGGTTAACTAAATGTCAGCGGCCGGCCGCTCCGGATGGAGCGGCCGGCCGCTTGCGCTTACCAGGCCGCGGGCTAGCTGCCGTGGTAGGGGACAGCCTCGAGGATCTCGACCGTGGTCGCACGGCCATTTGGCAGGCTGTAGGTCGCAGTCTCGCCGACCTTCTTGCCGCTAATGGCGCTGCCGAGCGGCGACTTCGGCGAGTAAACGTCGATGGGCGTGCCAACCTCCTCGCGCGATGCGAGCAAGAACGTCACCTCATCCTCGTCGCCTTCGAACCTGATGGTCACGGTCATGCCAGGCCCGACCACCCCTTCGGTTCGCGGCGGCTCACCCACCCGCGCGGTCTCCAGGATCTGGGTCAACTGGCGGATGCGGGCCTCCTGCATGCCTTGCTGGTCCTTGGCGGCGTGGTAGCCGCCGTTCTCCCTGAGGTCTCCCTCTGACCGTGCAGCCTCGATCTTCTTCGCGATCTCAATCCTGCCCGGGCCGCTCAGGTGGTCGAGCTCGGCCTTCAGCCGGTCGTACGCCTCCTGCGTTAGCCAGGTAAAGGTGTCGTCGCGCGTCTCGGTCACGGGTACTCCTCGGTGGGTGCGGAATAAGCGGTCCGCTGGGCCTTCCCAGCCCATGGGGGTAATCCTTCGAGGCTAACAAGGCTCCGCAACTACGTCGTACCTGTCAATGGTCCAGGTCAAACAAGTCAGGGCGAAGCTGGGCAAATTTCCGCCCCCGGATGGCTCCGCGGCCCGGCTTTGCAGTCTGCCCCGGGAATGTGCCAGGTAGTCCATCGCGTTTGCGCCGTTGGACACCGCCGAGTTGTCGTTGCGCTGCCGGGCCGTCACTGTCGGCGGCGGGTTCTACGTGATCCCGGAGTCTGTCCCGCCGCCCGCACGCACACGCCGAGGTGACCCCCAAGTGCTTGCCGATCCCCGCGAGGCCAGGGCTGCTGGCAGCAGCGAGGCGCTGCGCGGCCTAACGCTGCGCGGCCTGACCCTGAGCGACACCGGGCCGGGCGACACCGGGCCGGGCGACACCGGGCCGCTGCGGCTGATGGCAGTGCACGCGCACCCGGACGACGAGTCCAGCAAGGGCGCGGCAACCATGGCCAAGTACGTCAGGGCCGGGGTCGACGTCCTTGTCTGCACGCTCACCGGGGGTGAGCGCGGTGACATCCTGAACCCAGCCATGGAGCGGCCCGAGGTCCGCGCTGACCTGCCAGCGATCCGGCGGGCCGAGATGGATGCAGCGCGCCAGATACTCGGCGTCCGGCAAGAGTTCCTCGGCTTCGTCGATTCTGGCCTACCGGAGGGCGATCCGCTGCCGCCGCTGCCAGCCGGGTGCTTCGCGCTCGAGTCGCTGGAGACCGCTGCGCGGCCGCTTGTGCGGGCCGTCCGGGAGTTCCGGCCGCACATCATGCTCACGTACGACGAGAACGGCGGCTACCCGCACCCCGACCACATCAAGTGCCATGAGGTCTCGGTCGAGGCGTTTGAAGCCGCGGCTGACCCGGACCGGTACCCGGATTGCGGTGAGCCGTGGCAGCCCCTCAAGCTCTATTACCACCTCACGTTTCATCGCGCCAGGATCCTTGCACTGCACCAAGCCATGCTGGACCTCGGTCTTGAGTCGCCATACGCAGAGCGGATGGCGGACTGGGTAGATGACGAGGACGACGCGTCGGGGCGATCCCGGCACGAGATCACGACGCGAGTCAAGTGCGGTGACTTCTTCGAGATACGGAATCAGGCGCTGATCGCGCACGCGACACAGGTCGACCCCGAAGGTGGCTGGTTCGCCGTGCCGGCCGAGGTCCAGCGCGCGGCCTGGCCCACGGAGGACTATCATCTGGCCAGGTCGCTGGTGGATGCCGAACTGCCAGAGGACGACCTCTTCGCCGGGATCCGGGAGCGTGTGAGCCTGTGATTGAACTCGCGGCCGCGGCTGCGAAATCGACTAGCGCCTGGGATCAGCCAGGCACCCTCGCCTTCCTCGTCATCTTCGGGATGGGCGTGATCTTGTATTTCGTCTTTCGGTCGATGTCCAGGCAGCTGCGCAAGGTCAGGGAGGCGGCGCAGCTCGAAGCTAACGAGGCCGAAGCCGCGAGCGGTGCGTCCGCCCAGGAACAGCCCGATCGAGATCATGCCGCCAGCTAACTGAGGGGCCTACCACGCATCGGGCGATCTACGGAGCACCTCGATAATGCGGCGTGTCGAGGCCGAGTGATTGCTAGTTTCATGGCTGATAGTCGCGGCTATCGCGGGAGTGCGGGCCATGCTAGCGATTCACGGAATATGGGCCCACGGCGTGCTGAGCCTGTGGGCCGAGGATTCGGATCTGCCAGCGTCGGCCGCGTCCGGGCGGGGTGCACCGGCCAGCCTGTCGCGGCCCCACCCGTTTGCCGCTCGGGCCGCATTGCTGGCAGATGTTATCGCCGAGTTCGGCGAGCCCGCTAGCGATATCGTCCGTAAGGCTGTCGAGGACGAGCTGACGCTTTGGCTGCCAGCGCTAGCCGCTCGCCCGCTCGCTTCGCCCGAGCTGGTCATCGCCGCGGACAGCGCGGGCGCCGTCGGCGCGACGCTAAGCGCGGACACCACCACTGCCTCGGCAGGGTCGTCCGCTGATCCATTTACAGCCGGAACGCCCGCCCGGGCGAGCCGCATCAGGCTGGCGCCGTGGCAGGTGCCCGCGCTCAGCTTGGAACCGCCAGCGGCACTCGCCCTGCTCGGCGCCCTTGAAGCGCCCGACATGCGGACCGAGCGACGACCGGAAGGCGGGATCCTGTCCGCCAGCGTGCAGTTCCTCGCCGCGCTCGCCGCGCTGGCGGAGGATCTCGCCGCGCGGGGCCGCGTCCTGCCGGGCGCGATCGCGCCCGATGCCGCAGCGGCCGGAGCGCCCAGCTACCTCGCCCGCTGGTGCCCGGTACTGGCTGGCGCCGATGCACTACGCGCACGCGAGCTGACATTGGCGCTGCCGCCGCTGTGCCGGGCGACGAGCGCTGCAGGCGAGCCGTCGGCCGTCATCGTGGGCGAGGCGCTAGACCTGCTGACCGACGCCGCGGTGCGGACCAGGCTGGCAGCCATCGCCGGGTTTGGTCTGATCCAGGCCGGACCTTCGGCGCCATTGACCGATCGGTGGGCGGCCGCGCTCACCGGGCCCGGCGGCGACTTTGCCGTATCCGCCGCTGAGACGGCCAAGGCGGCTCAGCTGGCGTTCGCGCTCTGGGCCTGGCAAGACGCGGCGCAGGAACCTCCCGGGCCGGTTCGTACGTGCTTCCGGCTGGTCGAGCCGCCGGACCAGCCGGCGGCGACTGCACTGACGGACGAGCCGGCGGACGAGCCAGCGGAGGAGTCAGCACGGGATCCGGGGTGGCGAGTCGAATTTGCCCTGCAGTCAACTGACGATCCGAGCCTGTTGCTGCCGGCCGCTGACATCTGGGCTGGCAGCTCGGCCGACGGCTGGGCGACGGCCGGGCTCAGTTACCCCGAAGATGACCTGCTGGCAGGCCTCGGCCGGGCGTCCAGGCTCTTTCCCGAGCTTGATGCGGAGCTGCAGACGGCCGCGCCGGCGTCGATCGCGCTCGACACGCGCGGCGCCCTGCAGTTCCTGAAGGAAACGGGCCCGTTGCTCGCTGGCGCCGGCTTTGGCGTGCAGCTACCTGACTGGGTGCGGCGGTCCCGGCTCGGCCTGAAGCTCACCACCAGATCCAGGGCCGCGGCACCCGGTTCGGCTAGCGCCCCAGCGTTCAGCCTCGCCGATCTCGTGGACTTCCGCTACGAGCTTGCCGTCGGGAACCAGGCCCTGGATCCGGCTGAGCTCGCCGAACTGGCTCGGCTCAAGGTGCCGCTTGTAAGGCTTCGCGGCCAGTGGGTTGAGCTGGACGAGCGACACCTCAAGGCCGCGCTGGCGTTCCTGGAACGCGGTGGCGCCGGCGCGATGACGGCGGGTGATGCGCTGTCCGCCGGGCTTGGCGACAGCGCAGGCGACTTGCCGCTCGTCGAAGTGGAGGCTGACGGCTGGCTCGGCGATTTGCTCTCCGGGCAGGCCGATAGGCGGATCGAGGCGATGGCGACGCCTGCCTCGTTCCGGGGCGAGCTCCGCCCTTATCAGGAACGAGGCCTAGCGTGGCTATCGTTCCTCGGCGGCCTCGGCCTTGGCGCGGTACTCGCCGATGACATGGGCCTTGGCAAGTCACCCCAGACGCTCGCGCTCCTGCAGGCTGACCGCGACGGCGGGATGGCGAGCAGGCCCACGCTGCTGATCTGTCCCATGTCGCTCGTGGGCAACTGGCAGCATGAGGCGGCGAAGTTCACGCCCGAGCTTGCCGTCCACGTCCATCACGGCGCCGACCGGCTGGCGGGACCGGAGCTCGCGGCGGCCGTGGCGGCGGTCGATCTGGTCATCACCACGTACGGCGTAGCTACCAGGGACCGGGCGGCGCTAGCGCAGGTCCCGTGGGTGCGCGTTGTGTGCGACGAAGCTCAGAACATCAAGAACGCGAGCACCAGGCAGGCCCAAGCCGTCCGTGCGATCCCCGCTGCATCGCGAATCGCGCTGACCGGCACGCCGGTCGAGAACCGCCTGACCGAGCTCTGGTCGATTATGGAATTCACCAGCCCCGGGCTGCTGGGGCCGGCCGAGAAGTTCCGGCGTCGGTATGTCATCCCGATTGAGCGGAACGCTGACACCGACGCGACCGACCAGCTCAAACGCCTGACCGCGCCGTTCATCTTGCGCCGGCTGAAGACCGACAAGGCTGTCATCGCCGACCTCCCCGACAAGCTCGAGATGAAGGTCTGGTGCAACCTCACAACCGAGCAGGCCTCGCTCTACCAGGCCACCGTGGACGACATGATGGCGAGGATCGAGGCAGCGGAGCCTGGCATCGAGCGCCGTGGCCTCGTGCTCGCAACCATGGCGAAGCTCAAGCAGGTCTGTAATCACCCGGCCCATCTGCTGGGCGACGGATCCAGGCTCGACGGGCGGTCGGGCAAGCTGGCCCGGCTCGAGGAGACGTGCGATGAGATCGTGGCGGCGGGTGACAAGGCCCTCTGTTTTACGCAGTACGCCGAGTTCGGCCGGATGCTCCAGCCTTATCTGGCGGCAAGGCTTGGCTGCGCCGTGTACTTCCTGCACGGCGGCACATCGAAGAAGCGCCGGGACGAAATGGTCGCGCGGTTCCAGGACGTGGCCGAGCCAGCGGTGTTCTTGCTCTCGCTGAAGGCCGGCGGCACGGGACTGAACCTGACCGCCGCGAACCACGTGATTCACGTGGACCGCTGGTGGAATCCGGCCGTCGAAGACCAGGCGACCGATCGCGCATTCCGGATCGGGCAGCGCCGCGACGTTCAGGTGCGCAAGTTCGTTTGTGCCGGGACGGTCGAGGAGCGAATCGACCAGATGATCGAGGACAAGAAAGCGCTGGCGCAAGCCATCATCGGCACCGGCGAGGCGTGGCTCACGGAGCTGTCCGTCGCCGAGCTGCGCCAGGTGATCGAGCTGTCGCCCGACGCGGTTTCCCAGTGAGGACGACCCGATGACCAACTTTTACCCGCCGTCACGACCTCGCAAGGCTGCGGGCGGCATCAAGGCCCGCAGTAGCCGGGGCCCGATCGGCGAGCAGTGGTGGTCGCGCCGGTTCATCGACGTACTCGAGTCATTCGGGCTGCATAGCCGCCTGTCGAGGGGACGTTCGTACGCGCGGTCCGGGCAAGTGCTCAGCCTCGACATCGGCACCGGCCACGTGACCGCCTTGGTGCAGGGTTCGCGGATCAAGCCGTACGCAGTCAAGCTCACCGTTGATCCGCTGACGACGCGGCAGTGGCGGCGTGTCGAGGAGGCGCTGGCGGCGCGCGCCGTCTTTCGTGCCCGGTTGCTGGCCGGCGAGATGCCAGCTGAGATCGAGCAAGTCTTCGCCGACTGCGGCACCCCGCTGTTCCCGAAGTCCGCTCGCGACCTGACGATGACGTGTACATGCCCGGACTGGGAGGTGCCGTGCAAACACCTTGCCGCCGTCTGCTACGTGCTGGCGGAGGCCTTCGACGCCGACCCCTTCGGCATGCTTGCCTGGCGCGGCCGGGGTCGTGCTGACCTGCTGGCTGCGCTGCGCAGGCTCACCGGTGCCGGTAGTCGCGCGGCCGCGGACGCGCCGGTCCTCGACGTCGCGGACGCGCCACTGTCCCCGAACCCGGCCCGGTTCTGGTCCTCGACGCTGAGCCCGGCGCGCCTTCGTGCCCTGCCGCCTGCTCCCGCCGCGCCGCCCGATCTGCTCCTGCGCAGTCTGGAGCCGCCGTTCATCACCGTCGGCGGCGTGGACCTGGTTACGCTGCTGCGCCCCGCCTACATGGCAATGACCGGCACCAGTCCGGCGAGCGAGGATGCTGGCCGTGAACCGCCGGACAGCGGCGAACCTGGCCCCGACTGACGGACGGCCACGCGGTCCGGCTGTGCTGGTTAGATAACGGGCGTGGAGATCAGGGACGCGCGGCCGGATGAGTTCGATGAGGTAGGCGACGTGCGGCTCGCTGCCTACCTGGCGGATGGATTCCTGTCGCCGCAGTCAACGTACGCGCCCATGCTGCGGGCGCTCGGCGCCGACGGCATCGGGCACGTGCTGGTCGCCGTTGCCAGCGACCGATCCGATTTGTCCCCTCAGGCGGGCACTGGCGCGCGGCCGAACCTAGGGCGCGCACCGATCGTCGGCACGGTGACGCTGCAAGGCTGGCCGCACGGCGGCGAGATCCTGGCAGGCCCCGGCGAAGCCGAGATCAGGGCCCTCGCTGTGGTGCCGGAGGTACGCGGCTCGGGGCTTGGGCGGGCGCTGCTGACTTCAGTGATCGATCGGGCTGCGGCCGCCGGTGTCCGGCGTCTAGTCCTGCTGACGCAGCCGGACATGCAGGCAGCCCACCACCTGTACGAGACGGCCGGTTTCACTCGGCTGCCCGAGCGCGACTGGTCGCCTGAGCCCGGCGTGACCTTGCTCGCCTACGCACTCGACCTCGATAGCTGACCCGTCGGCTACGGTTGATCGGGTAGGCGACCAGTTGTTGAGACGAGAGAGCGGTAGTGGATATGAGCGAGGCGCTCCCTGAGGTGCCGGCCGCGGCCGTGCCCGACGAGGCGTGGCTCCTCGACGTGCGTGAATTGGATGAGTGGGCGGCCGGCCACGTTCCCGGTGCCACCCACATTCCGCTCGGCCAGCTCGGTTCCCGGACCGCTGAGCTGCCGCAGGATGCAGAAATCTATGTCATCTGCCGGACAGGCATGCGCTCGGCGCGGGCGGCTGTGGCCCTGAACGGCGCGGGCTGGCGAGCGCTGAACGTGTCAGGCGGCATGCGGGACTGGGCGGCGGCAGGCCGGCCGATGGTGGCCGATGCTGGCGGACGACCCTTCGTGGCCTGACCGAGGCTCTAGGCGGGGCGCGTCGGGAGCGGGTACTCAAGCCCGACCATCGGCGCCAGGTCGGTCAGCATCAGCTCGAACATGGGCGACGCGTCGTCGATCGCGAACTTCATGTGGCCGAATGCCTCGAGGCTCACGCTCCCGTAGAGCAGCACCCAGCAGCGCAGGAATGTCTGGAGCGCGCCGAGCGGCAGGTCGGTGCCGGTCAGCTCGCGGTATCGGGCCAGTTGCGCTCGCATCCTCTGGTCCATCTCCGCGTCGGAAGGGATCTTGAAGGGCCGACGGCGGTAGAGCTCACCGAACAGGTCGAGGAACACCTGGCCGAACTGATAGCCGCAATCGACGCTCGGATCGTGCGTTACCTCGTGCAAGTACTCCAGGCCGGGCAGCGGGCTGCCAAAGATCATGCTGAATTCCGGCACATGGGTAAGGGTCCAGGCGCGGAACTCGCGGCAGCCCGCGATCAGCTTGGCGGCCATGACCTCGGCCGTCACCTCCGCGGTGGGCTCCGCTGCCACCGCGTGCACGGCCGCCCGCACGTGACTGGCCAGGTCGGTGAAGATGTCCGCGACTACGTGCCGAAGTAGTTCCTCATGGCTGCCGAAGTAACGGTACAGAGCGGGTGCCGTCATTCCCATCTCACGAGCGATCGCGCGCAGCGACACGGCCTCCGGGCCGTCCTGGACCAACAGCTTCCGGGCGGTCTGGATGATCTCCTGAGTCGTCGCAGCCCGGACGCGATCGCGCCTGCTCGGCGCCTGGACCATGATCGCCATCTTCTGCCCTTTGCCTTTTGTCAGCTGCGCGGTCTCGTTCCAGCTGCGCTGTCTCGTTCCAGCTGCGCGGTCTTGTTCCAGCTGCGCTGTCTCGTTCCAGCTGCGCGGTCTTGTTTCAGCTGCGCGGTCTCGTTCCAGCTGCGCTGTCTTGACAGTCGTTAACTCCGTATGCCAAGTTTACATTGTAAACAATTTACAGCGTTAACTCAAGCAATGCTCGCTAACGAGTTTAGCTGCGGATTACGCGATGTTCGAGGCCTTGGGACGAATCCTCTTCGGCGGACGCCGACTAGTGTGGTCCTTACCGCGGTCGGCATCGTGGCAGCTGCCGTCCGGGGGAACGGGCGTATTCCGGTCGCTCCAGACGTCTGCGGGTTCGTGCCGCCAGCAAGCCAGAGCCAGCACGAAGCATCCCTGGCCGCACGCGCGTTCGGCCGGGACGTTGGCGACGTGGTGCTGCTCTACACGAGCCCGAACCAGACAGTGCACTCCACTGCGTACCGGTCAGCGGTGACCAGTGCACTGGCGAGGCTGTCTCGCAGCCGCGTCAATTCAGTGCAGACCTGCTGATCGACGGGCTCCACCGGTACATGAGCCGGGACGGCCGGGTCAGCTATGCCGTGCTCGCACTCGCCGGTGCCAGCGACGCCGCGCGCATCGCCAACTTCGACGCGATCAGGGGCGACTTCGCCGCGGCTGGACTGACCGTGCGAGCAGGCGGCCAGGTCCCGACCGAGGCGGCCATCGACAAGGAGGTCACCAGCGACATAGGGCGGGCCGAGGCGATCCCAATGCCGGTCCTCCTAGTCTTGCTGCTGGTCATATTCGGCAGCCTTGCCGCGGCTAGTCTGCCCCTGGCCATCGGCGCGCCATCGGCATCACCGGGTCGTTTACCGCGCTGCGGCTGCTAACCCTCGCGACGCCGGTGTCCATCTACTCGATCAACGTCACCACGATCCTCGGCCTCGGGCTCGCGATCGCCTGTCAAGGCGATCGCGATGAACTTGTTGTCACTCGCCGCGACGTTCGGCCTCGTGGTCTGGATTTTCCAGGGGGGCACCTCTCCGCGCTTCGGCTGCTAACCCTCGCGACGCCGGTGTCCATCTACTCGATCAACATCACCACGATCCTCGGCAGTTCGCGCCGACCGGGACGCTCGATCCCACGATGCCGATCTTGATGCTCGCGACCATCTCCGGCCTGTCGATGGACTACGAGGTCTTCCTCCTGTCCAAGGTGCGCGAGCGGTACGACATGACCGGTAGCAACGCAGAGGCGGTCGCCAGCGGCCTGCAGCGGACCGGCGGCGTGATTGCCAGCGCGGCGATGCTGCTGGTCCCGGCGACGATGCGGCTTCTCGGCCGGGCCAACTGGTGGGCGCCGCGGCCGCTTCGCGGCCTCTACGCCAGGTACGGCTTCAGGGAGACGGACGGGGACAGGCCGTGCAGGAACTCTGGCAAGCTCGGTTCCGTAACTGCCGACCACCCCGAGCATTTCGGAGACCTGACTTGAAGTACGTCAACCTAGGCGCTACCGGCCTGCGGGTGTCGCGCGTCTGCCTCGGCATGATGAGCTACGGCAACGACAGCGATCGACCGTGGGTGCTGAACGAAGATGCTGCCGAGCCAATCGTCAAGAGCGCAGTCGAGGGCGGTATCACGTTCTTTGACACCGCCGACGTCTACTCGCGCGGCGCGAGCGAGGTCGCCACCGGCCGGCTCCTGCCGAAGTTTCTCCCGCGCGATCAGTTCGTACTGGCCACGAAGGTCTTCAGTCCGGTGGGATCTGGCCAGAACGACCGCGGCTTGTCGCGCAAGCACATCCTGTCCGGCATCGACGCGTCGCTGCGCCGCCTGAAGGTCGACTACGTCGACCTCTACCAGATCCATCGCTACGACAACGACACGCCGGTCGAGGAGACGATGTCAGCGCTGCACGATGTCGTCCGCGCGGGCAAGGCCCGTTACATCGGCGCGAGCAGCATGTACGCGTGGCAGTTCGCCAAAGCGCAGCACGCGGCGACGAGCAACGGCTGGACCCGGTTCGTGGCTATGCAGAACCACTACAACCTGGTCTACCGCGAGGAGGAACGGGAAATGATTCCGCAGTGCATCGACCAGGGCGTCGGCGTCATCCCGTGGAGCCCGCTGGCCCGCGGATTGCTCGCTGGGACAAGGACCAGAGAAGGCGAGCGGCGCACCGTGCGCTCGGGCGCAGATTCCTTCGGAGACGCGCTGTACAAGATGGCGTCCGACTTCGACGTCGCTGAGCGGTGCCTGGAAGTCGCGGCCGAGCGGGTCGTGCCCGGCGCGCAGGTGGCGCTCGCCTGGCTGCTGCACAAGCCGGGCGTGACGGCACCGATTGTCGGGGCTACCAAGCTAAGTCACCTGGCAGATGCGCTGGCCGCCGAGGAACTGACGCTGACCGAGGACGAGATACGCAGGCTCGAGGAGCCGTACGCGCCGCACCCCGTGCTCGGCCACATCTGACCGCCGTTTGGGTTCCGCAGGCCGGTCCGGCGCCCTGGGGCTTGCCTGGTGCGCAAGCGGTTGTTCCGGTACGGTGCTCGCGTCGAAGGCTGATCCAACTCCGGACGGTGCTGACCATGTCATGTCGAACGTGCGGCGGTGCAACCCCGCCCGGATCGGCGGCATGCCCGAACTGTAGCGCGGCCACCGATCCGGCTGCCGGTCAGCCAGGCGACCCCGGCGTTCCGCCAGGACCCGACATTGGTAGTCCATGGGGCGGGGACGCCGGCTACCCGCCACATACCACTTGGTCCTATCAGGTCTATCCGCCGCAGGCACGCATGCCGCCGCGGAGCTACAACCTGGACGGTCTGGCGTCCGTGCTGGTCGTGATCCTGCGCGTCAGCGCGGCCGTGAGCTTGGTCGGCACGTTGTTCACGCCGATCCTGATCATCATGTACCTGGCCCTGCTGCCGCTCGTTGTGGTGTTCCTGATCTGGATCTACCGAGCGCGGCAGAATGCTGGGTACCTCGGCTCGCGGCAGCGCTGGTCACCGCCGTGGGCGGTGTTGGGCTGGTTCGTGCCCCCCTGCTTCCTGTGGTTCCCCTACCAGATCATGGCCGACATCTGGCGGGCCGGCCACCCAGCGCCCGAGCGGACGAAGTTCCCGTTCCTGCTTGCTGGCTGGTGGGCCTGCTGGTGCCTAGCCTGGTTCACCGGTTATCGAAAGTACTCGTACAGCAACTACACCTTTGGCGGTGTTGGCAATTCGACAAGGACGTTCCAGGGGAATGTCTACTCGCTGGTTTTCGGCGGCACGGTGCCCAGCCTTGTGTTCGCCGCTGCGGCGGCAGTCCTGCTTGCGCTCATCGTGAAGCGCGTGTCTGACAGTCCTGTCGGGGGTGTGGGGAAACTGGTCGTCGCAGTGCCGTTGCAGCCGGGAGCCCAGGCGCCCGGCGCTAGCTGAAGCGTGGCGGCGCGCAGAGCGGCAGGAAGGGAGAGCGCGATGGCATTTGCAGGCTGGCCCGAGGAAGCACTCGACTTCTACGACGGGCTGGAAGCGGACAACTCCAAGGCCTACTGGCTGGCGCACAAAGACGTCTACGAGACCTGCGTGCTGGGGCCGATGACCGAACTACTGGCCGAGCTTGAGCCGGAGCACGGCGAGACGAAAATCTTCCGCCCGTATCGCGACATCCGGTTCAGCAAGGACAAGTCGCCGTACAAGACCGCCATCGCCGCCCATGCCGGCGACGGCTACATCCAGCTGTCGGCCGCCGGCCTAGCCGCGGGCAACGGCATGTACGGCATGGCGCCGGATCAGCTCGAGCGCTACCGGAGCGCGGTTGCGGCTGACCCAAGCGGCGGCGAGCTGGAGCAGATCATCGCCGTGCTGCGTGCGCAGGACATCAACGTGCAGGGCCGCGATTCGCTAAAGAGCGCGCCGCGGGGTTACCCGGCGGATCATCCGCGCGCCGAGCTAATGCGGCACAAGGGCCTCGTCGCGTGGAAAGAGTGGCCGGTCGAGCCGTGGCTCGCGACGCCGGTGACCAAATTCAAGGTCGCCGGCTTCCTGGTGGCCACCAGACCGCTCGGCCAGTGGCTCGCAGATCGCGTGGGCCCGACGAGCGAGCCCGCCGGCCGCCGCCGCTAGGCCGGGGCTTGCAGACCGCGCGTTGGCTGGCGCGCGTTGGCTGGCGCGCGCTGGCTGGCCGCGCAGCCCGGTTACAGCTGCAGCCCGGTTACAGCTTCGGCAGCTCCGTCATAAGGTCGGGTGAGGTCTCCATCCCGGCGCGCCATACCGACCGGGCGATGATCTTGTGCGGGTCAACACGGTACCGGTACCTGGCGGCGATCTCCGTGATCTCCTCCAGCAGCCCCTCCGACAGCGTGGTCGGCTGGAGCCCGAGCGCGAGGAACTGGTCGTTGCGCACGCTCAGCTCGTTCTCGTCCGCCTCACGTCGCGGGTTGGGCAGGAACGCGATCTCGGTGCCGGTCATGTCGCTGATCATCTTGGCCAAGTCGATCAGGCGATGGGTCTCGGTGACCTGGTTGCGGACCAGAACCTGCGAGCCAGCGTGCGGCGGGTTGTTCAGCGCGATCTCGATGCAGCGGACAGTGTTGCGGATGTGGATGAACGCCCGAGTCTGGCCGCCCGTGCCGTGCACGGTCAGGGGGTGGCCGATCGCGGACTGCATGAGGAAGCGGTTCAGCACGGTGCCGTAGTCACCGTCGTAGTCGAACCGGTTGATGAGCCGCTCGTCCCTGGCCGTCTGGTCGGTCTGCGTTCCCCAGACGATGCCCTGGTGCAGGTCCGTGATCCGGAGCCGGTCGTTGGACGCGTAGAAGGAGAACAGCAGCTGGTCGAGCGTCTTCGTCAGGTGGTAGACCGAGCCCGGGTTAGCCGGGTGCAGGATCTCCCGCTCTAGCTCACCATCAGGGGTAGGCACCTTGACGGTGAGGTAGCCCTCCGGGATCGGCGCGGAGCCTGACCAGCCATAGCCGTAGACACCCATGGTGCCGAGGTGCACAAGCGACGCCTCGACGCCTGTAGTGACTAGCGCCGTCAGCAGGTTGTGAGTGCCCCGGACGTTGTTGTCGACCGTGTAGCGCTTGGTCTTCTCCGTCCGCATCGAGTACGGCGCGGCGCGCTGCTCGGCGAAGTGCACGATGGCGTCGGGCCGGATGTCGAGCAGGACCGCGACGAGCCGGTCGTACTCGGTTGCCAGGTCCAGGTTCACGAACCGCATCTCGCGACCCGAGACCTCCTGCCACGCGGCGAGACGCTCGCTGATGGGCCGGACCGGCGTGAGGGAATCGACTTCCAGCTCGACGTCGATCTTCCGGCGGCTCAGGTTGTCGACGATGGTGACGTCGTGACCACGATCGGACAGGTAGAGCGAGGTGGGCCAACCGCAGAAGCCGTCGCCGCCGAGGACCAGAACGCGCATAGGTGCTCCAAGAGTGTGCTCAACTGCTCGAACAAGGCCCGACCCTGTGTCGTCACGGCCGCCGGAGGGATGCTGAGGGCAAGGCCCAGAGCGATGGCATCCGTGGCATTGTACCGGGCGATATCCACCATGATGCTCACTTCATACCCACTCGGCGTTCAGCCGCGACTAGGGCCTTGATGCCTCTCCTCTGCCCTGCGCTCTAGCCGGGCGCGGACACCCCCTCGAGCATCACTGTCCTAACAGCATGACGTGCAACCGGCCGCCGGGCCAGGGCCGAGGCCAGATTGCTGGCGAGTACTCAGCAAACTCTCAGCGCCATATCCGGCTCTTCCCGGCAGAACAACGGCTCATGCCTGTCCAGCGGAGACTGGGTTGCGACCGCCCGGGCAGGCCTGGCAGCGGCAGGGAGTGAAGGATGGAGCCATGGCAGATCGGCTTCGAGGTGCGACCAGCCCGTACCTACTTCAGCACGCGGATAACCCAGTCGACTGGTGGCCGTGGTCACCGGAGGCCTTCGCGGCCGCAGCCGAACGTGACGTGCCGGTCCTGCTGTCCGTGGGCTACTCGGCCTGCCACTGGTGCCACGTCATGGCGCACGAGTCGTTCGAGGACGAGCAGACGGCCGCGATCATGAATGAGAACCTCGTCGCCATCAAGGTCGACCGTGAGGAGCGTCCCGACGTCGACAGCGTCTACATGACAGCTACCCAGGCGATGACCGGCCAGGGCGGCTGGCCGATGACCGTATTCATGACGCCGGACCGGGAGCCCTTCTTCTGCGGCACTTATTTCCCGCGGGCCCAGTTCCAGCGCCTCGTGCTCGGCGTGGCCAGGGCGTGGCGCGAAGATCGCGCACAGGTGGCGACCCAGGCCAGCCAGATCGCCGCTGCGCTGGCCGAACGGGCGGGCCAGCCCGAGACCGAGGTCGAGCCCACCAGCGCGCCGACCCAGGCGAACGTCACACTTCCGGAAGCGGCACAGGCGGCAGACGACCCGGCGACAGCTCTCGCGGCTGCGACTGCGGCGGCCGTGTCCGTGCTGGCCAGAGAGTTCGACGCGGCCCGAGGCGGCTTCGGCGGCGCGCCGAAGTTTCCGCCATCCATGGTCCTGGAATTCCTGCTGCGCCATTTCGAGCGGTCGGACGGGCCGGACGGTGACCGCGCGCTGCAAATGACCGTGGCCACGGCCGAAGCTATGGCCAGAGGCGGCATGTACGACCAGCTCGCGGGCGGCTTCGCGCGCTACAGCGTCGACGCCGACTGGATCGTGCCCCACTTCGAGAAAATGCTGTACGACAACGCGCTGCTGGCCGGGGTCTACACCCATCTGTGGCGGCGCACCGGCCGCCCGCTCGCGCGGCGAGTCGCCGAGGAGACCTGCGACTGGCTGATCGCCGAGCTCCGCACAGCAAATGGGGGATTCGCGTCGGCGCTGGACGCCGACAGCGACGGAAAAGAAGGCGCGTTCTACGTCTGGACGCCCGAGCAGCTCATCGCTGTGCTCGGACCGGAAGACGGCGGTTACGCGGCCGCCGCCTATGGCGCCACCGAAGCCGGCACGTTCGAGCACGGAGCGTCAGTACTCCAGCTTCGCGCGGACCCGGCAGACGCCAGCCGGCTGGGGAGAATCCGGGCAAAGCTGCTCGCAGCCAGGGCGGAGCGGACCCGCCCAGGTCGCGACGACAAGGTGGTCGCTGCCTGGAACGGCCTGGCGATCGCGGCCCTGGCGGACGCAGGCGTGCTGCTGGACCGGCCCGACTTCGTCGCCGCGGCTTCGGCGGCCGCCGATCTCCTCTCCGACGTGCACCTCAGCGACGGGCGGCTCACCCGGACATCCAGGGGCGGGCGGTCGGCCGGGACCGCCGGCGTCCTCGACGACTACGGCTGCGTGGCTAGCGGCTTCCTCGCGCTGGCGGGCGCGACCGCAGCGGACGGCGCCACCGGAATCGCGACCGCGAGCCGGTGGCTAGGCCTGGCCGGCGCGCTGCTCGACACCGTGATGGCCAGGTTCGGAACGGGAACGGGCGGGTTCTACGACACGGCCGACGACAGTGAGCGCCTCATCTACCGGCCCGCCGATGTCGCCGACGGGCCGAGCCCGTCGGGCACGTTCGCGGCCGCCGACGCGCTGTTGACGTATTCGGCGCTGACCGGCTCGGCGCGCCATCGGGACGCGGCCATGAACGCGCTCGCGAGCGTGCCCGCGCTGGCGGCGAGGTTCCCGCGCGCGGCCGGCGCTGGGCTCGCGGTCGCCGAAGCTTTGCTCTCCGGTCCAGTCGAGATCGCCATCGTCGGGACACCCGGGCCAGACCGGACAGAGCTGCACCGGGTCGCCGCGCTCGGCGCTCCGCCGGGTGCGGTCATCGCCGTCGGCGATGGCGGCGCGGCCGGCACCGAGATACCGCTGCTGACCGGCCGGACGGCGGTCGACGGTCGCGCCGCCGCCTACGTCTGCCGCGACTTCAGCTGCCGGGCCCCGGAGACCGATCCCGCCCAGCTGCGGCTCGCTCTGGGCTGAGTCCGGCGTGACCCCGTTCCGTTACGGGCGCGCGGTCAGAAGTTTGCCAATCCTTCGCCTCGCGTGCCTGCCCGCATGACGAAGCCGTGCCTGATCATGGGGATTCGCTGGGTATGGACGCCTGTGAGCGACCGGAGCATTGTAAGACGCACTGGCCCGACTGGACGGGCCGCAGCCGCTGAGGGGAGTACCGTGCGCGACGGAACCCGCCGCCCGTGCGTACGCATCTTCGCGGCCACGGCCGCCGCCACAGCAGCCGGCGTGATCCCGACGGCGCTGGCGCCGGTGCTACCCGGCGCTGAGGCGCTGGCCGCGCAGGTAGCCCCAGGCCGGGCGACCGCGACCGCGTACGCGCCCGTCGTCGGTGGCCAGGCGCTGACGTCCGCGCCCGCGACGCAGCTGTCGGCCGTGCAGACCGGGCCGTCGGTCCTGCCGCTTGGGACGCTGCATCCCGCCGACTTGCTGGTGATCGCGCCGACGACGCTGCCGCCGGCTGTGCTCACCGCGATCACCAGGTTGCCGGGCGTCTCGGCGGTGAATCTGGTGGACGCCGCCCGCATCCAGGTGAATGGCAGCTACGTAGCGACGCTGGGTGTTGACCCGTCGACCTTCCGGGCGTTCACCGCGACGCCAACGGCCGAATCCACGTTGCTGTGGCAGAACGTCGCCGATGGCGCGATCGCCGTCTCCTACCTCATGGGTCAGCAAGCGAACCTGCCGCTCGGCGGCAGCGTGAGCGTCGCCGGCGCCCAGACCGAAAAGGTCCGGGTGGGTGGGTACGGCACGGTCGGGATCACTGGCGTCGACGCCGTCGTCTCCGACTCGGTGGCGAGATCGCTCGGAATGCCAACTGGGAACGCGATCCTCATCAGCGCCCCCAGCTCGCGCCTCAGCGTGCTGATTCAGCAGGTGCAGCACGTGCTGCCCGCAGGCGCGGCGGTGGCTCCCCTCGTCGCGCAGGCACCTGAACGCGGGCTATCGGTATCGGCAGGGTCGGCTGGCGCGATCAGCATCACGCAGTCAAGCGGGCAGGGCCTGACGGCGACGCAGACGGCGGCGTTCTTGACTGCGGCCCTGAGCCGGGTGGGCATGCCGTATGTGTGGGGCGGCTCGGGACCCAACGTGTTCGACTGCTCCGGACTGGTCCAGTGGTCGATGCGGCAGGCGGGCATCGTCATGCCCCGGGTCGCCGCAAGCCAGGCGCAGACCGGACCCCGGATTCCCGTCGCCGATCTCCAGCCGGGCGACCTGCTCTTCTACCACACCGACCCGACCGCGCCCGCGTACATCTCGCATGTCGCGATCTACATTGGCCGCGGACTTATGGTCCAGGCGCCGCAGCCAGGCCAGAACGTCGAGGTCGTGCCCGCCTTCTTCGGCTCTGGGTTCGCCGGAGCCGTCCGCGTCTACCCAGGCGTGGCCGCGGCCGTCGCGGGCAACATGGCCGGCTGAGCCGCACCAAGGCCGCAGCCCCCGACCAGCGGACGTCACGCTGAGCACTTATGCTTGCATGTTGTTACACCATGCTGTAATCATAATTACATGACTACTGAGCAGGCCGCGGGCTCGCACGACGAAGCCCTGCGCGGCTGGTTTACCGGGCGACTTCCGGCTGGCTGGTTCACCGGCGCCCCGGAAATCAAGGTAGACCGAGAGGAAATCACCGTCGTCGGCGCGATCCCGGGTCCGGAGAGGGTCGCGGACGCTGGCGACGCAGAGGCGGCCGCTGCGGCCGAGGGTCGCAGCCGCCGGTTCCGCGAGGAGACCCGCGAGCACCGAATCGAAATCGCCAGGGAAGCCGAGCACAAGTTCGGCCGGAAGGTCTCCTGGGGCGTTGAATGCAATGGCCAGAGGGTGATGTTTACCACCTTTTCCGTGCCTGTCATGACCCGGCTCCGGCAGGCTGAGCGACAAGTGCTCGACACCCTCGTGGACGCCGGCGTGGCCCGCAGTCGCAGCGACGCCCTTGCCTGGTGCGTGCGGCTCGTTGGCGAGCACCAGGACACGTGGCTGGCCGACCTGAGGACCGCTTTGCGCAAGGTTGAGCAGGTCAGAGCCGAGGGACCGGGCTAAGAGTGGACAACCGGGCGCGGCGCGCTGCGCGCACAGCGTGCCATCTGCCGGCCCGGACAGACGCGTGCCGCCGCGGCCCCCGTGCGGCGGCACGCCTATGTCGGCCCCGTTCCCAGCAAAAATCTCAGTGATCACTGCGTTAACACGACAGGTCTTGCGGAGATGATGGGTAGGACCGGCCGGAATTGAACCGGTCCTGCCGGGGTACACTCCCCGAATCCCGGGTCACAGGGCCTCCCAAGCGTGGCGCGGGGTACCCCCGCAGCGGAAGTGCCCGCAAAGCCCCCTTGAGGAGGACCCGTCGTGGCGGATTCATGGGACCCGGCCGGTGACCTTGAGACAACTCTCGATGACGCGGGGTTGAAGAACCCCAGCGTGCGCGAATATGTGCGCCACTGGGCCGAACTGACCGGCGCGCAGCGGGTCGAGGTAGTCGGCGTAGCGGACGACGCGCGGCTGATCAGCGAGTCGCTCGCAGCCGGCGAGATCCTGCCCGCTGGCGAGGGCCGCTACTACGCCCGCAGTTACGTCAAGGACACCGCGCGCTCGGAGGAGCGCACCATCGTCGCCACGGCCAACCCGGCGGATGCAGGCGTCTACAACAACTGGCATCCGTCGAGCAAGATGCGCCCGCTGCTGGAAGAGCGCATGCGCGGCGCGTCCGCCGGCAAGACCATGTATGTCGTGCCGTACCTGATGGCGCCCCCGGGCTCGCCGCTCGAGCCGTACGCCGTCGGCGTCGAGCTGACCGATCACCGCACGGTCGCCCTGCACATGATCCGCATGGCGCGTTGCGGCGTGGAGCACGTCAATGACCTGGCCGAGCCGGAAAAGTTCGTCCGGGGCGTGCACGTGACCGGAGACCTGGCGAACCTCGGCCAGGGCACAGCCGAAGACCAGCGCTACTTCGTCACGTTTGCCGATGAGCGGACCATTCTGCACTTCGGGTCCTCATACGGCGGCAACGCATTGCTCGGCAAGATCGCGCACGGGCTGCGGCAGGCTTCCTATGACGGCTGGGCGTCGGGCGAGTTCCTCGCCGAGCAGTTCATGCTCATAGGCATCACCGACAAGCAGGTAGGCCGGACGTGGCACATCTGCGGCGGGTTCCCCAGCGCGTCCGGCAAGACCAACCTGGCCATGATGCTCGCGCCCGACAGCCTCGGTGACCGGTACCACGTCGAGTTCTACGGCGACGACATCGCCTGGCTGCGCGTCGATCCGGACGACGGCAAGATCTACGCGATCAACCCCGAGTTCGGCGTCTTCGGCGTGGCGAAGGACACCAACGAAGTGACCAACCCGACCGCGCTCGGCTCGGTCGCGCCGGATACTGGCGTGCTGTTCACGAACGTGGCCTACAACGACAACACTGGCGATGTCTGGTGGGAGGGCCGCACTCCGGAGCCCTCTGCAGACGTGACCGGCTGGCGAGACTGGACGGGTCAGCTGATCGCCGAGCGTCCGGCGGCCGACAAGGGCAAGCCCTGGGCGCACCCCAATAGCCGGTTCACCACGTCGCTGACGAATGTGCCCAACATCGCCAGGGACTTCGAGAACCCCAAGGGCGTCCCGATTGACGCGATCATCTTCGGCGGCCGGACTCGTGACCGAGAGCCGCTGATCCGCGCCATCACCGACCTGGCCGAGGGTGTCTACGACGGCCTCACGCTCGGCGCCGAGGCGACGTTCGCGGCCGAGGGCGTCGACGGCCAGCTCCGCTACGACCCGATGTCGATGCGGCCGTTCATGTCGTACCCGGAGGGCGCCTACGCCGCCCACTGGCTCCGCATCATCGGCGCGGCTGCGGTCAAGCCGATCTTCGCGCACGTCAACTGGTTCCAGCGGGACCCGGAGGATGGTCACTTCCTGTGGCCCGGGTACCGCGACAACCTCCGTCCGCTGCTCTGGCTCCTGCAGCTCAAGGAGGGCAAGGTCCAAGGCCGGCCGACCCCGGTGGGCGTCGTGCCGACGAAGGACGAGCTCGACCTGCGCGGCGTCGAGATCCGGCCCCAGGACCTGGATAAGGTCCTGAGCATCGACTCGGCCCGGTGGACCGCTGAGATGGCGCACCGCGAGCAGCACCTGGCCAAGTTCGACGGCCTACCGGACGAGATCTGGGCGGCCCACCGGCGCGTGGTCGAGGCGCTCGCCGCCGAAGCCGGCTGACGCCCGCTCCCAAAGGGGCAAGAGTTACCTACTGTTGCTCATATAGATAGATGAACCAGACTAGGCAACCCTCGTCATTCGCCAGCCGGCGAGCGACGCCGCGAGACTGCACAGTTTTAAGCGATCTTGAGTCCTGGTTCGCCCAGGTTTGCGGTCGAGGAAACTGTGCACAGTCGCGATAGAACCGACCGAGCGGCCCAACGCAGGCCGACTCACCCCCTAGGAGAGGAGCAAGAGTAGCTAACCCTCGCTATTGGCCACCTTCGGCGCGGCTGGCGGTCGGCTGGGGCGCGGGGTGCTGGGTTTCGGTCGGCCGATGTTAACGTTCCGTCATGGGGGCGCTGCGCTGTGTAGATGGATCTGTCCTGTCTGTCGAGGCAGTGACCTGCCGTGATCGTGTCGGGCAGCCGTATGAGATAACGCTGAAGCTGGCCCGGAACTCCGTCCCGTTCGCGGCTGTCGGCCAGCGCTGCGGTTACCAGCTGCTGGACCTGGCCGCGAGGGTCAGCGCGGCCCGGCAAGATCCCGAGCAGGAGGTGGCGTGGCCAGACCCCGACGACAGGTTCCCCGCGCCAGACGGCGGGCCCGGTGCCGAGCCAGCAGATAGCCCGGGCCGTCGGCCCGCAGGTGGCCGGAGCGACCGCGGCGGTCAGGCCGAGGGGCCGCTGCCTGGCGATCACGAGTACTTCGCGTTGCGCTCCCATGATCGGTTCGACTTGCCGGAGGCGGGCGAACTGCGATGCGTGCTGAGGTCTAGCGCGGTCTGGGTCGGCGAGTGCGTCGGCGTCGGGCCGCACCCCCAGCCTGGGCGCCGCCGCCAGCCGATCGTGCCAGAGCAGCACAGCCACCGGACCTGGAGGCATTCGTCAGGCGGCCAGGGTCGGTGGCAGCTCACCAGGCGTGCGGTCATCGAGGCGTGGGGTGCTGGTGGGGTCGGAGTGCGTGCTGTCCTGACTTCGGCCGAACTGGTGGCATTCTTGGATACGGTTCTTAACGGACCGGATAGTGCCGTCGCCACCGGGCAAATCCGGACGGCGGGCTCACAGGCCGGTGCCCACCCGGCCTTACACGAGCAGGGTGGTTTGAATCCGCCGGTCGGGCGACAGCGAGGAAGGGTGCCGGATGGGATTGCGCGGTCTCGTCTACCGGCTCTACGAACGCAGGCTCGAGGCAGCCCTGGCGCCGCAGGCAGTCCCCCGCCACGTTGGAGTGATGTGCGACGGTAACCGCCGGTGGGCCAGGTCGGCGGGACTCGCCGACGTCAGCAGCGGCCACCAGGCTGGGGCCGACAAGATCTTCGAGCTGCTGGAGTGGTGCCAGGAGACAGGTGTCGAGGTCGTCACCCTGTGGCTGCTGTCCACCGACAACCTGACGCGACCCGCCGCCGAGCTGGATCCCCTGCTGCGGATCATCGAGGACACCGTCCGGGAACTGGTCGCGCAGCAGTGGCATGTGAAGCCGGTCGGCGCGCTCGACCTGCTGCCCGCCGACACCGCCGAAGCGCTCAAGACCGCCGCCGAGGCCACGGCTGGCAATAGCGGCCTGCTGGTCAACGTCGCCGTCGGCTACGGCGGCCGGCGGGAGATCGCTGACGCGGTCCGATCGCTACTTCAGGACCACGCCACCCGCGGCACAACGATCGAGGAACTGGCCGAGGTCCTTGACGTCGAGCACATCGCCGAGCACTTGTACACCGCCGGGCAGCCCGATCCCGATCTCGTCATCAGGACGTCGGGAGAGCAGCGCCTGGGCGGATTCCTGCTGTGGCAGAGCGCGCACTCGGAGTTCTACTTCTGCGACGCCTACTGGCCGGCGTTCCGACGCATCGATTTCTTGCGCGCGCTTCGCTCGTACGGTGAACGGCACCGCCGCTTCGGTGCGTAGCCGTTCGAGCACCTTCGGCTAGCGACTGTCTGCCGTGCGTTAACGGCTCCTTACGCGATTTACGCCAGCCATGAACAGCTCGTTACGGTACTTCCGTCTACTCACACCCTTAGGTACGGTCGGAACTGACGGGCGGTGCCTAGCCGCCCGCCGGGAAGGCCCTTGAGATCCTCGAGCTTCGCGTCCTGGTGCGCAGGCGAGATGAGCGAAGGGCCGGGTCCCCGGCGCTTCGCTGGCCGGACCCGGTCCCGCCGACACATCTGTGTCCGACCGCGGCGCGAGCGGGCGCCCAGGGGAGAGCGAGTGGCCAGTTCCTCAGCACGTCGATCACCATCCACCTCGCGGGAAGCCGCCGACGCGGCTCCTGCACGTCCAAGATCCGCAGAGATCAGCTCCATCGAGCCCGGACTTGCCCAGCCCGGACCCGCGAAGACGAGTCCCGCACGGCCAAGTACCACACCGCGTGCCAGGACGGCGTCCGGCCGGGCCGGGTCACAGTCGAGTTCCGCTAGCGTGAGCCAGCGTCGGCGCACCTACGTTCTGGACACGAGCGTCTTGCTGGCGGATCCGGCGGCTGTCGGCAGATTCGCCGAGCATCGGGTCGTCCTTCCGATCGTCGTCATCACCGAGCTTGAGGCCAAGCGGCATCATCCCGAGCTCGGGTATTTCGCCCGCCAGGCGCTGCGCTACCTCGATGACCTCCGGGTCGAGTTCGGCCGCCTGGACGCCGACCTGCCGGTCGGCGACTCGGGTGGCAGCGTCAGGGTCGAGCTGAAGCACTCGGATCCCGCGGTGCTGCCAGCCGGCTTCCGGCTAGGTGACAACGACACCAGGATCCTGTCGGTCGCGTGCAGCCTGGCGGCTGAGGGCGAAAGCGTGATCCTGGTCAGCAAGGACTTGCCGCTGCGGGTAAAGGCCGCCGCGGTCGGGCTGACAGCGCAGGAGTACCGGGCTGAGCTGCCGCCGGACTCCGGCTGGACGGGCATGGCCGAGCTGGATGTGACCGCTCCTGAGATCGACGAGCTCTACGAGACTGGCCGATTGGACATCGCCGCTGCGCGCGACCTGCCCTGCCATACGGGCGTGGTGCTGATGTCGGGTGTGGCCGGGGCTGGCAGCGCGCTTGGCCGCGTGCAGCCAGACAAGTCAGTGAAGCTCGTCCGCGGCGACCGGGAGGCTTTCGGCCTGCGCGGTCGAAGCGCGGAGCAGCGGATCGCGCTGGACATCTTGCTGGACAACGAGATAGGCATCGTCTCACTGGGCGGTCGGGCCGGAACTGGCAAGTCGGCGCTCGCACTCTGCGCCGGCCTCGAGGCCGTGATGGAACGCCGCCAGCACCGCAAGCTCGTCGTCTTCAGGCCGCTGTACGCGGTCGGTGGCCAGGACCTTGGCTATTTGCCTGGCTCCGAAGCCGACAAGATGAACCCGTGGGCGCAGGCAGTGTTCGACACCCTCTCTGCGCTGACGTCTCAGACGGTGATTGAGGAAGTGCTCGACCGGGACATGCTGGAGGTCCTGCCGCTGACCCACATACGCGGCCGTTCGCTGCATGACTCGTTCGTCGTCGTCGACGAGGCGCAGTCGCTAGAGCGCGGCGTCTTGCTGACCGTGCTGTCCCGAATCGGCGCAGGGTCAAGGGTCGTGCTGACGCACGACATCGCTCAGCGCGACAATCTGCGGGTCGGCCGGCACGACGGAGTCGTCGCTGTCATCGAGAAGCTCAAGGGCCACCCGCTGTTCTCGCATATCACGCTCGTAAGGTCCGAGCGGTCACCCATCGCAGCGCTCGTCACCGAAATGCTGGAGGAAGCGAGTATCTGACCCGCTGAGCAGCCGCCGCTCGCCGTTCCTCCGAACTGACGGCGGGCCCGTGGCCGCGCGTCAGGCCTGCTCGTCGGGGGCGTCGAGGAGTGCCGCTGCGACCGTCAGATCCGCGGCGTACGTGACTTTGATGTTGCGCTCGCTCCCGGGAACGGCGGCGATCGGCACGCCTGGCAGATACCGGAGTACCACGCCGCAGTCGTCGGTCGCGGGCGCGGCGGAGAACGCCGGGTCCGCATCAGCAAGCTGATAGGCCGCAACGATCACCGAGAGCCTGAATCCCTGCGGCGTCTGGCAGCGCGCCAGCGTCTCACGCGACAGGACCCGCTGCATCACGCTGTCGGCGACCTCGACGATGGTGTCCGCGGTTGGGACCACGACCCCGGCGGCGTCGACGTGGTCAAGCGCGGCAATACAGCGGGCGATGGTGCGCTGGTCGACAAGTGGCCGGGCCGCGTCGTGGAAGAGTACCTTGGCGTCGCCAGGCAGCCGTGTGCCGAGCCATTCGAGCGCCTGCCTGGTCGAGTCCGTTCGGGTGCTGCCGCCGACGATTACCTCAACAACCTTGGCGTACGCAACCAGGTGCTTGCGGACCTGGTCCCTGGTACCGGCAGTAGCGACGACCAGCACGCTGTCGATCGCCGGTGCCTGATCAAACGCCCGGACAGAGTGCTCGATCAGGGTGCGGCCGGCGAGCTCTCGCAGTTGCTTCGGCCCCGCGGAGCCGAACCGGGTGCCCGACCCGCCTGCTAGCACCACCGCTACGGTCTGCATGGCCGGGACCTTACCTGGTAGCTGGGCCTTGTGTGCCGGCGGCCGAAGGCCGTGCCGTCGGCCTCTGTACTCTGGGTAAGGCTTTGGCTACTAATTAGCGAGGACGATCAACGGAGGATCAGAGCGCCGCTGGCGGGAACGGGCCAGCGGCCGACGCTACAGCAGGGCAAACCGGCAGCGGTTCCGCCGCCGGAGGTGGGGCGCGTCCGCGTGGCCGGCGCCGCTCTCAGCGCCGCCAGTCGGTACCGCCGGTCGCCGGGTCGCCCCCGTTCGCGCCGCCTATTCCCGTCGTGCCGTCGACGCTAGCCGCAGCGGCCGCTGATGCCGGGGCGGCGGCCATCGCTCCTTCGACGCTGGCTAAGGCCCCCCCGGAACCGGAAAAGCGCAGCAAGCCAGCGTCAACGGGCCGGCCGAGGACGACCAGCGCGCCGACGCCGGCCGAGTTTGCCGGCGCTAGCCCCGAGGTCTCCCGAAAGTCGGGGGAAGGCAGCCCGGTGGTGGGCACCGCAGGCCCTGACACCGAGCAAGCCCCGACAACACCGGACGATCAGGGCGTCGATACCGACGTCCTGGACAAGGTGGTTTCCGGTGGTGGTCGTGGTGCCGACGCTGGCACCGGCGACGGGCCTGATGTCGAGCTCAGCGAGACGGAAGTCGCCGAGGTGCTGTCCGGCCGGATCATCCCCATCGGCTCGTTCTTCGGCGGTCCGCAGCTACCCCCGGCAAGCACCGCGAACGTCAGGGCCGACGCGCCTGGCGAGACCTTCCTGGCTGATATCGGCCGCATCGCGGCCAGCTGGGCGCAAGATCGTCATCTTGGCATCACGTCCGCCGCAGGCATAGGCATCGCGCTCGCTGTCTGCTCGGCTGCGTGGTTCTCCGCAGGCACTCGAGCTGACATCATCCGCGGGGTCGCCGCGCTCTGGACCGGCTATCTCGTCTTGCGCGCCGGGCAGTGGCTCGTCCGCGAGGCCGACCAGGTTGAGGCGAGTCAGCAGGAAGTCGCGCACCCTGACACCGAGGCGCCTGCGGTCGAAGGCACGGGCGCAGCCACGAGAGTCAGCACTCGGGGCCGCGCCGTTCCCGGCGGAGGCATGCGCCGCGGCAGCATGATCGCTGCCATGCGCCGCGCCGGGCCGGTCGCGTGGCTCGCGGCGCTCGGCGGCGCCCTCGCAGAGTGCTGCGTCTACGCCGGCCTCGCGGCCGGCGCCGTCGCCGAGCGGTGGGGTGCCGTCTGGACGCTTGCCACGGCCGTGCTGAGCCTAGTCATCGTCCGCAACCTGATGACCGCGTGCTCGACGCCACCCGGGCTGAGCGAGCAGTCCGGCGGCACGCTCCGTCGCCTGATTGCCGCGGTCCTGACCATGCCCGTCGGCGGTCGCGTCCTCCTAGTCGGCATAGTGGCGCCAGTCTGGGGCGCACGCACTGCGCTGCTGGCCCTGCTCGACTGGGCGATCGTCTCTGTCGGCTACGGAATCGCCGGGCGCGCCGCCGCAGGCGTGACGTCCTGGGCTATGCACGGCGGCCAGCCAAATCAGATTGCGGCCCGGTCCAAGCTCGTGCGCCTGCGCGACGACGGCGCGCTCGCTCGCGCCCTCGGCATCCTCGTCCACGGCAACCTCATGCCGTTGCCGCCAGCGCTCCTCGGCCTGGCCGCGGTCGCGGCGCTGGCGTTCGTGGGCCTGCACGGGCTCCCCGGGGTGTTGTTGATCGCCCCGGCGGTCGTTATGCTGCTGGCCGCGCCCGGATCGGCGCATCCGCACACAGGCCGGTTCGACTGGCTCGTCCCCGTGCTGCTGCTCGGTGCCCAGTGCCTCTACCTGACCGCCACCGGGCTGGCCGCGCACGTGCCAGGCGCAGTGATCTTCGCCCTTATCGCGGCCATCATGCTCCGCTACACCGACCTTGCCTGGCCTGGCCGACCGGTCCAGATGGCGAAACGGCGAGATCCTGATACCAAGCCGGTCGAGCGCGGCACCGCGCTTGGCTGGGAGGGCCGCATGCTCTTCGCCGGACTTTCCGGCGCGATGGGCGTGGCGACCTTCGCCTATATCGCGCTGACCGCTTACCTTGCGGTGCTCATCTGCATGAAAGCAGTGACGAGCTGTTTGGCGCCCGACGCGGCGTCTCGGTCCTGATCAGGCTGGCGAAAGCTGCCCCTCGGCGCGGGCCTTCAGCCGCTCGTCAGCCGCCAGCCAAGCACCTGGCCGTGCTTTGTGGCCGGCTGGCCAAAGATCGAGATCAGATACCGGCCTAGCAGGCTGCGCGGTGCCGCCACCGCGATGACGACTGCCGGCTTCCAGGTGGCTAGGTCTGAGCGGATCTCCGCTGCCGACGGGGCCGGATAGGCGGGCTGCTGCGCCTCGTCATAGAGGTAGTTGATGTAGTACGCCGTGTCGGTCATCGCCGACCGGCCAGCCCGGCTGGCATGGGCGGCTACATCGGGCGCGATGAAGTCGCCGCCGATCATCGTGGCCGGCTCGCCGGTGTCGGCCTGCCACCGCATCGTCGGGGAGGTCCCGGAATAAGGGAAGGGCACCAGGAGCACTCGGTCGGCCGGCTTGACGTGCAGGTCGGCGAAGGTGGCCCGCCACCCGACCGGCAGCGGGGTGGCCGGGAAAACGTCATAGGGCGCCGGGACCAGGGGCAGCAGGGCGAGGACAGCCAGGGCTGTCGCGATTCCGGCACCGTGCCGCCAGCGCGACAACAGCGGCACCTGGCCGCGGCGGGCCAGGTCGAGCGAGAACGCCAGGATCGCGCCGGCCGCGGCGTCGGCCAGGATGCACAGCCGGTCCGGCACCATGCCGCTGATCACGGGCAAATGCTCGAGAAGCCGCCAGGGCAGGAGGAACCCCGGCAGCGTCGTCACGTCGGACCGCAGCTGCTTGGAGCCCATCCCGAGCCATTCCAGCGCCAGCAAGGTGATACCGAGGACCCGGATCGGCAGGTAACGCCAGAAGTACACGATGGCGGCCAGCAGCAAGATGATCATCGGAACGCCCAGGTACGCCAGGTACTCGGGCATCGGCTGGGGATAGTTATTGGCGATGTCACCGGTGGCGTGCGTGTGCAGGAGCACTGTGCTGGCCGGATTGACGAACGAGTACGGCAGTGTGCCGAGGTTAGTCAGCACGTGCTGGTAGTTGATGATCACAGTCGCGGCCGCGCCCTTGGCGGACACGCCGTGGAACTGGACCCACAGCGCGCGCGCGCACAGGACGAACGCCACGACCCCCGCAGTGGCCAGCCCGGCCAGCATCGGCCGGATCCGCGCCACGACTGCGCGCGGCCGGCTGAGCGCCAGCACCACTAGCAAGATCACGCTGGCGATGACTACGTCAACGAGTGACTCCTCGCTGATGAAGAGCTGGGCCGCAACGAGCAGTCCGAGCCAGATCCCGTTGCGCACGGGACTGCCCTGACCGGTAGCGAGGCGCAGCACGCGGTCGACCATGAGCGGGAGCAGCATGGCGAGGACGAGCGCGTAGTGGCCGATCCCGGAATTGATCAGGGCGGGCGAGAACCCGTAGAGGGCGCCACCGAGAGCGGATGCAAGCACGCTTGCGTGCCAGCGACGCAGGACGTAGAACATCGCGGCCGCGGATCCGGCGAAGCCGATCACGAGCAGCGTGGTGAGCGCCACCTGGGGCCCGAAGAGCACGGTGACCGGCGATACGACGACCCCTGGCACCAAAAACGAGGTGTTCCACATCAGGTTCACGCCATGCGGGGCGTTCATCGCCAAGGTCTCGAGCGCCGGGAGGCGGAAATGGCGGACGGCCGTGGCGGCGTAGCGCACGAACCACGTCGCCTGGTCGGCGTCCTGCGGGTCACCGACCTGGTACCGGCCCGTTGGGTTAACCCACAGCCGGGAGGTAACGAGGAATGCCCCGGCGACGTACAGGTAGATGGTCAGTGCCTGACCACTGACCAGCAAGGAGAGCCCTCGGTTGCGGCGCGGCTCGCGCGCAGACTCGACCACCTCGGTGGCAAGTCTCGTCACCGCTGCCTCCTTTGGGATTCGTGATCTCGTCTGTGGCCTCACTCACCACTACGACCAGACCGTTATCGCGGCAAAGTTAGCGCGATAACCGGGAATACCCAGCGCCAGAGCAGGCGACGCCACAGTGCCTCATCAAGACTTCCCGCGCTCCTGGCGAGCTAAGCCGCGAAAAAGTACTGGTCAGTTTACGGTACGGTCAACGGCAACTGGGACGATTAATCCTCGTCGGATACTTGACCACGCCGGGAAGATCTCAAACTGGCCGGCGCGATTACCGGGCGAGTTTGATAGGTAGGCTCATTGCGCTGCCGTAGGTCTCATAGGGGAGTCGTTGGTGCATGACCTGAAGGTGGGCGGCCGGGAGGCACCTTCGAGCCGTCTGCCTCGGCGTGGTCCGCTTGGCCGGGACAGCATCTTCTGGCTCGTCCTGGTATCGATCTTGTTCCTGGCCGCCGAGCTTACTCCTGCGCTGCTTCGGATGCCGCTTGGCACGGACGAAATTACGTATATCGCGCGCACGAGCATCCGCGTTAACGGTGTTAGCCTGCCGCCGGTCCACGGTCAGGGCGTGGCCCTGCTGGCGGCGCCGGTCACCTTGCTCACGCAGTCGCTGACGGTGATCCGGGTGTGGATGGCGTTGCTATCGGCCATCGGCCTATTCCTTGCCACGCTGTGCTGGCGACGCTTGCGGCCCAACTGGGTACTGGCGATCGCGGCGCTCATCTTCGGCGGCCTTGCCATTAGCCAGAACAGCGGAGTTCAGGTCTACCCGGACTGGTGGGGCGCGCTCGGGGTTCTCGCGCTGACAGGCCTGGTCCTTCAGGTCGTGACCGGCACGATGCGCGACCGGGTCACGCTCCCGTCAATCGCGCTCGCCAGCCTGATCATCGTCTTGATGCGGCCCCAGAACATCATCTTCCTGATGGGCCCGGCGCTTCTCGCCGTCGTGATCGTCCGTCCGTGGCGCAAGCCCAAGGCCCTGCTGGCCATGGGCGTCGGCATCGTGCTCGGCTGCCTCCAGTGGGTCATCGCGGCGTACGTCATGTACGGCGGGCTTGCTACCCGGATCCACTCGGCCAAGCAGGAGCCGCCGAGCTTCGGCCTCTATTTCTCGTTCTTCACGCAAGCAAAGGTCCTCAGCGGACCGTGGTACTGCATTCCGACGCACGGCTGCCAGGGCGTGCCGATGCCCGGCGAGCTGCTGTGGTGGGTCGCGTTCCTGGCTCTCGCCGGGCTCGGTCTGTGGGTGACCTGGCGGACGGCGGCCAAGGCGTCATCGGCCTTCGCGGTCGCAACGGCCGTGTGGGTGGTGGCCTTCTACTCCTTCCTGGTGCCGTTCGGTGCCCCGCGCTACATCACGCCGTCTCTCGCGCTGGCCGCGATCCTCGCCGCAGACGGAGTGGAATGGCTGGTCACAAAGACCAGCTGGCGGCGCGCCGGCGTTGTCCTCACGTGCGCGTTCATCCTGTCCGAACTCGTGTCACAGCGACTGGTCTTGCAGCAGGAAGCCCAGCAACAGACTCGTTCGCGCGGATTCGAGCATGTCGCCGCCGAGCTTCAGGCGGCGGGCGTCAAGCCTCCGTGCGTACTTGCTTCGACGCCGGTCGCTTACTACGCCGGGTGCATGGTGCCCTGGGACGGCGAGCACATGCCTGCGTTCTTGGCGAGCACGCCGCAGGGCATCAAGAACTGGCGGCCGGTGTATCTGCCTAACGTCGGTCAGCTAGGCACCGTCGTCTACATCCCGGCCGGGAATGTCCTGACGCCACCTCGGCACGGAGCCTAGTGCGTTCCGTCCGGCCCGGCGAAGGCGGCCGCATCGCTGCAGATAGCGACGTTGCCTCTGATGCCGCCGAACTGCCCGGCAAGATTGTCGGTGCTGGCTGAGGGGGAGGCCACCGCCCCTATCACTGCGACTGATCGCAGCCGGGTAAAGCTGGAGCCGAGTGTCAGCCGGACAGTGCCCGAGGACAGGCTGGTATTCACCCGCAGTACCGCGCTGCGGACCTGTGCGGCAACCGCCCTGGCGGCAGGAAGGTTGGCGGCCGAGGCGTACTCGACGACAGACCTCCGGTAGTCCAGCGTCGCCGCGTCGGCGATGTTGACGACGCGGAACCCGCGCGATGCCAGGCTCGCGGCCGTAGTCGTGGCCAGGGCGGGTCGCGTTGTTCCGTTGAATACCGCGACGTCCACCGTGGCCGCGCTCGCGATCACGCGTGCCGGTGAAGCGGCCGCGACTCCGGGAGTCGTGCCTGCCCGCGTCGCCGCGTGCGCTGCTTCCACGGGGTAGCCGCTGCTCCTCGCCGCGCGCCCGGCAGTGATGGCGGCCGGTGGCGCCGAGGGCAGCTTCGTGTCGTGCGCAATGGCCGAGAAGAGCGCGGCTGCCTGCGGTTGCGCCCACTGGACCCAGGCGAGCGGGTCGCCGGGATAGGGCACGGTCGGAATCTCGATGAACTGAACGGCGGCGGGCGGCATACCGCGCAGCTCGTCGGCGATCGTGAACAGCCGCGCAGGGCTCAGCTCCGCGTCGGTCGAGATGTCGCCGTGGCTGGTGACGTCCTGGATCACTTTGAGGATCTTGACCGGGCTGTGCGTGAGACCGCTGCGGGCCAGGCCTTGCAGCAGGGACGCCATCAGGTACTGGTCGCGATTGATGCGCTGGAGGTCGGAACCCTCGCCGATGTAGCGCGCTCGCCAGAACGCCAGCGCCTCGCGGCCGTAGACGTGATGGCGGCCAGCCGTGAGGTTGAGCAGGCTCTCCGGGTCGTGGATGGCGACCGGCAGGCAGATGTTCACGCCGCCAATGTCGTCGATCACGTGCTGAAAGCCGGTGAAGGTGACCTCGACGAAGTCGTCGATGTGTATCCCCGTCGTCTGCTCGATGGTTTCCCAGAGGCAGCCCGGACCGCCGTACGCGAACGCGGCGTTGATCTGCTCCACGTATCCGGCAGGCTGCGCTGTCTGGCCGAGCGACCCGTTCTCTGGGGCGCAGGCCAGGATCGGCACGACCGAGTCTCGCGGGAAGCTCAAGACGATGAGCTTGTGTGCGCCGGGTGCGACATGCAGGACCATGACGGTGTCCGACCGCTGCCCGAGGACTTCGGCGCCGAACTTCTTATTCACGCCGGCCCGGCTGTCGGAGCCGATCAGGAGAATGTTCATGGCGTTCGGATCGGCGGGCGGTCGCGGGTGGTAGCTCAGGTCGCGGCGCACGTCAATGCGCTTGATGCCATTCCAGTCATGCCGAAAGGTCACATAGGCGGCCAGCGTGCTACCGGTGACGACGACCGCCGTACAGGCGGCGACCGCGCGGAAGACGATCGAGCGCGCTGACCGGCGCGGCCGGGTTAACGGCAGCGCGCGTGCGGTGCTAGCAGGCCGGCGCCGAAGACCGAAGTGCGGGCGACGCCGGGGATATGCGGGGGGATCTCCGTCGCCCTGCCCCCGTGTCGGCTCCGGCTCTTGGCCCACGGTCGGAGCATTCCCGATGGGCGACTGCGCAAACGGCAGCGAACGTCACGCTGGCGGCCATTTCGGAGCAGGCGTGCAATGACCCGCCGGCAACGTCAGCCGCTGAATGCGCTGCTGTTGCTGCAAATATTGACGTTAGCGGTAATGCCGCCGTACGTGCTGGCCAGGTTCGAGACCCCGGTACTGCCGCTGCCGCCGGCCGGCTTCAGCGACGTAAAGGTCGAGCCCAGGATCAGGCGCACTGTTGTCGCGTTAGGCAGGTGCGAGTTCTGCTTCAGCGTCACGTTAGTGAAGAGGCCTGCTAGCGTCTGTGCGGCGGGTAGCTGGGCAGCGCTTGCATACTCGATGACCGTGCTGGTGTAGCTCGGGTTCGTGGCGTCCAGCGCGCGGCCCACGACGTCGAAGCCGCGGCCGTGCAGGCCCGCCGCGGTGGTGGCGCCAAGCCCCGGTGTCGTAGTCCCGTTGAGCACCCTGACCTTAACGCTGGCCGGGCTAACCGGCTTGATCTTCTTCTGCTTACCGGCCTTGGGCAGCTTGACGTCGTGCGCGATCGCCGAGAAAAGGTTGTTGGCCTGCGGCTGGAGCCACTGGACCCAGTTCGAGTTCCCGGACGCCTGGGACTGCGACGAGTTGATCCACTGGGCATTGCCTGCATAGGTAGTCCAGGGAACGGTGACGAACTGCACCGACGCGGTCGAGATCCCGCGCAGTGCCTCGCCCAGCCTGAGCATCGAGTTGGGCGTCAGGCCGCTGTCTGTGGTCAGGTAGCCGCCCGAGGTCAGCGTGTCGATCACTGCGAGCATGGCGCGCGGGCTCTTGAGCAGGTTGCTGTGCTCGATGCCTTTGACCAGCGAGGCCATCAGGAACTGATCGCGCTGAATGCGCTGCGGGTCGTCGCCGAGCCCAACGCCCTCGCGGGTTCGCCAGAACGCCAGCGCCTCGCGGCCGAAGACGTGATGCCGTCCGGCGCTCAAGTCGAGCCGGGAGGTCGGGTCGTTGATCGCGTAAGGCAGGCAGATGTTCACGCCGTGCAGGGCGTCGATGACCTTCTGGAAACCCACGAACGTCAGCTCGACAAAGTCGTTGATGTGGATGCCCGTGGTCTGCTCGATGGTCTTCCACAGACAGCCCGGCCCGCCGTAGGCAAACGAGGCGTTGATCTGCTCCACCGCGTACGACGGCTGCGCTGTCTGGCCTGGCGTGCCGCCCTCGGGCGTGCAGCTGAGGACCGGCACTACCGAGTCGCGGGGGATGCTCATCACGGCGACCTGGTGAGCGCCCGGCGCGACGTGGAGCAGCATCACGGTGTCGGACCGCGCCCCGGATGCGTTGGAAGTCCCGCCGATCTTGCCGTTCCGTCCGATCCGCGTGTCTGAACCGATGATCAGGATGTTTTGTGCGTTCGGGTCGGCCGGCGGCCGATGGGAGGTCAGGTCGCCGCGGACGTCGATGCGGTTAATGCCGTCCCACACGGACCGGTACTTCGCGTACGCGGCGAGCGTGCCACCAGCGAGAACGACGGCGACGAAGACCGCCAGCGTACCGAGGACAACGGTGGATCGACTGCGCTTAGGCCGCGGTACCGGACGCGGGATTAGCCGTCGCGCGGCGTTGGCGCCCTGCGGCCTGCCTTGGTCGCCGGCTTCGTCGTGGCCGCGCATAGCTCCTCAGGTCAGGTGGGAAGCCTTGGCTAGAGCCCCCGGCTCGCCAGGTCAGGCACCATCGTACGTGCTACTGACCGACGGTATGACTGGACACGGCAAAGGCGCAGAAAGGCCACTGTGGGCGCTGAGCTTGAACCGGGATGCCGCGCGCGGGCCATGGCGCGCCTGCGCCCGGCATGCCAGCCCCTTTGCCCGACACCCTTACAGTTGACCACGTGCTCCCTCCTGAGGGTCCGCAGGGCAACGCGGGCGCCGGTAACCAGCCGCCGTCAGCGGGGGAGGCGCGCCCGATCACCAGCGATACAACCAGCGTAGGCGGCGGCGCGATCGATACCGCGGGCGACGCTCGGGGTGCCGGTCAGGATGGGAACGGGGCCGAAGACGACACCGGCACCTTGTCGATCCCGGCCCCTGTCCCGAGCAGAACCGGCGTTCGACTCGGCCGGCCCAGGCCCCGCCTGAGCCCTTTGCGTACCACTGGGCATGCGCTCGGGAGGATCGGCGTCGCCCTGGCTGGCGGCGCGGCGACGGTGGTCAAGGGCCGCGCGCGAAGCGGGCCGGCCGGGCCGGTCGGCCAGCCGGTCAAGGTCCGGTCGGCGGACATCGCCGGCACCGTGTTCGCCCGGCTAACGGTGCTGCCCGCCGTCCTGATCGTGTCGTGGCTCATCCCTGGCGTGCTGCTCGTGCTAGCCGGGAACCTGCTGCCCATCCCGATGGTCTTGATCTCGGTATCCGTGGCAACCGTACTGACGGTGAACGGCTTGCGAGTCGTCCCCGCGAGCTGGCCCCGGCTGCTGTCGACTGCCCGGGCGGCCGAGCCCGGCTGGCTGACCTGGTTCGGTCTCCTCGCAACCGTCGTGGTTGTGGCGGCGCTGACTGCGTGGCAGCTGAGCGAGAGCTCGGCGGCCGTGATCGTCGCGCGCGATCAGGGCACCTACTTCCAGACCGGATACTGGATCGCTCAGCAGGGCTCCCTGCCGATACCGCAGACGCTGTCGGCATTCGGAACCGTCCACTCGGGGCTTAACTTCGCCAGCACCGGATTCCTTGTCCGGGGTACTGCTATATATCCGGGCGTGCTGCCGGGTCTCCCGTTGCTGCTGGCAGGCGGATTCTGGGTGCACGGGTTCGCGGGTGCGCAGGCGATCGGCCCGGTCCTGGGCGGGCTGGCGATGCTGGCGTTCGCAGGGCTCATCGGCCGGCTAGTCGGGCCGCAGTGGGCGCCGGCCGGCGCGCTCATCCTCGGCCTCTGCTTGCCGCAACAATTCGCGGGCAGGACGTCGCTGGCTGAGACGGCGCTGCAGATTATGCTCTTCAGCGGACTCTGCCTGGTCGCCGACTCCGTCGCGCTGCGTGGTTCTGATCCGGTGCCGGCCGCGGACCTGGCGGACCCGCCGGAGGCCCGCACGGCCCGGGCGAGGCTGGCCGTAGCGTGGCAGCTGGCAGCCCCGTCGCGCTGGGCAACGGGGCCCGTGCGGCAGCGTGGGCTGGCCGTGCTCGCAGGTCTCGTGCTGAGCTTCGCGCTGACCATCAGCCTCGAGTCGCTGGTTTGCCTGCTGCCAGTCATCCCGTTTGCGGCCGCGCTCGTTATCGGGCGGCGACCGCAGGCGGCCCCGTTCCTGTCCGGGCTTGTTGTTGGCCTTTTCTTCGGGGTCCTGAGCCTGTACGTGCTCGATCGCCCGCTGCTCGATGCGTCAGGTCAGACGGTCGCGCTCGCCGGCGTTACTGCCCTGTGGCTCGTGGCGCTCTCGGTCGTCGTGTTCCAGCTCGCGCGCGTTCCGTGGGTGCGGCGGGTCGTGCCGCGGGCGGTGGCCAGCTGGCCGTTGCGGTGGCTGCCTGAAGTCGGCGCGCTGCTGGTGGTTGCGGCGCTGGTCTGGTTCACGATCCGGCCGTACGTACAGAAGGTGCACGGTCAGCCAAGCCCGGCCATGCAGGCGATGATCCGTGCGCTCCAGCGGATCCAGGACCTGCCGATCGACCCGACGCGCACTTACGCGGAGCAGACGCTGTACTGGGTGATCTGGTACATCGGTCTGCCAACGGTGCTGCTCGGCGGCCTGGGGCTGGCAGTTGTGGTGCGACGCTGCCTGCGGGCGCTGCTGACGTGGCGAGACCCGACCGGCGTGTGGCGGTCTTGGGGCCTGCCGCTCGCGATGATCTGCGCCGGCTCGGTGGTCGTGCTCTGGGCGCCCGACATCGTTCCGGATCAGCCGTGGGCCAGCCGTCGGCTGATCTTCATCGCGATCCCGGGCTTCATCGCGTTCGGCCTCTGGGCGGCCGACTGGCTTGGCAGACGCGCGATCGACCGAGGCGCACGGCCGGTAACGGCGACGATAGTCGGGCTGTTCTGCGTGGCGGCGATGCTGGTGCCGACTGCAGCGACGACGTTCGGCTTCGGCCTAAGCCATGTCGGCAGGTCGGGCGGCCTGAAACCGGTGGCCAAGGGCTTGGCGCTGACCCGCAGCGGGGCGGGCGAGAGCGCTGCGGTTCGCCAGCTCTGCAGATCGATGCCGGGCAACGCCGCGGTTATCATCGTCGACCCGACCACGGCCCTGGAGTTCGCGCAAGTCATCCGGGGAATGTGCGACCTGCCTGTTGCCTCGGTTGCGACTGGCCCGAACAGCCCTGTTCAGTCAGTTATCCGGTCGATCGCGGCGACCGGGCGACGGCCTGTTCTGGTCGCGGCGTCGGCCGGCGAGCTGCTGGGCTTCGGCGGTACACCTGTGCGTCTCCTCGACCTGGCTACGACTGAGGAGCCCCACGACCTGATTCACCTGCCCACGGCGTTGCAGCGGGTGCGGTACCAGGTGTGGGCTACGGCGCCCGCCCAGGGCAGCACCGGGCCTTGATTTGCCAGTGGTCCGATGGGGCCATAAAGTGAGTGCACGCAACGCGGGGTGGAGCAGTTCGGTAGCTCGCTGGGCTCATAACCCAGAGGTCGCGGGTTCAAATCCCGCCCCCGCTACCAATCAGAGGCCCCTTCCGATCTTGGAAGGGGCCTTTTGCATGCCGGATGCTAACGGATTTGCTAACGGATCTTGGCCGACCGTCGGACGCTGCCGATCCGCCGCGGCCGGTCTGGGCGACTATCTCGACCGATGCCAGAGCGTCACCGATGATCAACTCGGCGAGTGTGTTGGCGACCTGGAGATCGGCTTCGAGGTCGGCCTGGACGTACTGCTTCATTGTGAGTGCGATATCGGAGTGGCCGATGCGCTGGCTGAGGGCCTTCCACTCGATCTTGGCTTCCCGGCCAAGGTCATCGAGCCAAGTCAGGTCAACCCCGGCGGAACGGCGCCTGGGCCGAGATCTGCCGTAAGCCATCGCTCCGGACGCATGTAAATCGCGACCTGCTCACCTAGTTCAGCCTCGGCGAACTCGATATAGGCCGGTACCTTGCCGGGCGGCAGATAGCGCTCAGCGATCTCCCGCAGCAGCGCATCGGTCCCCGGAACGCAGCGAGTGACGGGCCCTTCCACCGACACATACCGGTTAGTGGGCATGACGCGTTCGACCATGAGGGTGAAACGCCCCGCTGTTTCGATGAGCCGGACCTTCCGGGACCCGGCCTCAGTCAGTACCCACGCCTCCGCGCCCGGTGCGTACTGGTACCAGATCGGCACCGTCAGAGGACCACGGCCGTGACCAGCCGACACCGACAAAGCCGCCACATGCGGTTCGGCCAAGAAGAGTTCGCGATCGTGTACAGACAACCTGCTATCGGCCATAAGCCGAGCGTAGGCAGGCGCACTGACAATCGGGGCTGTAGGTCAGCCGTGGGTGTCGGGTCCAGCCCAAGCCCGCCGCACCCGGTCCGAACTGAGACCACCGCTCGTCGTCCACGTGCGCGATGTGGTTCAGCTGGAATAGGGTCCGGCCGTTACCCTGGTCGGCCAGCCGCAGCTCGATCCAGCTGATGTCGTCGCCCACCTCCCAGGTCGCGTCGAAGCCACGCGGCGGGTCGCAGCGGCCTCTCCTGCGTCACATCGATCATTGTTTCTTCCTCCGCTGATGCTTTCCTCGTGCGAGCTCGGTAGCTAGCGCAACGGGGGCCGGTCCGGCATGGCTCACACGCCGGTTCGTTTCTCCAGGTCGGACAGCTCGATCTCATCGCGCAGCGCGCTGTAAATCACCTGGTCATGCCAGCGGCCTTGGCGGAACGTAGTCCCGCGCATGATGCCCTCGCGAGTAAACCCGGCCTTCTCGAGCGCCCGCTGCTCAGCCAGATTGGTGATCTCGGTCGTCGCTTCTACGCGATTAACCTGCGTGTGAGCGAACAGATAGCGCGCCAGCAGCCGCTGCGCGGAACTGCCATAGCCGCGCCCCCGGAACTCCGGCGCCAGCTCGATGCCGATTGCCCAGTTGGAGGCAGTGGGCCCGGTCTGGACCCGGCGCCAGGAAACACTGCCCACGCGATCGTCGCCGTGCACCACAACCAGAGTTCCGCCGTGATCGCCGAGCAATCCCGACTCGGCCCAATGCCTGCGCTCGCGCTGCGAATCGGTCCAGCCATGCCACTGGTGCGGGCCCGTGGCGGAAGCGCCATCGCGCAGGCTAGCGAGCCAGAGCAGATCGTCTTCTTTGACGGGCCGGAGGGTTACCTCGCCATCCATGTGGGCGAGACTACACACGGCAGCGGCAGAAGATGGTACGGCGTAGCACCAGTGCTAGCGGCGGAGCGCCCTGGCCTCTTCAGCGCGGTCCAGTGCGGCTTCGGCGATTTTCTGCGCGGCCATCGGCGGGAATGGCCAGACGGCGCTCACGTTGATCTCGCACAGGACGTGTGTGTCCTGACCCGACCGGTCTTGGGGCCCGTACAGGAAGTCCGCGTCCCAGATGACCGGCAGCTGGCGGGCCGGGATCCCGAGGATGCTTGACATCTGCGGGACCCATTCCGCCTCTGCCTGCACGCGCAGCGCCTGGTAGGCCGGGACATCGGGACCCTCCATAAGCGACGCTGGCGACAGGCCATGGTGCGGGTCGTGGTCGAGCAGCCCTTGCGGCCACTGGTGGCAGAACCCGACGACCTGATCCCCGCAGAAGTAGCACCGCAGCATCCCGTCCGCGAGCCGGTCCTGATACGGCTGGTCCACTAGTGACCCCGACCACGCGAGGTAGCGCTCGCATCGGGCCATGAACGAGCCGAGCGTGATGTGCTCAGAGGAGGTGTCCTTCGACAGGGCGTCCTGCACGCGGACGAGGGTGTTCACATCGGTCGGGCCCGGCTCGGCGCCAGGAAGCTCCACCCTCCAGACCCCGTTCCCGCCGTTCCCACGCGCCTGCTTGACAACCAGGCGACCCAGCTTTGCGAGGCGCCCGGGGAAGGCCCGCGCGAAGTCGGCCGCAGCCGGATACAAGGTGGCGTCGCTGCCCCAGCCGAGCTCACGGGTCCGGAACAGGACTTCCTTGGTGCCCATCTTGTGGATCACGTCGGGATGCGCAGATACCCAGACGCCATTGGCTGCCGCCTCACGCAAGAGTGCATCCAGCAACGCACGGTTGGCTCCGTCCTGGATCGGGTTCACCCACACCAGGACGCCGTCAAGCGTGAGAAGCTGCTCGCGGACGTCGCCAGTCGCGTCGTCGCTGTACGGAACTGGCTCGATGATCACGGGCAGGCTGGCGAAGGCGGTGAACAGCGGGCCGAGGCCGCGGTCGGCGCGCGGCCTGGGCGCGGTTGCGCGACGGTCCCCCCGCCACAGCACCCCAACACGCGGTGGTTCCTGCTCCCGCCTCATGATCACGGAGGCTACCTCGCCCGCGTGCCGTTAGGTAGCAGTGTTCGCCGGCCCATGCGGGCGCCTAGCCTGGCCTCAGTGAGACCCTGAGGAACCGTCCAGGAAACTTGCAGGCTCAGCCCTTACGCTCTGGGAACAAGGTGAGGAGGCTGACCGGGGTCAGCGAGCCTGAGCAGCCAGGAAGGATCGGACCATGCCCGAGAACGTCAGCATCGCCTATCGCGGCGCCAACTACGCCATCGGACAGGGGCCCCAGTTCTACGGCATCTGGCATGCCGCAAGCCCGCAGGCTCCGCCCATTGAGTGGTGGCCGCTGACGCCGGAAGGCTGGTCAGGCGCATGGGCGCGGTTCGCATCGCTCGAGGTCGCAGGCACCATCGTGCCCGTTACGCAGACCATGGCCCAGCCCGCGGCCTCGCCGGCTGAGGCGCAGCAGCCCCCGGCCCAGGGCATCGCCGTGGCAGGCGGCGTCGACGCGCAGGCCAGCGCCATACCGGCCGTACCGAGCGTGACCCGGACGTCCCGGATCGCGGCTGCTGTGCTCGGGGTAGGCGTAGTGCTCGGGATCGCGGGGCTGTTCCCGGCGTACGTAGCCGGTGCCAGCCTCGCCTCGCAGCCCGCCAACCTCGTTACCCATGTGATCTATCTCGCAGCCTGGAGTCTCAGCGCTGTCTTGATCGTTCTCGGCGGAACCCGGCTGCGCGCAGGTGCGCTGCTCGGCCTCGGCGTCAGCGCGGTCACTGTTGGCCTGTTCTTCGCCGACGCCGGAACGCCGATGGCCAGCGGAGCGCGCCTGGCTGACGCCGGCCTCGTGCTCGGCATCCTCGGCTGGTTCGCCTGCACTGTAGGCGTCGGGCTGGCGTTGTGGACCGGCCTGAGAACTCGAGAAGGGAACGGGGTCGTCGCGCGACGCGGTCTGGCCCGCCATCTCGGCCGCGCGTCCAGTCACGAGATCGTGCCACTCGTGGCGCTCGCGCTGGCTGCCGTCGGGGCGGCCATCGCCTTCGCGCCGTCGTGGGACACCTTCACGCTGCGGACCGGCAGCGGGGTCTCGCAGGTAGTGACGGCGGGCAACGCCTTCGCGAACGCAGCACCGGTGATTGTGGGCGACGTCCTGGTGATGGCAAGCCTCGTCGCGGTCGCTGTCGTCGCCGCACTCTGGCGGCCGACGCGCCTCGGCGGGGCGCTCGCGGCGGGCGCAATCGTGCCGATGGTGGCGCAGGCGATATCGGCGATTGTCCAGCTCCACGGATCAATTTCACCGCTGCAGTTCGGTTTCTCGCAGGCGCAGGCGAGCCAGCTTGGGCTGACGATCAGCCCGGGACTGGCGCCCATGTTCTGGGTGTTCTGCGCCTTCGTGGCCACGATGATCATGCTGTGCGTGTGGATGCTGATCTCGCGCGAGCCGACGCGCCAGCAGGTCTTGCCGCACCCCGTCGGTCCTATCTCGGCCGCGCCCGCGACCGTCACCAGCGCGGCGGACTACAGCGACGCCGGGCGACTGCAGCCCGGCAGTCAATGACCTGGTGAGGGTGGCTTCGGGCTGGATACCGGTGCGTCAGTCACGTGCAGCGAGCTGGCCTCCTCGGCCGCCTGAGGACGCGAGCGCAGGGGTTGTCTTCGGAGTTGCCTGGGACTGGGCCGCTACCGCCGTGCGCGCGCGGGCGGCTCGTGCCGCATCAGCCCGGAGGTGCGGAACAAGAACTCTTCATACGTATCAGGCGCCACATGAGGGCTGGGTAGGTAGCGATCGGGGGCTGTCGTGAGCTCCGCCAGTCTGCGCTGGGCCTGCACGCACTCCGCGATGATGGCGCGAACGCGGCGGGCAAAGCGCGCGAGCCGCGCGGCCTGCTGACGGCGACCTGTTTGGGGGCCGCGATGGGAGCCCGGGACTGTCGGCTGGTTCATGCCTCTAAGGCTCGACCACGACGGTAGTTTCCGAAAGTGGCAGTTCGGCCACTTGCCCTTAACATCCTGCCAACCCTGTGGCATGATCGATGCCGTGCTGAAAGACGTCGCCGTTGTGGTTCTCGACGGGTTCACGCCGTTCGAGCTAGGCGTGCTCTGTGAGGTGTTCGGCAACGATCGGACCGCGGATGGACTGCCGGGCTATGACTTCGCGGTCGTTGCGGGGGAGCCTGGGCCGCTGCGGTCGGAAGCTGGCTTCACCCTGCACACGGCACACGGACTGGACCGGCTCGAAAGCGCTGATCTGATCGCGGTGCCGGCGAGCGGCGACGACCGCTGTGGTCGGGAGCAATGGCCCGAACCGCTGCTCGCCGCGCTGCAGCGGGCGGTAAGTCGGGGCGCCAGGGTGCTGAGCGTCTGCACCGGGGCGTTCGTGCTCGGTGCCGCCGGCCTGCTTGACGGCCGGGCCTGCACGACGCACTGGCGACACTCAGACCGGCTGGCCCGGCTCTACCCGGCCGCCAAGGTCGACCCCGCCGTGCTGTACGTCGACGACGATCCTGTCATCACCAGCGCTGGCACGGCGGCAGGCATCGACGCGTGCTTGTACCTGGTGCGCAAGGAGCAGGGTAGCCGGGTCGCTAACGCGATCGCGCGCCGGATGGTCGTGCCGCCGCACCGGGACGGCGGCCAGGCGCAGTTCGTCGACCGGCCGGTGGCCGGGCCCGCTTGCGACACGCTGAGCGACCTCATCGAGTGGATGCAGCGCAACCTCGACAGGAACGTCACAGTCGATCAGCTAGCCGAACTCGCAGTTATGTCGCCGCGCACGTTCGCGCGGCGTTTCGTGCAGGAGACCGGCACGACGCCGCAGCGCTGGCTGACCGGCCAGCGCGTCCTGCTTGCGCAGCAGCTGCTCGAGGAGACCGATGAGACGGTGGATGTCATAGCGGAACGGGCCGGCTTCGGGAACCCAGCCACGTTCCGTCATCACTTCCGCGCCTGGCGTGCCACGACGCCGCAGAACTACCGGCGTACGTTCCGGGAGTCGCACCCGGGCGGGCTGCTGGCCGAGCGCTAACGGACTGTTGCGGCTGCTGTTCGGCAGCCCGGTGCCGGTAGGCGAAGAAGACCCGGTCGGACTCGTCGCTAACCGGCGTTCCGTCGAGGCTGGCCTCTTCCAGGAGCTCGAACCGCCCGGCCAACGAAGCACGGATCAACGCGAGCGGCACGCCGAGCTCGTAGATCCGCTCGTGGTGCAGCCGGTAGATGTCGTCGTGCTGACGGTCGAAGATCATCGTCTCCCACAGCGACAGCCCGTCATGCGCCGACCGCACCGTCATGATCACCACGTTCCCGTCAAACTCATCCAGGAACGGCGGCGCGTCGTCGAGGCGCCGGAGGCGGCCGGACGTGTTCACGTCGAATATGAACAGCCCGCCCTCGACGAGGTGCTCGTGCACGCAGCTGAACAGCGACAGCCAGCCGTCGAACGACGGTACGTGATTCAGCGTGTCGAACATGCAGATCACGACGTCGAAGTGGCCAGCCAAGGTGAACGCCGTCATGTCACCCCGGACCAGGTTCGCGCCTGGCACGGTTTCCGCTGCGATCGCCAGCATCTGCGGGGACTGGTCGATACCCGTAACGGCGACGTCGCCCGCTAGCCCGGCGAGGAGGGCTCCGGTGCCGCAGCCAAGCTCGAGCAGCGACCGCGCGTGTGGCATATGCCTGCTGATGTACGACCGGATCCTGTCGACCTCCTCGCTGCGATCGCCCATGATTCGGTCGTAGAACGTGGCAAAGCCGGTGTAGATGGTCACCCGGCCATCGTGCCGGATGCACGGCGGTAGGTCAGCCTAAGGTCGGCCTCGGGACAGCGCATGGCCGATGTCGGCGACAAGGTCGGCCGACGGCTCGATGCCCGCCGACAGCCGGATGAGCGTCGCTGGTGCCGTCTCGCCCTGCCATCGCCCGCGCCGCTCCCAGGCGGACTCGACGCCGCCGAAGCTGGTGGCGGGCACGATCAGGCGGGCTGCGGCCACGACCGCATCGGCGTCGGCCGCACCGCCTTCGATCTCGAACGAGAGCAGCGGACCGAA
>DATIOU010000060.1:0-5344 GCA_035472835.1 Streptosporangiaceae bacterium | reverse complement strand
GTCCGGCAAGTCGACCTTCCTCAGGCTGATCCTCAAGGAGGAGCGGCCCACCGACGGACGCATCCACGTCGCGGGCAAGGATCTGGCGCGGCTGACGAACTGGAAGGTGCCGCACCTGCGCCGCCGGATCGGGTGCGTGTTTCAGGACTTCCGGCTGCTGCCGAACAAGAACGTCTACCAGAACGTGGCCTTCGCCCTCGAGGTGATCGGCAAGCCGCGGCGGTTCATCCGCCGCGTGGTGCCCGAAGTGATCGACCTGGTGGGCCTGGAAGGCAAGCACGAGAGGATGCCCGACGAGCTGTCCGGCGGCGAGCAGCAGCGCGTCGCGATGGCCAGGGCGTTCGTCAACCGCCCGATGATCCTGCTGGCCGACGAGCCGACGGGAAACATCGACCCGGCGACCTCGATCGGCATCATGAAGGTGCTCGACCGGATCAACAGGACCGGGACGACCGTGGTCATGGCCACCCACGACGCGGCCATCGTCGACTCGATGCGCAAGCGCGTCATCGAGCTCGAGTACGGCAAGGTGGTCCGCGACCAGGTGCGGGGCGTGTACGGCCAGGCGTATTAGCCGGCATCTATTACCGCCGGCTTACGGCGGGCCCGCGAGACCACAGATGACTATCCAGGGATGAGATAAGGCCTGTATGCGTTCAAACTTCGTGTTCCAGGAGATCTGGGTCGGACTGCGCCGAAACCTCACCATGACGGTCGCGCTCATCGTGGTGGTGGCGATCAGCCTGTCTCTGCTCGGCACGGGGCTGCTGTTCGTCAAGCAGGTGAACAGCACTCGGACGTACTGGCAGAGCAAGGTGGAGATCTCCGTTTACCTGTGCACCGCTGCCAGCCCCAACCCGAACTGCCATGGGTCGATCACGCCGGCGCAGCAGCAGCAGATCCAGACGACGCTGACCTCCATGCCGCAGGTCCAGAGCGCCACCTATGTGTCGCAGACGCAGGCCTACCAGCTGTTCAAGCAGGACTTCTCCAACGACCCGTCGTACGTCTCGACGGTCAAGGAAACAGACATTCCGCCGTCGTTCGAGATCAAGCTCCGTAACCCGCAGGCCGACTACAACATCGTCTCGAGCGCGGTCAACGGGGCGCCAGGCGTGGACTCCGTGATTGACGAGATGACCATCCTCGACAAGTTCTACCGGCTGCTCGACGGCGCGCGGAACGCGGTCGTCGTCGTCGCGCTGATCCTCGTCGTCGCCGCGGTCCTGCTGGTGGCGAACACAATCCGGCTGTCGGCGTTCAACCGACGGCGGGAGACCGGAATTATGCGGCTGGTCGGCGCGTCTAACTTCTATATTCAGCTGCCTTTCCTGCTCGAGGGCGTGATCGCCGGCCTGCTCGGCTGGGCGCTCGCGGCCGCCCTGCTCATCGGGGTCAAGTCGCTGCTGCTCAACAACCTGCAGCAGTACTTCAGCTATAACGTTGGCCTGTCGGCCACTGACCTGATCGAGGTCATACTGCTGGCGATGTTTGTCGGGGTGCTGCTGTGCGGCGTGACGTCGTTCGTGACGCTCCGCCGCTATCTGCGGGTCTAGCCGCCGGTGGCCCGGGCGCTGCCGCGGTGCGTTGGTCCCGGGCCGGCGGGTAGCCGCAAGCTGGCTGACAGGAGAGACGTGGCACGCGAGCAGGGAAGCAAGGTCATCGCCAGGAACCGGCGCGCCCGGCATGACTACACGATCGAGGAAGTCATCGAAGCGGGCATCGCGCTCACCGGGACCGAGGTGAAGTCACTGCGCGCCGGACGTGCGTCACTCACCGATGGGTTCGCGCTGGTCTCTGACGGGGAAGTCTGGCTGCATAACGTTCATATACCGGAGTACACGCAAGGCACATGGACCAACCACGTGCCTAGGCGGACCAGGAAGCTCCTGTTGCATCGGGGAGAGATCGAGCGACTGGTCCGCAAGACATCGGAGCAGGGCCTGACGCTTGTCCCGCTGTCGATGTACTTCAAGGACGGCAAAGTCAAGGTGGAGCTCGCACTTGCCCGCGGCAAACGGACATACGATAAGAGGCAAGACCTGGCCCGGCGGGACGCAGCCAGGGAGGTCGAGCGTGCCCTACGGCGACGACGGTGACCCCGGAGGCGGACGGTGACAGCGGGCTCGCGCGAACGGGGTAGCCATGCTGGGCGCCCTCGCGGATACGCGCTTCCCCGCCGAGGGGCCGGGGTGCCGCGAGGCACCCCTGACGCGCAAGCCACGCCGCCGGGGCCGCCGCCGCCTCCCCGGCCAACCGGGTCTCGCTCGTCCCGCAGTCGCCATCGCAAGCCTTCTATGCACCGCCGCCGGCTGTCCCGCCGGCAGCGGCTGGCCGTGATCATGGTGGTCGTCACCGGTCTGCTCTGCGTCGGATTCGCGACCGGCTTCGGCGGCGCGTCGTCTCCTGAACCGACCGTGCAGGCGTTCCTCCTCGACTGGCAGCAGGGCAGGTACGCGCAGGCCGCCGCGCTGACCACGGGGAACGACGTGCAGGTGGTCAGCCAGCTCACCGCCGCCTACACCGACCTGGACGCCACGAATGCGTTCCTGGCGATGAACTCGGTCACGCAGCACGGGGACACGGCGGTCGCGACCTTCAAGGCCACTGTGGACCTGGCCCAGACTGGCCAGCAGTGGAGCTACATAGGGCGGTTCTCGCTGACCGTGCGGAATGGGCAGTGGCTCGTCGACTGGGCGCCGGGCGCCATCAACCCAAGCCTCGGGCCAGGAGACCGGCTCGCGGTGCTGACCAGCTTCTCGCCCCGTGCCCCGGTGGAGGACTCGGCCGGCCAGCCCCTGCTCACGTCGTCCACCGACTACCACGTCGGCGTCTACCCTGGTCGGCTGTCGGACATGGCGCGCACCGCGAAGGAGTTCAGCCTGATCACCGGGCTCAGCGCGCAGCAGGTGCTCGGCCAGATCCGTGCCGCGCCGCCGCGCCAGTTCCTTTCGCTGCTCACGCTCGATCCCGCGTCCCCGCAGTTCCAGGGGATATGGTCGCGGCTGGCCAAGGTGCCAGGGATGACCTCGCAGCGCAGGACGGAGCGGTTGTTCGGCTCGACCGCCGCCGAGGTCGTCGGCACGATAGGCACCGAGAACTCCAGCGCGCTGCGGGCCGAGGGCGCCGCCTACCAGCCCGGCCAGACGATGGGGCTGTCCGGGCTCGAGCTGACTTACCAGGACACGCTGGCCGGCACGCCGAGTACCTCCATCGTCGTGGTCAACGCGGCAGGCCAGACGGTCGCGACCTTGTCGACCACGGCCGGGCAGGTCGGCACCCCGGTACGGACCACCATTGACAGTCATGACCAGGCGGTCGCCACCGCCGCGCTCGCGGCGCAGCACAACTCCGGCGAGATCGTCGCCGTCGACTCGGCCACCGGTGAAGTCCGCGCCCTCGCCGCGCATCAGGCGGGCAGCGTGCCGCTGCCGCCCGACGGACCGCTGGCCGCCAAGCTGCAGCCGGGCATGGCGTTCAGCATCGTGTCCGCGGCGGCATTGCTCGGCATCGGCGACGTCAGCACCAGCCAGCCGCTGCCCTGCGAGAACGTCGCCAACGTCGGCGGCCAGACGTTCACCTACCAGCCGGGTCCGGCGGCCTCGACAACCTTCGCCGCGGACTTCGCCGCCGGGTGCGGGACGGCCTTCGCGACCATGTCGGAGAAGCTGACCGCGAGCCAGCTTTCGACTGTAGAACGGTCCTTCGGCATCGGAACACCGTGGAACCTGCGGGTGCCCGCGTTCTCCGGGTCGGCCGCTGCCGTCACCGGCCAGGCCGGCGTGGCGGCGCAGGCGACCGGCACCGGCGGCGTGCTGATGAGCCCGCTCGGCATGGCCATGGTGGCAGCCGAGGTCGACGCCGGCACCGGCCGCACGCCGGTGCTCGTCGCCGCTGACCCGCCGGCGACGTGGCAGGCGCCGCTGTCCACCAGCAAGCTTGGCGAGCTGCGCCAGCTGATGCGGCAGGCGGTGCAGTCGGGTTCCGCGCGCGCGGCCAACGTCCCGGGCGAGCCGGTGTACGGTCAGTCCGGCGTGGTGCAGACCGGCGCGCACGCGTACCTGAGCTGGTTCGTCGGATACCGGGGCAGCATGGCCGTGGCGGTCATCGAGACGGGCACCACCCAGGCACAGGCCGCCGCGGCGCTGGCCGGAGCCTTCCTGAGCCACATCTCCTGAGCCACATCTCCTGAGCCAGTTCGCGAAGCACGCCCGCCGTATGGCACACTGGACCCCGTGACGTCCGGGCTGATTATTATCGGCAGGCGCGTCGGCTGTTAGAACCACCACCGCCGACGCGCAGACCTCTCGTGCTCCCACGAGGGGTCTTTTCATTTGTCTGCCGACACAACCCAAGCCACACGGAAGAAACGGACCGCGACCATGCCCGACGACCAGTTCCACGTGTACGACACAACCTTGCGCGACGGCGCTCAGCAGGAGGGCCTGAACCTCACGGTTGCCGACAAGCTGGTGATCGCCAGGCATCTCGACCGGCTCGGCGTCGGGTTCATCGAGGGCGGCTGGCCGGGCGCGATCCCGAAGGACACCGAGTTCTTCCGCCGCGCGCAGACCGAGCTCGACCTCCGGCACGCCACGCTCGCCGCGTTCGGCTCGACCCGCAAGGCCGGCGTCAAGGCGGCCGACGACCCGCAGGTCGCGGCGTTGCGCGAGTCGCGCGCGCCGGTCGTCACGCTGGTGGCCAAGAGTCACGACCGGCACGTCGAGCTCGCGCTGCGCACCACGCTCGACGAGAACCTGGCCATGATCGCCGACACCGTGCGGCACCTGCGCGCCGAGGGCCAGCGGGTGTTCCTCGACGCCGAGCACTTCTTCGACGGCTACCGGTCCAACCCTGCCTACGCGCTCGAATGCGTCCGCGCCGCTGCGGAGGCCGGCGCGGACGTGATCGCGCTGTGCGACACCAACGGCGGCATGCTCCCTAGCGAGCTCGGCGACGTCGTGCGGGAGGTGACGCTCGCCACCAAGGCGCGGCTCGGCATCCACTGCCACGACGACACCGGCTGCGGCGTCGCCAACACGCTGGTCGCCGTCGAGGCCGGGGTCAGCCACGTGCAGGGCACCGCGAACGGGTACGGCGAGCGCGCGGGCAACGCGAACCTGTTCAGCGTGGTGGCCGGCCTCCAGCTCAAGAAGGGCCTTGGCGTCCTCGACGGCGACGGGATCAGGGAGATGAGCCGGATCGCGCACGCGATCAGCGAGGTCACGAACGTCACGCCGGACACCCACCAGCCGTACGTCGGGCTGAGCGCGTTCGCGCACAAGGCCGGCCTGCACGCGAGCGCCGTCCGCGTCGACCCGATGCTCTACCAGCACATCGACCC
>DATIOU010000059.1:0-3840 GCA_035472835.1 Streptosporangiaceae bacterium | reverse complement strand
GGCTTGGGCGACTGGGTACAGGCCGCTGTTGGGGTCCGGTGGCGGCGCGGCAGGGATCCCGTGCTTACGGCGGACGTGGTGCACGCGCGATTCGGTGAACGGCAGGCCGGTGCCGGTGCGACGTCCTTGCCTGTTGAGGATCGCCGTGATCTGGCGGTCGGGGTGGTGGGCGGCGAGCCGGCGGATCAGCGCGACGGTGTCCTCGCTGGTGCGGATGGTGAGCGGTCCGCGGCTGACGAGCGCGACCTCCAGCTGGGTGCGGGCGCCGCCCTCCCAGTGGATCTCGACCTCCGCCCGCCGCGGCTGCTCCTTGACGGTGACGATCACCTCGCCGATCAGCGTGCGCAACAGCTCTTTCCGGTCGCGCGGTGTGGTCGTGTCCGCCGCCCATAGCCGCGGCAGCTCGCGGGCAAGGTGTGCCAGCGCCTCGCGCTCGGCGCTCGTGAGCGGCTCGGGCCGGCGGGCCTCGAGGTCTGCGAGCTTGCGCTGCTCGCGCTCGAGCTCTTGAAGCGCCCGCTCCCACTCGCGCTCCAGCGAGCGGCCGACGAGCCTGTTCTCCGGCTCGCAGGCGTCGAACTTGCGGCGCGCGCGGTCGGCCTCGAACCGGGCGCGTTCCACCGCGAGCCGCTGGCCGCGGAGCCGTTCCTCGTGCTGGCGCTCGAGCTCGTCGATCGCCTCGGTGCACGCGCGCGCCCCGGCCGGCGTGATCGCCTCAAGGAACGCGCTCGCGACGGCGTTCTCGACCCGCAGACCCCCGAACGACTGGCACGTCTGCTCGGTCCCGTGGTATCGGAGGCCGCGCTGGCAGAGATAGCGGGGGTGGCGGCCGTCCTTGCCCGAATAGGCGACATTCATCCTCCTGCCACAGCGCCCGCAGCGCAGGATCCCCTGAAGCAGCGCCTGACCCTCGCGCGCGGCGCCGCCGCCCTCGCCGCGCGGCCTCACGTTACGGCGCAGCCGCTCGCGGGTGGCCAGGTACTCATCCCAGCTGACATATCCGGGATGGTGCTCGGGCAGGCAGACGGACCACTGCTCGAACGGAAGCTCGACCGTTCGCCGCCTGATCCGGCCGTGCTCGTCGAGCCCGGTGCGCTGGGCGGTGCGGCCGTACACGAACGCGCCCGCGTATACGGGGTTGGTGAGCAGGTCGCGTACTGCCTCATAGCTGGGTTGCTCCCAACGAACCCGCCGCTGGCCGACCGTGCGCCGGGGCAGCCGCTGGCCCTCGGCGATCAGCTCGGCCACGACCTGGCGGGCGGACCCCAGCCGGCGCCACAGCACAAACACGCGGTCGATCGCGTGCTGTACCTGCTCGTCGGCGCACAGTACGATCGCCCCGTCCTCGTCGCGATCAAGGCCGACCGGTAGGTTCTGCGCAAGCTCGCCGCGCTTGGCTTTGTTGCGCTTCCCGCCGTCAAGCCGGGCGCGGAGCAGGTGCAGCTCTGCCTCCGCCAGAGTGCCTTTCAGCCCCAGAAGCATCCGGTCGTTGAAGTGCCCCGGGCAGTAGATCCCGTCGGAGTCGGCGACCAGCGTCCCGGTCAGCGTGCACAGGTCAAGCAGCTGATACCAGTCGGCGTTGTTCCTCGCCAGCCGCGAGACCTCGATTCCCAGGATCAGCCCGACCCGGCCGAGCCCCACCTCGGCGACCAGCTCCTTGAATCCCAGCCGCCCGTCGGTCGAGGAACCCGACCTGGCCAGGTCGTCGTCGACGACCGACACCGACTCCGGCGGCCAGCCCAGCTCGATCGCGCGGTCCCTGAGCGCGTACTGCAGGGCGCGCGACTCGTGGTTGTTCTGCACCTGGCCGAGCGAGGATTGCCGCACGTACACGACCGCGCGCAGACGACGGTGCTGCTCGGTGATCTTGTCCAAGTCACTCATCGCGCGCGGCCTCCACCAGCCTGGCGAGCAGCCTGGCGAGCCGCACCGCCACCTGCAGCTGGCGCTCCGGCGGCAGCGTCTCCCACACCACCGCCGGCACCAGCATCTCCTCGTTGACGATCAACGCCAACTGTCCGGGCATCCGTCACCTCCGTTTTCCCGGCAAGCTGAACAACGCGGTGGACACCACCCACCGTGGACCGTGGAGGACCGCTCACGACCGCGCCTCCCGCGTCCGATCACGTGCACGCTCCGCTAGCCGCTCGCCGCGCGCCAGCAAAAGCCGCCAGGCCGTCGGCGAGCCGAACCCGCCCACCGGCGGCCGCCGCTCGGTCAGGACGGGCAGGTCCGTCCAGCGCGCCGGGATCTCGCCCACGCTGCCGTCCACCAGCTTGCAGCTCAGCGCGATCTCGCCCGATTGCTCGTCGGTCGTCCAACCGCGCACCTCAAGCTCGAGGCCACGCAGCTGCCCCGGAGCGGCTACGAGCCGCACCCACTTCGGCAAATTGCCCACAACATGAGTAGTGCGATGCCTACTTGGTCAGCCCGGACGACACCGGGATCGTGCAGGCGCGCGCGAAGACCGATCGGCTTGACGCTCGCGCGCTGGCGAGACTGTTGTGGAAGGGAGAGCTTGAGTCGGTGTGGAGGCCCGATGACCGCTGCCGGGTGTTGCGCCGGCGGCTCGCCAGGCGTGAGCAGCTCGTCCATGCCCGCACGCGCGCCAAGCAAGAGGTCCACGCCGTGCTACACCGCCGGCTGCAGGGCAAGCCGCCGAGCTCGGATCTGTTCGGGGTCAGAGGCCGACAGTGGCTGGCCGGGTTGGAGCTTCCGGCTGAGGAGCGTGAGTCGGTCGACGCAGCGCTGCGCCACGTCAACTTCCTGGACTATGAGATCACTGAGGTCGAGCGGCTGATCGCCCAGCAGGCGGTGGGCTGGCCGGAGATCCGTCGACTGATGACCGTTCCCGGCGTGAACCTGATCTGCGCCGCGTCGTTCATGGCCGCGGTCGGCGATGTGAGCCGCTTCATGACCAGCCGCAAGCTCGTCGCCTACTTGGGCTTGGATCCAAAGGTCCGCCAATCCGGGGAGTCCCCGGCGCGCAGCGGCCGGATCTCAAAGCGCGGCTCGGCATCGGCGCGCTGGGCGCTGGTCGAGGCCGCATGGACCACGGTCCGCCAGCCCGGTCCGCTACACGCCTTCTACGAGCGAACTAGAGGCCGGCGCGGCCACGGCAAAGCGATCGTCGCCAGCGCCCGCAAGCTCGTGGTGCTGTTCTGGTGCATACTCACCCGCGGCGAGGACTACGCCCACCAACAGCCCTCCCTGACCGCCACGAAGCTCCGAAAGCTCGAACTCAAAGCCGGCGCCCCGACACACACCAAGGCCGCCGCCGGGATCTTCTCGGTCAATCGCGCCATGCGGGCAGCCGAGAAGCAGCTCGCCGAACAAGCCGAGGTCTCCTACAAGCGAATGGTCCAAGACCAGCAAGCCGGAGCCCCAGCCAAAAAAGTGGGCGCGAGCGCGACACCGGAGCGCGCATAAATTAGGCCCTCGAAGGGCAAAGCTGCGCGGCAGACTCAAAGCTCCTGACGTCTGCGCTTCGCCACGTCAGTCACCCGCGCCCACCAACAACCTAACCGGCAACGCCCACGCCGACAACCCCGGCGAGAATGCCTGCTTCGCAAATAGCGGTCATCCGCCCGCCACTCCGAGCGACTTCGTCCGAAACCGAGCTCACAGGAGGCGCTCTCAGGCCCTCCCCGACCCACCCGCGACCGACAAGTACCCTCAAAAGCTCTCACAGGCCCCTTGACTTTCATCGGTCGCCAGAGGCAGACCCGACACCGGTATGCCGGAGCACTTCCTCACACCTGCTGTCGCCTTCCTCAGCGTTGGGCATTTCACGCCCCGCGGGTGGCCAGCCGGCCATGACCACTTTCACGAACCTGCGGCCGC
>DATIOU010000058.1:0-62982 GCA_035472835.1 Streptosporangiaceae bacterium | reverse complement strand
CTCATCCGCGCCTGGTGGTCGTTGCGAAGCCTGCGGGGGGTCCGCTGGCTGATTGAGCACGGCTTCGACCCGTGGCAACCGGGGTGCGAGGTCGACGTGCTGACATCCCGGCTGTGAGGCTGCACGAGCCCGACGGCTACGGGTGCCGTTCTGCCGCATCGAGCGGGCCATCTCGTGAAGCGCGTCGTCTTGCGGACCGGCGAGGTCATGCTCCTCGAAGATCCCGCGCAGCCGCTCAGCGAAATCGGAAGCCGGCGCAAGCTGGCGTTCGCGAAGGTTGTCCGGACCACGGACCAACCTTCTGGTCGCGCCCGTCTTCTGGTAGTCGGAGACGCCCGGAGCAGTCCGTCGTCAGCGCAGTGCCTGCTACTGTCGCTGATCCGACCCCGTTCCGGCACTATGTGCCTATTACGTGGTCTTCCGTGCTGAAGGCGAAGGAGCAGGCCGTGAACCAGGAGGAGCGCCGGCAGTTTGTCCGCGACCACCGCACGTGCGTCTTCGGTTACGCGCGCAAGGCGCACGGCCCGGCGATGACGGTCGTCTACTACGTCATGGATGGCGACGACCTGCTGGTATCGACCATGGCCGCGCGCGGAAAGGCCAAGGCTGTGGCCCGCAACGAGCGCGTTAGCCTCTGCGTCCTCGACGAGACCTGGCCGTTCAGCTACTTGCAGGTCTACGGGAACGGGGTCGTCGAACGGGATCCTGGCCTGGCCACCGACGTCCTAACGCAGGTCGTCGGCCTCATGGCTGGCGAGGAGGTGCCGGCCAGTCGCCGCCCGCAGATCGAGCAGATGGCACGCGATGAGCAGCGAGTCGTGATCCGGGTGCGGCCGTATGCCACCTTCGAGACCCCGCCGCGGCACGTGTACAAAATGTCGGATATTGATACCCTCACGCACTGGACGAGCGCGTCTCTGCCGTGGTGACAGATGCCTGACCACGTCGACGCCGCGGCTTCGGCCGCGGACCTGCCCGCGGCGACTGTACCGGCGATCGTGGCGCGGCTTCGAGCGGCAGGATGCGTATTCGCCGAAGAGGAAGCCCGGCTGCTCCTCGCGACCGCGACCACCCCCCACGAGCTGGCCGCGATGATCGGCAGGCGTGTCGCCGGCTCGCCGCTGGAATACGTAGTCGGCTGGGCCGAGTTTTGCGGGTTGCGGATCATCGTCGGCCCCGGCGTATTCGTGCCCCGGCGCCGCAGCGAGTTCCTGATCGACCAGGCGGTGGCCGCCGTGAAGTCGCGGGCCGGAACCGCAGCCGCACCTATCGTGCTCGATCTGTGTTGCGGTTCGGGCGCGATCGGGCTAGCCGTGGCGACTCTGCTGTCGGAAGCCTGCGGGACAGAAGACACCGGACGGGGCGGTGTGGAACTGCACGCGGCCGACATCGACCCCGGCGCGACCGCGTACGCGCGGCGCAACCTAGCGGCCGCAGGCGGCCAGGTATACGAGGGTGATCTTTACGACCCCTTGCCCGCGGAGCTGCGGGGCCGGATCGACGTGATCGTCGTCAACGCGCCCTACGTGCCGAGCGACGAAGTCGGGCTCATGCCAGCCGAAGCGCGGCTGCACGAGCCGCTCGTCGCGCTCGACGGCGGCGCCGACGGCGCTGGCATCCATTGTCGCGTCGCAGCTGAGGCACCGACGTGGCTCGCTTCAGACGGAAGGCTGCTGATCGAGACGAGCGAACGACAAGCCCCGCTGACGGAGGCGGCGATGACAGCAGCGGGCCTGACAACTAGCGTTGTGAGCGACGACGACCTGGACACGACGGTGGTCATCGGCCGCGCCTAGCCGCCGGATCCAGCCTCGCCGCAGGCAGTCTGCCGCAGTTCCTGGAACGCCTCGGCCAGTCGAGTCATCGGCCACGACGCGTTCAGGCCGCTGGGGTTCGGCAGAATCCACACCTGCGCGCCGCCAAGCCGGCCCGCCTGCGGGCCGACGACAGCGCTCGGCGTGCGGAACGCGGCCCGGTAGGCGGTCACCCCGAGGATCGCCAGCCAGGAAACCCCGAGCGATCCGGCGAGTTCGGCCAGCGCCTCGCCGCCAGCCCGGAGCTCGGCGGCGTCCAGCTCGTCGGCCCTGGCGGTAGCTCGAGCGACGACGTTCGTAATGCCCAGGCCCTGGCCGAGCAGCATCGGCTGCTCCTCAGGACGGAACTGCCGACTGGTGAAGCCGGACCGATGCAAGGCCGGCCAGAACCGGTTGCCCGGCCGGGCAAAGTGGTGCCCAGTCGCAGCCGAGTACAAGCTCGGGTTGATGCCCGCGAACAGCACTCGCAGGCCCGGCGCGACCAGATCCGGGATGGTCCGGCCGCGAGCGGCCACCAAGTCCGCCTGAGTCGGCCGGAACAGGCCGGTGGCGCTGGGCGGGGCGAAAGGTGGGGTGGCGTCCAAGTTCACGCGACCCAGGGTAGGGGCGGGCGGCCACAACGCGAACTGGCCGACAATGGACATGTGATCGAGGTCGACCCGGAGTCGTTCGAGCTGATGGTCGCGACTGCGCTGGACTCGCTGCCGCCGGAATTCAGCGACCTGATGAAGAACGTGGCCGTCCTCGTCGAGCACGGCCCCGGCCCGCGCGGCCTGCTCGGCCTCTACGAGGGCATCCCGCTGACGAATCGGACCACGAACTACGCCGGCGTCCTGCCGGACCGGATCACGATCTACCGGCTCGCTATCTGCGCGATTTGCCAGACCGAGGCGGACGTCGTCGACCAGGTCCGGCGCACGGTGATCCACGAGGTCGGCCATTATTTCGGTATCTCTGACGATCGACTACGGGAGCTCGGCTGGTGACTGACGCAGAGCAGAACGCCGCGCGACTAGCGCACGAGTCGCTAGCAGCCGGCGATCCGACCGGCTGGTTCGAGCGCCTCTACGCTGCCGCCGCCGACGGCCTGACCGGCGTGCCCTGGGACCGGCGGGCGCCGAGTCCGCTGCTGGTGCGATGGGCCACGGATCGCGGACTGCGCGCCGCGGCGCCGACGGAGTCCGCCCTCGTGGTCGGGTGCGGTATCGGCGATGACGCGGAGTTCATTTCGAGGCTGGGATTCCGGACGACTGCTTTCGACATCTCACCGAGCGCCATCCAGGCGGCGCGCGAGCGGTTCCCGGATTCGTCCGTGACCTACCGTGTCGCCGACCTGCTGGCACCGCCCGCCAGCTGGCGGCGCGGCTACGACATAGTCGTCGAGAGCATGACGCTCCAGGCGCTGCCGGATCCGCCACGGGCGGCCGCCATCGCCAGTCTCGGCCCGCTGGTCGCGCCCGGCGGCACGCTCATAGTCTTTGCTCGCGGTCGCGAGCCCGGTCAGCAGGACGACGGCCCGCCGTGGTCGCTCACCAGGGCTGAGATCGACGCGATCGCCTCCGGGAGCCTGGCGCCCGTTCGCATCGACGAGCTCAGCGACCCGGCGTCGACCGCCGCCTGGCGCTGGCGAGCCGAGTTCCGCCGCGAGCCGGCGCATGGCCTCAGAGCAGCAGAGTCGAGCCGAAGATGAGCGAGGCCACCGAGCCCGCCAGCCAGAAGGGCGGCCAGAAGCCGCGCGGCAGCCCGGTCATATCCCCCCAACGATCGCGCCGGTCACGGCGACGCTCGCCGACGGATGTGCCTGGACCTGGAAGACCTCGCCCAGCGACGCAGCTAGACCTGCTAGGAACATCCCCCGCTCCGGTGCCAACGGGCTTTCTGCGCTAATGCGCGATGCCCGCATGCGGGACAGCAACACCATTGCGGAAGATCAATACGGGAACGGGGCCGTCAGTCGACTCCCAGGCTTCCCTTGGCCGCGGCCTCGAACACGCGGTACGGAAGCAGTCGCTTGGCGATCAGGCCGACGCGCTCGCTGGGCTTCCCGACGGACACCCGGCGGGGCGGGCGGTTAGCTGACAGCACGCGCTGAACGGTGGCGGCGACCAGGTCAGCAGGCGCGCCATTGGCTTCATCCCGTTCCATGGCCGACACCGCCTTCGTCATTGCGGCCGCGTACGCCGCATCGCCCGCGCTGCCAGAAGCCATAAGCCGGCTCGCGGTGAAGTCGGTAGCGATGTTGCCGGGCTGCACGAGGGTGACGTGCACGCCGAACGGCGCGACTTCATAGGCGAACGCCTCGGCGAAACCCTCGAGCGCGAACTTGCTCGCGCTGTAATACGCCTGGAACGGAATGCCGATCACGCCGCCGAGGGAGCTGATCAGCACGATGCGCCCGCCGCCCTGCGCCCGCATCTCCGGCAGGACCGCCTGGACAACGCGGACGCAGCCCCAGAAATTCGTCTCGAACTGCGCCTTTGCCTCAGCGATCGTGGTGAACTCGGCAGCACCGGCGACTCCCCAGCCCGCAGCGGCCACGAGCGCGTCGATGCGGCCCTCCCGCTTGATGAGGCCGTCGACGCCGTCGCTGACTGCCGCGTCGCTGTCGACGTCCATGACCACCCCGGTCCAGCCTGGCGACGCAGCGCCCCGCCTGCTCGCGCCGGTCACTGACCAGCCCCCGGCGGCGAGCAGGTCGGCGCAAGCCCGGCCGATTCCGGCCGATGCGCCAGTAACGAGCGCGACTCGTGGTGCGTCTGCCATGTCGGTGGTGGTTCCTCTCGCTCGCCAGGCCGCTGTCAGTGGGCCCGAATACATTCAGTGTCCATGACGGACCGGGCGGGCGTTCTGGATGTGCTCAACGATGATCAGCGGCAGGCGGCGACCCATCAGGGCGGGCCGCTCCTCATCCTCGCCGGCGCAGGTACCGGCAAGACCGGGACGCTCGTCGCGCGGGCGGCCTGGCTGCGTGAGCAGGGCATGCAGCCGAGCCGCATCCTGCTGCTGACGTTCACGCGGCGAGCGGCGGACGACATGCTCGCGCGCGCGCAGCCGCCGGACAGCAGCGCGGCCGAGCGCATATTCGGCGGCACCTTTCACGCGGTCGCGCACCGCATCATCAGGGCGCACGCCGAGGCGTTCGCGCTGCCGCCAGAGTTCACGGTCATCGACCCGGCTGACGCTGCGGACATCATGGACACGCTGCGCGACGCGAACGGACTAGTCGGAACCAACGCCGGACGCCGAACCCCGCGGGCCGCGACGTGTGCCGAGATCTACTCGCGCTGCGTCAGCACCAGCACGCATCTCGCCAACGTCGTCGCAGCTGCGTACCCGTGGTGCGTGCCGTTCACTGAGCAGCTCGCAGGTCTGTTCACTGACTTCGTCGGTTATAAGCGCCGCCATGGGCTGGTCGACTTCGACGACCTGCTCCTGCTGTGGCGCGCCGCCCTCGCCGATCCCGTGGCCGGGGCGGCGCTGCGCGGGCTGTTCGACGCTGTGCTTGTCGACGAGTACCAGGACGTCAATGCGGTCCAGGCGGAGATCGTGCGGCTGCTACGGCCCGACGGCGAGGGGTTGACGTGCGTGGGCGACGACGCGCAGGCCATCTACGCGTTCCGGGGCGCGGACCCGGGTCATCTGCGCGAGCTCAGCGGCATTTACGGCAACTTGTCGGTCATCCGGCTTGGCCGCAACTACCGGTCGTGCCGGGGCGTGCTGGGGCTGGCCAACGTGATCCGGCCGCAGTTCGACGGTCTCAAGCTGTCGCTGACGGCCGAGCGCGGCGACGGACAGCCACCGCACCTCATCCGCTGCCACGACGAGGCGACTCAGGCCAGGGAGATCTGCGGGCGCATCCTCGCCGACCACGAGTCTGGCGTTCGCCTGCAGGACCAGGCGGTCCTCGTCAGGGCGGCCAACCATAGCGACCTGCTCGAGATCGAGCTCGCGGCGCGAGGGATCCCGTACGTCAAGTACGGCGGCCTGCGCTTCACCGAGGCTGCCCACGTCAAGGACTTCCTGGCCGCCGCCAGGGTCGTCGCGAACCCAGCCGACGACCTGGCGTGGTTCCGGCTGCTGCGGCTGCATGAGGGTATCGGGCCAGTGCTGGCCCGGCGGATCATCGAGATGTTGCGCATCGCCGAGCCGAAGCCGTTCAGCCGGTGGCCGGACGCGGAGGGGACGCTGCCGCAGCGCCCCGCGAGCACCGTCGGGCCGACGGTCAGGCAGCTCATGGCGGCAGCCGAGCTCGAAAGCACGGCCGAGCGCGCCACCGCGATTCTCGCCGCGCTCCATGATCCGCTGGCCGCTCGCTACGCCGACGCGGCCGTGCGTTTCGCTGACCTCGAACGACTCGCGGATGCGGCCGCCGATAGCCCGTCGCTGCACGACGCGCTCGTCCAGCTCGCGCTCGATCCGCCGGTGTCTGCGTCGGACCTGGCCGGCAAGCCGCGGCTGGATGACGATTTCGTCGTGATCTCGACCATGCACTCGGCGAAGGGCCTCGAATGGCCGGTTGTCCACGTGCCGCAGCTCGTTGACGGCGCGGTGCCAAGCGACATGGCCCTGACAACACCCGCCGGGCTAGAGGAAGAGCAGCGCCTGTTCTACGTCGCGGTGACGAGGGCACGGGACCGCTTGTACCTGTACGCGCCGCTGCGCATGCACCATCACCGGCTCGCGTCCGATGACAGGCATAGCTACGCACAGCTGACGAGATTTCTGGATGCTGCGGCGCTGGCCCGATGCGAGGTGACACACGCAGCACCGGCCAAGCCGTTGCTGCGCCCGATCACCCCGCTGGCGGCGAATGTGGATCGCGATCTAGCGTCCCTATGGGGCGGCTAGCCCGCCGGGTACTTCTGCGCGGCCGCCGTGAGTTTCGCGTGCGCCGCGTCTGTCAAGTCAATGCCCAGCACATCGGCCAGCAGGATCAGGTAGAGCAGCACGTCGGACAGTTCCTCCCCGGCCCTCGTCCGCAGCGGCTCGGAGCGAGCGAGTTCGGCTGCGCCGTCGGCGGGCAGCCATTGGAACAGTTCCGCCAGCTCGCCTACCTCGCCGACGAGGGCGAGCAGCACCGACTTGGGGTCATGAAATACTTGCCAGTCACGCTCGGCAGTGAACTGGCGCATGCGATCGCGCAGTTCTTCGATATCGGACACCGCAGCAGCATGGCATAGGTGACCGAGAGGGCGGCACGGCAGCGATGACCTGCGCGGGGGCGACGAAAAAGGGCGCTCCGCGCGGGAACCGGCGGTTCTGCAACTGACGCTCGCGTCAGGAACAGCGGCCGCAGCGGCCGGGCCGGAATGTCATTCGCGGGCTGTTAGTTGGAGGATGGCTGTATGAATTTGCATCGGCATTTCTCGCATCTGGTCGGCGCTCTCGCGCTAGCCGGGCTCGCCGTCCTGGCGACGGCGTGCGGTGGCAGCAGCCCGAGCGCGTCGAGCAGTTCGACGTCGGCCCCGCCGCCGACGTCGTCGGCGCCTTCAACAGCACCCGCGACCTCTGCGTCGGGGTCGACGGGCGGGGCCGCCGCCGTGAGCGCCATAACGACTAACTGGCAAGCGTTCTTCAACGCCAAGACCCCGACTAGCCAGCGCGTCGCGCTGCTGCAGGACGGTTCACAGTTCCTGGCGGTCATCAAGGCTCAGTCCGGTACTGGCCTTGCGTCACTCGCGACCGCTAAAGTCGCCCATGTCACCGTAAATTCGCCAACGATGGCGACGGTGACATATGACATCCTCATAAGCGGCACTCCGCAACTGAAGAACCAGACCGGAGTAGCCGTTAACCAGAATGGGACCTGGAAGGTAGGCGTGACGAGCTTCTGCGGTCTGCTGATCCTAGAGAACGCCGGCAAGACCACTGGCTTGCCGCCTGCGTGCAAGTCGGCCGCCTAGCCTGTGGCCAGTCCGGCCCGCGTGTCTGAGGGCGAGGCAGCGATTGCCCCACGGGGCGGTCGCTCCCTCGCTCTGGCCGTGCTGTGCGTCATCCTGTTCCTGACATTTCTGGACAACACGGTCGTCAGCGTCGCACTGGGCAACATTCAGCAGCAGCTGCACGCGGGTGTTTCGTCGCTGCAATGGGTGGTGGGCGCGTACGCGCTCACCTTCGCCGGAGCCATGCTCGGCTTCGGCATGGTCGGCGACGAGTTCGGCCGCAAGCGCGTCATGCTGATCGGCATCGTCATCTTCTGCGGCGGATCGATCATGTGCGCGACAGCGACGAGCGTGGCCGTACTGATCGCCGGGCGCGCCGTGATGGGCTTCGGTGCGGCCGCAAGTGAGCCGGGCACCCTTTCCATGATCCGGCACATCTATACCGACGAGCGGGAACGCGCCTGGGCGCTCGGCGTCTGGACCACGGTGACGGGTGTGGCGCTCGCCATGGGACCCGTCATCGGCGGTGCACTGATCGGCCAGCACGGCGACTGGCGCGCGATCTTCTGGTTCAACCTCGCGGTCGGCGCCGTCGCATTGATAGGCGCTTTCGTGGTGCTGCCCGAGAACGCTGACCCGGATGGGCACCGCGTGGACATTCCCGGCAGCATCTTCAGCGCGGGCGCGCTGACGGCGCTGGCCTTCGCGGTGATCATGGCCGAAGGCTCCTCATTCGGCTCTGCGCCGGTGGTCGCGCTGCTGTGCCTGAGCGCGGCTTCTGTCGTCGCCTTTTTCTGGTGGGAGAGCAGGGCTCCGCATCCGCTGCTGGATCTCCGTTTCATCCGTGTACCGAGCTTCCTGGTCGCTAACGTCGTAGCGTTCTGCGCCTACTTCGCGACCTTCGCGGTGTTTTTCTTCACTGCCCTGTACCTCGAGGAAGTCGCCGGCTATAGCGGCTACCACATAGCGCTCGTCTTCTTGCCGATGATGATCCTGATGGGGGCGGCGGCACTGCTGGCCGCCCGGTCGACCGTCACCATCGGGGCGCGGGCGACCATTTTCACCGGCTGTCTGCTGTTCGCACTCGGTCTGCTGCTGACCTCGTTCGCCATTAATCCGAATCCGAGCTACATCGGGCTGGCTGCCACGTTGTCGCTGACCGGCATCGGAATCGGCTTCACAGTGGTTCCGGCCACGTCCTCGGCGCTATCCGCAGTTCCGGCCGAGCGCTCGGGCATGGCCGCTTCGACTACTAACACCAGCCGCGAGGTCGGCGCTGTGGCCGGCGTGGCCGTGCTCGGGGCCCTGGTGTCGGCCAAGCTGTCGGCGAACATCATCGCCAGGCTGCACCAGCTCGGCCTGCCGAGGAGCATCGCGCAGGTCGTCATCAACGGCGTGGAGACCGGGTTGACGCCCTCAGGCGGCAACGCCAACGGCGCGGGCGGCGCCGCCGGGGCCGGTCAGGGCACCCTGGTCCGCGAAGTGATCCACGCTGTGTACAGCGCGTTCGAGTCCGGCCTGCGCGCAGCGCTGTACTTGTCCGCCGTCCTGGTGCTCGTGGCAGGCATTTTCAGCTTCTTCTGGCTGGGCCGCAGGCAGCCTGCCGAGCCCGAGGCCGCTTCGGTCGAGGCCAGCTCCCCAGCCTGACCGGCCTGCTTCGTACGTGAGTGCGCGCGTGCGGCAGAGTGGTACGCATGACTATGGCGACTGACCAGCTCGCGGCGTGCGTAGCCGGCTACGCCGCCCGGCTGCACGCCGCCATCGGCGCCCGCCATCACGTCGCCTCGCCGCTGGGCGCGTGGCTGATCCTCGCCCTTGCCGGTCCCGCCAGCGCCGGGGCCGATCGCGCCGCCCTGACCGACGTGCTCGGCTGTGATGTCGACGCCGCCGCTCGCGCCGCGTCCGACCTGCTGACTGATCCGCATCCCCTCGTCGCGACCGCGGCCGCGGCCTGGACCGATCCCGCGGCACCGCTGCCGGCGAGCTTCGTACGCTGGCGCGAGGCGCTGCCAACAGCCGTCACGACGGGCGACCTGCCGGGCCAGGCGGGGCTCGATGCCTGGGCCCGCGAGCACACGTTCGGCCTCATCGACCGCTTCCCGATCGCCGCTGACAACCTCTACTTGGTGCTCGCGAGCGCGCTGGCCACAAAGGTGTCCTGGCAGGTGCCGTTTGACCTTGCCCCGGCCGCCAGTCTCGGCGCGGAGAGCGAGTGGTCAGGCATGGTCGAGCGGGTCCTGCGGACCCCGGCTCGGCCTGGCGGCCATAGGCAGTTCGTCGCGGCAACTGACCAGGCCGGCGATGTGATCGTGCATGTCGCCGCCGCGGCTGATGGTCTGGTGGTCGCGTCGGTCGCCGCGCTGCCAGGCGTGCCGGCCGGTCAGGTGCTGGCCGCTGCGTACGACCTCGGCGGCAAGCACGCCGTCGGCGGGTACGTCCAAGCGTGGGACGCGGCCAGCCTGTCGCTGGGCCAGCATGCGCTGTGGAGCGTGCGCGAGGTCACGGCCGGGGCCGATTCGTGGGCAGCGGTGCTACCGGCGTGGTCGGCGACCTCGGAGCACGACCTCGCCGCACCCGGCCTCGGCTTCCAGGCCGCCAAGCACGCGCTCGTGAAGAACGACGACCCCTGGCAAGCACGGCAGTCCGCGATGGCTCGGTACTCGCGGACCGGGTTCGAGGCCGCCGCGGTCAGCGCGCTCGCCGTCGCTCTGTCCGCCCGCCTGCCCGCCACGCACCGCGAGGTTGTGCTGCGATTCGCGCACCCCTACGCCGTGGTCGCGTTCACCACAGCCGCTTCCACCACGGGCGCTTCCACCACAGCCGCTTCCACCACGGGCGCTTCCACCACGGGCGCAACCGGCGGCGCCGCGGCGTGGGATGGTTTGCCGGTGTTCTCGGCCTGGGTCAGCCAGCCCGAGAATGCGACCGACGAGGACGTGCTGCGCTAACTTGTCGGCCATGCACAGCGTGGATAGCACAACTGAGCAGATGATCAGGTCCGTGCTTGCGTATGCCGAGAACCGGCTACGGCTCGACCCCGTGCCGCTCGATAAGGGTTCGCGCGATCGGGCTGAACTCGACTTCGCCTTGGCCGGCCTGCTAGGTGACGACGGGCACCAGCCCGACCAGGTACTCGGCGTGTGGGCGGCGGCGCTCGCGCCCGCGGTAATCTCCGCCGACAGCCCGCGATTTCTCGGCTTCATCCCGGCCGCGCCGACTAAGGCGTCGCTGCTCTTCGACATGCTGATCTCGTGCGCGTCCATTCAGGGCACCTCCTGGCTTGAGGCCGCGGGCGCCATTCAGGCGGAGAACCAGGTGCTCCGCATGATCGCCGATCGCGCCGGCTTGCCGCCCGCCGCCGGCGGGTGCTTCGTCTCCGGCGGCTCGGCTGCGAACCTGTCGGCGCTCGCGGTGGCCCGTGAGGTCGCCAAGGGCCGGCTTGCGTCGCCCGGGCGGCTCCGCGCCGTCGTCGGCTCCGACACACACTCCTCTGTCGGCAACACGCTGCGGCTGCTCGAGATGGACGCGCTGGTCGTGCCGACCGCCGACCACCGGCTGACCGGCGACGTCGTCCGCGCGGCCATCGACGCGGACCCTGACCCCGACTCGCTGGCGGCGATCGTGGCGACGGCGGGTACCACCAATGCCGGTCTCATCGACGACCTGTCGGGTCTGGCGGCGGTGGCCGCCGAACATAAGCTCTGGTTCCATGTCGACGGCGCCTACGGCGGCGCTGGCCTTTTCGCTCCCAGTGTCCGGCCGGCCTACAGCGGCATCGAGCACGCCGACTCGTTTGTGGTCGACCCGCACAAGTGGCTGTTCGCGCCGTACGACTGCGCAGCGTTGCTATACCGCGACCCGGCGCTAGCCCGTTCCGTCCACAGGCAGGACGCCGGATACCTGGATGTCATCCACGAGCAGCCAGGTGAGTGGAATCCCACCGACTACGCCTATCACCTGACCCGGCGGGCCAGGGGATTGCCGCTGTGGTTCTCGCTGTGCGTGCACGGCGTGCGTGCCTACACCGAGGCGATCGAGGCTGCCATCGACCTCGCCCGGCGGACGGCGCGCGAGATCCGCAGGCGCGAGTACCTGGAGCTCATCCGGGACCCTGACCTGTCCGTAGTGCTGTTCCGGAGGCGGGGATGGCAGGCGGCCGAATACTCGGCGTGGGCCGACAAGCTGCTCGACGACCAGGTGGCGTTCATGCCGCCGACCGTCTGGGAAGGCGACACTGTCGGCAGGTTCGCGTTCTTGCACCCGCATACATCAATGGATCTGGTGACCGAGATCCTGGACCGGATGGCCGGGTGACCACCGGTACGCCGTAGGCTCTCCTGCACATCGCCGAGAGGAGGACCGGACATCACCAGCGAGCACCAGCCGTTGGCGCCAGCCCGGATCCCCGCGAACGTCGAAGTCGCGCTGCGGTCGGGCGAGCTGTCGAACGCCGTGGTGCACCGGTTTGACTTCTGGAACTCCAGTTACGAGTGGCGCCGTCTGTTCGGCGAGATCTTCGGCACGTTCCTGCTGGTGACTGTCGCGGCTGGCGGCGGGATCGTCAACGCGAGGTTCGGCGGGCACGTGGTGCCGGGGCCTGTCCGGGTTACCGCCCCAGGGCTGATGGTGCTGGCTGTCATCTTGTTCATGGGCGGAGTCTCCGGAGCGCACCTGAATCCGGCAGTCAGCGTGGCGTTCGCGCTTCGCGGTGATTTTCCCTGGCAGCGTGTCCCTGGATACATAATCAGTCAGTTCGCTGGCGCTATCCTCGCCACTCTCCTCCTAGTGGCACTACTCGGTAAGCACGGCAGCGCGGGCCAAACCTTGCCCGGCCCGGGCATCTCCACGGACGTCGCATTGTCATGGGAAGTCCTGTTGACGCTGGGACTGGTCAGCGTCGTCCTGGGCACCGCGTCCGGATCGCAGAACCTCGGGCCCATCGCCGCGATCGGCATCGGCGGCTTCATCGTCCTGGCCGGCTTGTTCGGGGCGCCCGTCAGCGGCGCGTCCATGAACCCGGTCCGATCGCTCGGCCCGGCTCTCGTACTGGGCGACTGGACATCGTGGTGGGCGTACCTGGCGGGGCCCTTCATCGGCGCGCTAATCGCCGTCGGCTTCGCCCACATCCTGCGCGGTCCTGGTGGTCAGCAGGCCAGTATTCGCGCCGCGCAGGGAACGCTGGGGACGCCGTGGCGGCATGAGACCATTGGCATGCCGGAGCCTACGGCCAAGCCGGAGCAGACAGGCAAGCCGGAGTCGAGGGCGCCCGGCCAGGGTGGCGGACCACCTGGCCAGGGTGGCGGACCACCTGGTCAAGTTGGCGGACCACCTGGTCGGGGCGGCGGGTCTCCGGGCGGCAATTCGGCGACATAAGCAACTCGGCCGCAGACTGGCGACTCGCTCGGTGTTGCCTACCCGTTAGCCCGGCTCGCGCACTCGATGCACATAGTGGCCGTCGGCCGGGCCGCCAGCCGCCCGGCTGCGATCGGCCGCCCGCATCGCTCGCACACGCCGTACGTGCCCTGATCGAGCCGACCTAGCGCGGCTTCGACGCGGCTGAGCTGGTCTCGCGTCTGGTCGAGCAGCGCCGCGACGTGTTCGCGCTCATACGCGATGGTCGCGCCCTCGGGGTCGTGCTCGTCGTCGGCGTTCGCCGAACGGACCGCGTCAACGATGCCAGCGTGGTCACGCTCGAGCGTAACTACGCGATCGAGGGCCGCCTGCCGCTCCGCTTCCAGGAGGGCCCGTGGAGTGCCGTCAGCTGTCATCGTTCCTGCCTACCATGGTGCCGGAGGTAACTTGTCCAGTCGACCCGGGGCGGCCGGGCCCGATGTGCGCAAGACGCTTCGATACGGCAGGCTTGAGGCATGGCAGCTGACATCCTCACCTTGATGGCCGTCCACGCACACCCCGACGACGAGGCCTCGAGCACGGGCGGCGTGCTCGCTCTCTATTCTGACCAGGGCATCCGTACCGTGGTGGTGACGTGCACGAACGGCGAATTCGGCGACGCTCCTGGCCAGGTCAAGCCGGGCGAGGACGGGCACAACGAGCGTGAGGTAGCCCAGCAGCGACTGGACGAGCTGCGGCAGTCCTGCAAGATCCTGGGTGTGACCAACCTCGAGCTGCTCGGCTATCACGATTCAGGCATGCCGGACTGGGAGTACAAGGACAGGCCGGACGCCTTCTGGAACGTGCCGCTCGACGAGGTAGCAGGCCGCATCGTCGGTCTTATGGAGAAGTACCGGCCGCAGGTTCTCATCTCCTATGACCCTGCTGGGCTGTACCAGCACCCCGATCATGTACACGCGGCGCTCGCCGCGGCTGGCGCATCGGCTCAGTCGGGCATCCCGGCCAAGTTCTACCAGTCGGCCATGCGCGGCAGCGACTGGCGGAAGGTGTGGGAAGCGCTCCGCGAGCTCGGCGCCGACGTGCCGGATGAGCGCGAGTTCACCGACGAGCAGCGCAGGCAGGCCGAGGAGGCGGAGCGCCGGATTACCACCAACATCGACATCCGGCCGGTGCTTGATCGCAAGCGCGAGGCCCTGTTCGCGCACGCGAGCCAGATCCAGGACTCCTGGTTCAGCAAGCTGCCGCCGGAAATCGCGACCGCGGCCTTTGGCCGGGAGAGCTTCGTGCGTGTCACGGATGCAACTGGCGCACCCGTCCCGGAAGACGATCTGTTCGCCGGCCTGCGCTGAGCAAGCTCAGCCTGGGTCGCCGCCTAGCGCGCTGGCTGAGGCACGCTTGATCGTGCCGGCCCCGCTCGACGGCGTCTGCGCTGACGCGGCTCCCAGCCCCAGCAGCGACATGCCGTGCCTCCTCCAGTGCCTGTGTTAGCTCGTACCCATTGGCAGGCGGTGCGCACCGTTCTTGCGCAGGCCAGACTGGAGTCGTGAGTGATCTGGTCCGGACGGCGGTCCGGGTGGAGGGCGTCGTCCAGGGTGTCGGCTTCCGGCCGTTCGTCTACTCGCTCGCCACCCGCCTTGGCCTATGCGGCCTGGTCGGGAACGACGTCGACGGCGTCTTCGCCGAGGTCGAGGGCGGCGCCGAGGCTGTAGCCAGATTCCTGGTGCTGCTCGAGCAGGAGGCGCCGCCGCTCGCCCGGATCGAGCGCATCACCACCCGGTCTCTTGACCTGACTGGCTCGCCGGGGTTTGTCATCGTGCCCAGCGTTCCCGGCGGCCGGCGCCGGACGCTGATCTCGGCGGACAGCGCCACCTGCGCCGACTGCCTCCGGGAGCTGGCCGACTCGGCCGACCGCCGCTACCAGTACCCGTTCATCAACTGCACCAACTGCGGCCCGCGGTACACCATTGTGCGGGACGTCCCCTACGACCGGCTCCGCACGACGATGAGCGGCTTCGCGATGTGCGCGCGCTGCACGGCCGAGTATCACGACCCGGCCGACCGGCGCTTCCACGCGCAGCCCGTCTGCTGCCCCGAGTGCGGGCCCCGGCTTAGCCTGCTCGACGGCGCCGGTGCGCTGCTGGACGGCGACGACCAGATCGCCGCCGCCGCTGCTCGCCTTTGCGCGGGCCAGGTCCTAGCGCTCAAGGGCCTGGGTGGCTACCACCTGGTCGTCGACGCAGCGAACGCCGCCGCCGCGGCCGCGCTGCGGGCGCGCAAGCATCGCGAGGACAAGCCGTTCGCGGTCATGGTGGCCGACGTTGCCGCAGCGCGCCGCCTGTGCGAGGTGGACGGCGTGTCGGAAGCGTCGCTGACCAGCCCCCGGCGGCCGATCGTGCTGCTGCCGCGGTTGCCGGCCGCCGATCAGCTCATCGCGGCTGCGGTCGCGCCCGGCAACAGGCGTCTCGGCCTCATGCTGCCCTATACGCCCCTGCACCATCTGCTGATGTCAGCTGTCCCCGGGCCGCTGGTGATGACCAGCGGGAACGTGTCCGACGAGCCGATCGCGTATCACGACGCGGACGCCCTGCGCCGGCTGGCCGGGATCGCCGACGCCTTCCTGGTGCACGACCGGGCCATCCACATCCGGACCGACGACTCGGTCGTGCGGGTATCCGGCGGCGCAGAGTCGGTCCTCCGGCGGTCAAGGGGGTATGTGCCCGAGCCGCTACGGCTGCGGCGCTCGGTCCCGCGACCGGTGCTGGCCTGCGGCGCCGAGCTGAAGAACACCTTCTGCCTGGCCGCGGGTGACCACGCGTTCGTGTCGCACCATATTGGCGATCTGGAGAACGCTGAGACGCTGCAGTCTTTCTCCGACGGCATCGAGCATTTCAAGCGGCTCTTTGATATTGAGCCGCGCCTGGTCGCGCACGACCTGCATCCCGACTACCTGTCGACCAAATTCGCCTTCGGACTGGCTGAGCGCGTCCTGCCTGACGGCGGTCCCGCTGCCGTCGAACTCGTCGGCGTACAGCACCATCATGCGCACATCGCCGCGTGCCTGGCCGACAACAGCGAGGATGGCCCGGTCATCGGCGTGGCCTTCGACGGCACCGGGTACGGCACCGACGGCACGATCTGGGGCGGTGAGTTCCTGATCGCCGATCTGGCCAGCTTCGAGCGAGCCGGCTGCCTGGCACCGGTCCCCATGCCCGGTGCGACCGCGGCGATCCGGCAGCCGTGGCGGATGGCGGCCGCGTACCTGGCCGTCAGTTATCCACACGGGCTGCCAGCCGGGATCGCTGTCCGGGACCGGAACGAGCAGCGCTGGGCGACGGTCACGAGCATGGCGGCGCGCGGCGTCAACGCGCCGCTGACCTCGAGCGCGGGGCGGCTGTTCGACGCGGTAGCCGCGCTGGTCGGCGTCCGCGACGCGATCAACTACGAGGGCCAGGCCGCAATCGAGCTCGAGCAGGTCACCGGCACCGGCGAGCGCGCCAGTTACCCGGCGGCGATCACCAGCGAGATGGGCGAGCTCCGGGTTGCGGGCGCCGACCTGATCCGCGCCGTGGCCGAGGACCTTGTGGCTGGCGTGCCGGTGCCAGTCATCGCGGCACGGTTCCACAACGGCGTCGCCGCCGCCATCGTGGCGGTCTGCGGACAGGTACGCGACCGGACCGGCCTTCGGGTGGTGGCGCTGTCCGGCGGCGTTTTCCAGAACGTGCTGCTGACTAGCCAGGTCGTCGACCGGCTGACGGCCGACGGCTTCCGCGTGCTCGCCCACCGCCGGGTGCCCTGCAACGACGGCGGGATCAGTCTCGGCCAGGCCGTCGTGGCCGGCGCCCGCGACCGCCTGTCGCTCGGACCGTGACTACTCGACCGGCGGCGGGATCCGGCGACGCAGCCAGTCGTACCAGGCCGGTACGCCGTCGCCGGTCGTGGCGGATACCTGGAGCAGCAGCGCGCCGGGCGCGATCCGGCGCAGATCTGTCATGTACTGCCTGACGTCGAACTCGAGGTAGGGCAGCAGGTCGGTCTTGCCCAGCAGCACCAGGTCGGCCTGCCGGAACATGTGCGGATACTTCATCGGTTTGTCCGCGCCTTCTGTGACCGAGGCCAGCACTACCTTCGCGGCCTCGCCGAGGTCGAATAGCGCGGGACAGACCAGGTTGCCGACGTTTTCGATGACGACTACCGAGCCGCTCGGCGGATCCAGGCCGCGCAGTCCCTGCGCCACCATCGCCGCGTCGAGATGACAGCCGGCGCCGGTATTGATCTGAACGACCCGGCTGCCCGCGGCCTGGATGCGCTTGGCATCGATCGTGGTCTCCTGGTCGCCTTCGATGACCGAGATCGCTACGGTGTCGCCGAGATCCTTCGTGGTGCGTTCGAGCAGCGTCGTCTTGCCCGCGCCGGGTGCGCTCATCAGGTTGACGGCCAGGATGCCGCGGTCACGCAGCCAGCGCCGGTTGCCGTCGGCCAGCTCATCGTTTTTCGCCAGCACCTTCTGCTGGAGCTCGACCGTACGTGTCGTGTCTCTAGCCGTGTCCGTATCCAGCACCGCGACGATGGCGTCTTCCGCGCAGCCGCAATTTCCGCACATATCTATGCCACCTGCACTGACGTAATTTTCAGCTGTTGTCCGGCCAGCACCGTCACCTCGGCGCTGCCGCACGGGCACATCGCGATCGGGCCGTCTGGCTCGAAGTCGCCGCCGCAGACGCGGCAGTGGCACACCGCTGGTGGCTGGTCGATCTCCAGCGCTGCGCCTTCGAGGCTGGTGCCCTCGGTCACCAGGTCAAAGCAGAACCGGACGGAGTCCGCGACGACACCAGACAGCGCGCCGATCTCAAGCCGGACGCACGTCACCCGCTGACCTGGCAGCCGCTCCGTCACGGCGTCTACCAGGCTCTCGGTAATGGCCAGCTCGTGCACGGCTCCGGCCCGTCAGCAGATTCGCGGCAGGGGGTCGCCGACGAGCAGGTCGACGATCCTGGTGCCGCCGAACGCCGTCTTGAGCTGGACTATGCCTGGTGGCTCGGCGGTGACCGCGCCAATGACGGCGGCCTCGGCGCCGTGCGGGTGCGCGCGCATCGCCGCCAGCGCGTTATCCGCGTCGTAGGGGGCGACAACGGCGACGAGCCTGCCTTCGCAGGCTACATACATCGGGTCAATGCCGAGCAGCTCCGAGGCGCCGCGTACCTCGGGGCGGACCGGGATGTCGTGTTCGGCGACCAGCACGCCGACACCCGCCGCCGCGGCGATCTCGTTGAGGATTGTAGCGACGCCGCCGCGGGTGGCGTCGCGCAGCGCGCGCACTCCCGGCGCCGCGGCCAGCAGGCCCGCCACCAGTCCGTTCAGGGGCGCGGTATCGGACCGGACGTCGGCTTCGATGTCGAGCTCACCGCGGGCGAGCATGATCGTCACCCCGTGGTCGCCGATCGGGCCGGACACCATGATCACGTCGCCCGGCTTGGCGTTCGCCACGCCCAGACTGACCATAGGCTCGAGCACTCCGACTCCGGCGGTGTTGATGTAGCAGCCGTCGGCCTTGCCTTTCTCGACCACCTTGGTGTCACCGGTCACGATCTGGACGTTGGCCCGCTGAGCGGCCGTTTGCATGGAAGCGACGATCCTGGTCAGGTCCGCGACAGCGAAGCCCTCTTCGAGGATGAAGCCGGCTGACAGGTAGAGCGGCACGGCTCCGGCCACCGACAGGTCGTTGACCGTGCCATTGACCGCCAGGTCACCGATGTCGCCGCCGGGGAAGAAGAGCGGCGAGACGACATAGGAGTCTGTCGTCATCGCCAGGCTGGCGCCGTTCACCTGCAGCCGGGCCGCGTCTTCCAAGGGCTCGAGCAGCGGGTTCCGGAACGCGTCGAGGAAGACGGCCTCGATCAGTGTCTGAGTGGCCTTGCCGCCGGCGCCGTGCGACATCGTGATCCGGTCTTCCTTGACCCGAGGGCGCGCCCGGCGGGCCCGGTCGATGCGCTCAAGCACGAGCTCCTCGCGCACGGTGCCCGGCAGCGGCTGCGGCGACCCATGATGCGCGAACCGGGTGGCTTCAGCGTGCGCCTGCTCCTCGTGCTCGCGCAGAGCCTCTTCGACCCAGCCGACGCTCGGCGCCGCCTCCTCCGCGGCGCCGGCGCCGGCTTCGCCAAGACCGGCCGCGGGGCGGGATGAGTCCACTTGCCGGGCGGTCACGAGGTACTCACCTCCTTCACCCGCTGCCGGGTCAGGCGCCCGTAGTTGTAGTAGGCGGCGCAGGCGCCCTCGGGAGACACCATGCAAGTGCCAATCGGCGTCTCGGGGGTGCACGCCGTGCCGAAGACCTTGCATTCCCACGGCTTGAGCACGCCCTTGAGCACCTCGCCGCACTGGCAGGCCTTCGGGTCGGCGACCCGGACGCCGGGCACAGCGAAGAGCTGCTCGGCGTCGAAGCTTGCGTACTCGTCGCGCACCTTCAGCGCCGAGTGCGAGATGAAGCCGAGGCCCCGCCACTCAAAGTACGGCCGTAGTTCCATCGTCTGCCCGATGGCGCGGAGCGCGACCACGTTCCCATCCCATGGAACGACGCGTGAGTACTGGTTCGCCACGGTCGCCTGGCCCTCGGCGAGCTGGAGCATCAGCATGTAGATCGACTGGAGGATGTCCAGCGGTTCGAAGCCAGCCACGACGACGGGCTTGCCGTAATCGCGCGCGATGAACTCGTACGGCCGGCAGCCGATGACCGTGGACACGTGGCCGGGGCCTATGAAGCCGTCGAGGCGCAGGTCAGGCGAGTCGAGTATGGCCTTGATGGCAGGGATGATCGTGACGTGGTTGCAGAAGATGGAGAAGTTCTGCAGCCCCTCCGCCGCGGCGCGCAGCATCGTAATGGCGGTCGACGGCGCCGTAGTCTCGAACCCGATCGCCATGAACACCACGCGCTTGTCCGGATTCTGCCTGGCGATCTTCAGGGAGTCCAGCGGCGAGTAGACCATCCGGATGTCGGTGCCCCTGGCCTTGGCATCAAAGAACGAGCCGTTGCTTCCCGGCACCCGCATCATGTCCCCGAACGAGGTCATGATGACGTCGGGCTCACTGGCCAGCGCCATCGCATCGTCGACGCGGCCCATCGGAATCACGCACACCGGGCACCCGGGACCGTGCACGAGCGTGACCTGTTCCGGCAGGTAGTCCTCGAGGCCGTGCTTGTAGATGGTGTGCGTGTGGCCGCCGCAGACTTCCATGAGCTTGTACTGACGGCCCGGCTCGCACAGCGCCGCGATCTTGGCAGCGAGCGCGTGGGCCTTGTCGGCGTCGCGGAATTCGTCGACGAACTTCATCGCAGCCCCCCCCTACTCGATCCTGGACTCGGCGAGCGCGGCGAGCTCGTCCTCGTAGGCCTGGCCGATGCCTTCCAGGAACTGGAGGGCGGCAGCGGCTTCAGCCTCATCGATCTTGGACAAGGCGAACCCGACGTGGATCAGCACCCATTCGCCGGGCTCGAGCGTCTCGTCCGCCAGCAGCCCGATGTTGATGACGCGCTTGACGCCGCTAACGTCGACCTTGGCCAGATCAGGCTGGTCAGGCACGAACTCAATGACCTCGCCCGGGATGCCGAGGCACATGGGCCCACTCCTTTGTGACTAGTCGGTGGTCCGGACCCGACTGCGCAGCCGCCTGCACCAGGCCGGCTATCACCGTGACTGCCTCGTCGACTGCTTCGGCGACGGGAGCGCTGAGCCCGATGCCGTGGTTCACGCTGGCCGGCTCGCAGCCGACGACGAGCACCTGCTTGACGTCGACTCCGGGATGATCGCCGTCGAGCACGCCCAGCATGCTGAGGACAACATCCGGCTGCATCCCGTGTGCATTGAACATCGGGTTGCCGGCAACGGCGCTGTCGTCGGCCGTTACCATCGGATGCTGCCGATCCGGCTCGATCACGTAGATGGTGCCGGGCGTCCCGCCGCGTGCGGTCGCGTCGACCAGGATCGCCGCGCTGTATCCACCCGCCAGGTCGTAGGCCAGGTGCATACCCCGGATCCCGTAGTCGACAACATCCGCCCAGTCGGGCAAGTCGACGGAGGCCAGCCGGCTCGCGACCTCGCTGCCGAAGCCGTCGTCGCCGAGGAAGATGTTCCCGATGCCCGCGATCAGGAGCTGGCCGCTCATGGCGCCGCCGGCGGGCAGGGTTCCGGCTCGGGGAGTTCGGACTGGCACAGCTCCCAGAGGACGTTGTAGATAGTGGTCTGGGCTTCCTGGATCCGGTGGACCGAAGTGGACGGGGCGACGAAGAGGTAGTCGATGCTGTCCAGCTCCGCCATCTTGCCGCCCGAGTAGCCGGCGATGCCGATGGTGAGCATGCCCCTCCGGCTGGCCTCGTCGAACGCCCGCAGGAGATTCTCGGAGTTGCCGCTAGTGGACAGCCCGACCGCGATGTCGGTCTTGGTCGCCATGGCGGCGATCTGCCGAGCGAACACCACGTCGACGCCGATGTCGTTGCTCAGTGCCGTCAGCACGGCGGTGTCGCTGGCCAGGCTCAGGGCCGGCAGCGCGGTGGCCATGCCGCCCGGATACAGGAAAAGGGTCGCGACCTGCTGAGCGTCGGTGGCGCTGCCGCCGTTGCCGAACGCCAGCAGCCGCCCGCCGGCCGCAAACCTTCGCGCCATGTCCCGCGCGCACGCAAGGAGCCGGGCGCTGTCGGCGGCGGCGACCTCGCGTCGCAGCCGGAGTATCTCCTCGGCCTTGGCGACTGTCGACTGGCGTACCTGCTCGAGAATCGCGGCGATGTCTGTCGTACCCGAGTACAGAAACGGGTAGAGCGACTCGATTGAACCCGCTGACTGCGGCGGCATCAGGGCACCACCGCAATCGCTTCCTTGGCGTGGACCAGGATCGTGTCGCCGACAGTCGCGGCGACAAGCGCCACGCTGACTTCCTCCAGGCCGCGCCCGGTATCCACTTCGGCCAGGTCATCGTCCAGCAGGCGCACGACGGTGACCTGCACGGCTGTGTCCGAGCAGGTGATGCACACGTCGCCGTGGCACTCGGGCGCCGTCACGCAACCACCCCCGGAGCCAGAACGCCGGGCTGCTCGAAGAACACGTGCACCAGTTCCCACAGCACGTGGTACGCGGTGACCTGCATCTCCTTCACGATGCGCGGGTCCGCCGACCGGCTCATGAGCAGATGATCCACGGCCGGGCAAGCGGCTATCGCACCGCCATCGCCGCCGACCAGCGCTATCGTCAGCATGCCCAGCTCGCGGGCGGTCAGCAGGCCAGACAGCACGCTCGAGCAGTTGCCGTCGGCTGAAATGCCGAGCGCGATGTCAGCGTGCGCCGCCAGGTACCGCAGCTGATGCGAGAAGATCCCGGCCATGCCGTCGCGCGCCGCGATGCCGGTCACCGTCGCGACGTCCGACGTGAGCGAGATGGCGGGCAGCGCGCGCTTGCCGACGATGACCGGATGCATGAACTCCACGGCCACGTGCTGAGCGTCCGTGCTGCTGCCGCCGGTGCCGAATACGACAAGCTTGCCGCCCTGGTGGAACCGCAGCGCCATCTGGTGGCATGCGCCGGCGACGGCCGCGGCCTGCTCGGCAAAATCACGGACCGGCGCCTCGCGGCGCCCGAAGAGGCCGCTTACGTATTCGTCAGCGGGCGGCGCGGTCACGACGCCGGGCCTTGTCCGGAGGCCTGCGAGAAGTCCAGGTCTACTTCGACCTTGACGGCGTCGGAGACCTTGAGCGACCCAAGGAACGCCGAGTACGGCTTGATGCCGAAGTCCGTCTGCCGGATGGTCGCGGTGGCCCGATAATGTCCGGGTGCAGTCTGGCTGACGTCGACGCGCGCAGGCTGGGATCGGCCGGCTAGCGCGAGCGTGCCGGTGATCGTGCCGCCATCACCCGACGGCTCGAAGCTCGTCGCGGTGAACGTCGCCTCGGGGTAGCGGTCGGCGGCCAGCACCTTGCGAGCCGTGACGACGATCTCGCGCTTGTCCCGCTCGGTCAGCGGCTTGATTCCGCCGGTGCCCTCGCGCACGACCAGCGCGCCGAGGTCAACCATGACCTCGAGGCTGGCGGGCACGAGATCGGTACCCACGGCGAGCACGCCCGACCACCTGGCCGCATCGATGGTCAGGTCATGGCCAGCCTGCGCGACTAGGCCGTCGCGAGACGTGCGCAACGTGATCCGGCCGTTGTCCGGGCCGAACTCGTGGCGTCCCGCGCGAATCGCCATAGGTGAACCGTAGGACACAAGTGGGGGGACGTCCAGCCGGGCGCAACGACAGGTCTGACCAATTCCTGCCATTTGCCGAACAGTCGCGGCAGCAGCCCGACAACCGGACGCCGCCAGCTTAGGCGTCCATCATTAGGACAGCGGCAGCTCGCCGAACACTTCCTGAATCCGCCGCAGGTCGCGCATTCGAGGCTCGGTAGCGCCGCCGACCCAGCGGCTGACAGTCTTTACGGAAACGCCAAGCTGGCGGGCGGCGGCCTCCTGGGTGAGCCCTTCCCGGCGCAGCGCGCTTGCCATCCATTCCGCGAATGACGCCGGCTGTCCGGCTCCGTCGGCCGATCCCGCGCCGGCCGCCTCCCCCGCGGTGCCGTAGCGCGCGGGCGGCTGAGTCACGGCTGCGTCCGGACCCGACGGCACCGCGTACAGCGGCGTGACCGGATACAGCGGCGCCGGTGTGGTCGGCTCGCCGTAAGTAACCGGCGGGCCTGGCGCGAGCGGGGACTGTATCGCGGTATCGGAATGCAGCACGTCGACCTCGACGTGCTCCGGGAAGATGCGGAACGCCACCTGGATCGAGCCGGTCGGGCCGGCCGCGTCGAGCAGCGCCCGGAATACGGTCTCGCCAACCTCGCGGGTGCCGTCCTCAGTGAGCGGCGACTCCGCCAGGCAGCGCCGCACGAAATCCCTGATGTCCGGGATCGACGACGGCCTGGCCGGGAACACCTGGGAGACTACGACGACAGGAACTACCTCTATCGGCGTCCCCGCGGGTCCGTAGCTGGGCACCGCCACCGCTGATGTCTCCCTTTGACCCGTCGCCCCACGGCCGACCCGTCGCCCCACGGTCCGGCGCAGCGGGGGTTGCCTGCCAATCTACGTGCTACGGGCTGGAACCGGAACCCCCGTAAGCCGTTCCTGGTGTCGGGCGAGGACTCCTGGCGGCGCGCCTTTTTCCGCCAATCTGATCCGGTCACTTCTGACTAGGGATGTTCTGCGGCTACTAGCGAGCTTTGGCGAACAGAATCCCATCACGCAAGACATTTCTGTCCGGTCAACTGACTGTTCCGTCTTGTAGGGGCATGTTCTCGGGTTTAGCATTGCCACCGTCTGCGCATCACCGAAGGCGAGGTGCGTTGTGATCAATCCCGTTGGTGCCGCTGAGGTGCGCCAGTCGCCTTTACGGCGATGTGCGCCCGTTGCCGCGCTAACGGTCCATCCCAATCGCATCGCAGGGACTGCGTCAGCTCGCGTTCGCGCAAGCTGGCCGGCCCCGGATCCTGCCGTACCAGAAGCGAGGAGGTGGCCTCGGCGTGGCCACTGCTGCAGAGTCTGACCAAGTGCAGGCCGACACCGCATCGGCCGCCACCAACGAGCCCGTAGTGCACATCCTCTGGATGAACGGCGGACTCGGCTGCGACGGAGACTCCGTCGCGCTCACCGCAGCCACCCAGCCGAGCATCGAGGAGATCGCGCTCGGCGCGTTGCCCGGATTGCCGAAGATCGCCGTGCACTGGCCCCTGATCGACTTCGAGTGCGGCCCGGAGCAGGGCGCGGACAACTTCATCGAGTGGTGGCACAAGGCCGACCGCGGTGAGCTCGAGCCGTTCGTGCTCGTGGTCGAGGGCTCGATCCCCAACGAGGCAATCAAGCCCGAAGGCTACTGGTGCGGTTTCGGCAACAACCCGGCGACCGGGCAGCCGATGACGACCAGCGAGTGGCTCGACCGGCTGGCGCCGAAGGCGACTTGCATCCTTGCCGTCGGTACGTGCGCGACCTACGGCGGCATCCACGCGATGGCGGGCAACCCGACAGGGGCCATGGGCGTGCCGGACTACCTCGGCTGGGACTGGCGCTCCAAGGCCGGCCTGCCGATCGTGTGCGTGCCGGGCTGCCCCATCCACCCGGACAACCTGTCCGAGACGATCCTCTACCTGCTCTACCAGCTCGCCGGTGCGGCGCCGATGATCCCGCTGGACGAAGCGCTGCGGCCGACCTGGCTGTTCGGCGCCACGGTGCACGAGGGCTGCGACCGAGCCGGCTACTACGAGCAGGGCGACTTCGCCAACGAGTACGGATCGCCGAAGTGCCTGGTGAAGCTCGGCTGCTGGGGACCGGTCGTCAAGTGCAATGTGCCCAAACGGGGCTGGATCAACGGCGTGGGCGGCTGCCCGAACGTCGGCGGCATCTGCATCGCGTGCACGATGCCCGGCTTCCCCGACAAGTTCATGCCGTTCATGGACGAGCCGCCAGGCGCGCGCGTGTCGACGACGGCAAGCAGCCTGTACGGGACCGTGATCCGCGCGCTGCGCGGCTTCACCGCCAGGACCGCCGACGAAGAGCCCAAGTGGCGGCGCAAGGGCGACGAGCTACTGACCGGCTACAAGCAGACCTGGTGAGGTACGTGACATGACTGCGGTTGAGGACAGCACTGGCCTAGTCGAGATGTCCTGGGATCCGATCACCAGGATCGTCGGCAGCCTGGGCATCTACACCAAGATCGACTTCAAGCAGAAGAAGGTGGCGGAGTGCCACAGCACTTCCTCCATCTTCCGCGGCTACAGCATCTTCATGAAAGGCAAGGACCCGAGGGACGCGCACTTCATCACCAGCCGGATCTGCGGTATCTGCGGCGACAACCACGCGACCTGCTCGGTCTACAACCAGAACATGGCCTACGGTGTCCGGCCGCCGCACCTCGGCGAGTGGATCATCAACCTCGGCGAGGCTGCGGAGTACATGTTCGACCACAACATCTTCCAGGAGAACCTGGTCGGCGTCGACTTCTGCGAGCGGATGGTGCGCGAGACCAATCCGGGCGTCCTGGAGCTAGCTAACCGGACCGAGTCGCCGCACTATGCCGACCACGGCTACAAGTACATCGGCGACATCATGCGCTCCCTGAACCCGCTGGAAGGCGAGTTCTATCGCGAGGCCCTGCAGGTATCCAGGTCGACCAGGGAAATGTTCTGCCTGATGGAGGGCCGCCACGTGCACCCCTCGACGCTGTATCCAGGCGGCGTGGGCACCACCGCGACTGTGCAGCTGTTCACCGATTACCTGACCCGGCTGATGCGCTACGTCGAGTTCATGAAGCGCGTGGTGCCGATGCACGACGACCTGTTCAACTTCTTCTATCAGGCCCTGCCTGGCTATGAGGAGGTCGGCCGCCGCCGCGCCGACTTGGTCTGCTGGGGCAGCCTCAACGACCCCGAGTACTGCGACTTCCGGTACGACCACATGACCAACTGGGGCCGGAAGATGTTCGTCTCCCCGGGTGTGATCCGGGACGGGCAGCTCCTCACGAACGACCTTGTCGAGATCAACCTCGGGATCCGGATCTTGCTCGGCAGTTCTTACTACGAGGACTGGGAAGACCAGGAGATGTTCGTGACCCGCGACCCGCTGGGCAACCCGGTGGACCGCAGGCATCCGTGGAACCAGCACACGATTCCCCGGCCGGCCAAGCGCGACTTTGACGACAAGTACAGCTGGGTCATGTCGCCGCGCTGGTTCGACGGCGAGCGTCATCTGGCCGCCGACACCGGCGGCGGGCCGATCGCGCGGCTGTGGGCGACGGCGCTGGGCGGGCTCGTGGACTTCGGCTACGTCAAGTCCACCGGTAACAGCGTCCTCATAAACCTGCCGCGCACGGTGACCAAGCCGGAAGTCACGTTTGAATGGAAGATCCCGACCGACGTCACTGGAGCGCCGCTCTCGAACGCCATCGAGCGCGACCGGGCCCGGACGTACTTCCAGGCCTATGCCGCCGCATGCGCGCTGCACTTCGTCGAGAAGGCGCTCACTGAGCTGCGGGCTGGTCGCACGAAGACGTGGGAGCCGTTCAGCGTCCCGGACGAGGCCAATAGCTGCGGCTTTACCGAGGCGGTCCGGGGCGTTCTGTCCCATCACATGGTGATTCGGGGCGGCAAGATCGCCAACTACCACCCGTACCCGCCGACCCCGTGGAACGCGAGCGTCCGCGACAGCTACGGTACGCCGGGTCCGTACGAGGACGCGGTGCAGAACACGCCCATCTTCGAGGAGAACCCGCCTGATCAGTTCAAGGGCATCGACATCATGCGGACCGTACGGAGCTTCGACCCGTGCCTGCCGTGCGGCGTGCATATGTACCTCGGCAACGGCAAGACCCTCGCCAAGGTGCACTCGCCGACCGCGGCCATACTGTCGACGTAACAAGTCCTTGGCGTGCCCGGCGCTCCCGCGGGCGCCGGGACACGCCAACCGCCGCGACTGCCGGAGGCACGGGGGCTGGCCAGCGGGCGCGCGGTAAGCGGTAGCTGCTTAGCAGACGGTGCCCGACAGGCGGAGGCGAGACGCATGGCCGGCGTGCAGCAGGTGAGCGCGCGAGTCGAGGAACTTCTCGGCGCGCTGAGAGGTGGCGGCTTCGGCCCGGCGGCGTCCGCAGCGGAGGAACTCGTCGGGCTGCTCGTCGGCCTGTACGGCGACGGCCTCGCCAGGGTCATGACGCTGCTGGCCGACGAGGGACCGGCGGGAGCGGCAATGATCGCGAAGCTCGCTGACGATCCGCTGGTCGAGAGCTTGCTGCTGCTGCACGACCTGCACCCGCACGACGTGGACAGCCGGATCCAGCGGGCCCTCGACCGGGTCAGGCCCTACCTCGGCTCGCACGCCGGCGGCGTCGAGTACCTCGGCGTCGTCGACGGCGTGGCCAGGCTCAAGCTTGCAGGCAGCTGCGACGGCTGCCCCTCGTCGACTGTCACGGTCGAGCTCGCCATCACCGGCGCCGTCCGGGACGCCGCTCCGGAGGTTTCCGAGGTCGTGGTCGAAGGCGTGACCACGGCGCCTGCCGGGCCGGCGCTCCTGCAAATCGGCCCGCGGCCGGCTACACCGCAAGACCGGGCTGGGAACGGGGTCGTCTGGGCGACCTTGCCGAACATAGGGCCGCCGAGCTCGAAGCCGGTCAGCGCGTCGGCAGCGGGCGCGCCAGTAATAGTCTGCTCCGTCCGCGGCACCATGTACGCCTACCGGGACGCGTGCGCTCAGTGCGGCTCGTCGCTGTCCGACGGCGACCTTGCCCGCGAGGTGCTGACGTGTCCCGGCTGCGGCGTGCGCTACGACGTGCGCCTGGCCGGCAAGGGCATCGACGACCCGAGCAGCCATCTCGATCCGCTGCCGCTGCTGGCTGACAGTCAGGGCGTGCGCGTCGCGGTGCCCGAGGCGGTGCCGTCATGACCGGGCAGACCGGGCTGCGCCGCTTCGTGCGGCCGGCCGCTGGCGGGGATGTTACCCAGGCGCCCCGCCCGCCTGCGGCGGCGCCGCTCGCGCTGTCCAAGGAAGCTGTGTCCGCCATGGGCCAGCTTCCCGGCCAGCGCGCCGCTCCTGGCCAGCAAGCCGACGCGCCCGAGCGGTGCGAGCTGTGCGCGAACGAGGTGGCCCTCGAGCACGGCCATATCGCGGACTTGCAGCATGCCTCGCTCATGTGCGCGTGTCGTGCCTGCTACCTGCTCTTCACCCAGCGCAGTGCCGGAGGCGGCCGCTTCATGGCGGTGCCCGACCGCTACCTGCACGACGCGGACCGGGTCATGTCACCGGCCGACTGGGATCAGCTCGAGATCCCCGTCGGCCTCGCTTTCTTCCTCCGCACGTCCCGTGATGGCGGGCAGCTGACCGGCTTCTACCCGAGCCCGGCCGGCGTCACCGAGTGCCGGCTCGACCTCCAGCTATGGGACCGGCTCAAGGCGGACTATCCGCTGCTGGGTGCGCCCGCCGACGATGTCGAGGCAGCGCTGATCAGCCGGTCCGACGACGGCGTCGCCTACTACCTCGTTCCCGTCGACGCCTGCTATGAGCTGGCCGGGCGCATGCGCTTGCACTGGCAAGGATTCGACGGCGGGGCCGAGGCCCGCGCGAGCATCGCCGCTTTCCTGGCCGAGGTGCGGCACCGGGCCCGGCGCTTCAGCCCGGAGGACTAGGTGGCTGACCTCGTATTCGACTGCGCCGGCGCCCGGGCGGACAGGTTCGCGGCGCACCCGTCGATGCTGTTCAGCCTGCGCATCAGTGAGACGACTGGCCTGCGAGTCGAGGCCATCGCGCTGCGCTGCCAGATCCGGATCGAGCCTGCTCGGCGGCGCTACACCGACGAGGAGGCCGAGCGGCTGAATGACCTGTTCGGCGACACGAAGCGGTGGGCCGACACGCTGAAGCCGCTCCAGTTCACCACCGTGTCGACCATGGTCCCCGGGTTCACCGGCAGCACCGACGTGGACCTGGTCGTGCCGCTCACTTACGACATGGAGATAGGCGCCACCCGCTACTTCGCTGGTCTCGAGAGCGGTGAGGTGCCGCTGCTGCTGTTGTTCAGCGGGACGGTTTTCAGCGTCGCCGACGGCAAGATGTCGGTCGCTCAGGTGCCCTGGAGTAAGGAGTGCAGCTACCGGCTGCCCATAAGCATCTGGCGAGAGGCGATCGACGCGCACTTCCCGAACGCCGCCTGGATCAAGCTCAGCATGCAGACATTCGACGACCTGCTGAGATTCAAGACAGCCAAGGGGCTGCCAACCTGGGAAGCAACGATCCTCACGTTGCTGTCCGAGGCGGCTGATCGCGCGGAGGATCCGGCATGACGTTGAGCGCCGACCATCTGGATCATGCTCGCCGGGTCGCGGACGCGATCTTGTACGAGGGTTACTTGCTGTACCCGTACCACCAGGCGGCGCAGAAGAACCAGATCAGATTTCAGTTCGGCGTGCTGATGCCACCCGCGTACGCCAGCGTCGATCCGAACGAGGCGTGTTCGTCACAGACGGAGTGCGTGCTCGAGTGCCGGAACGACGCCGAGCTGGACGTGACCGTCCGGTTCCTGCATCTGCAGCGGCGCCTGGTGCAGGAAATGTCGCCAGCGGACGGGCAGCTACGCGACGTCGGCACGCTGACCGTGGCCGGTGCCGAGTTCACCGCCTGGGATGAGGCGACCGAGCGCGAGCAGCGCGTGCGCGCCGCGGTGTCCGATCTGCTCGCCGCCGACCGCAGTGTCGAGTTCGAGATTGCGGCGGGGGAGAGCATCGAGGATGTGACCGACTCACGCGGCCAGCTGGCCGGGCGTCTCGTCCGTCGCCGGGCCGGACTGCGCGGCGTTATCCGGCTGCACGCTGACCAGGTCGCGGGCCCGTACCAGGCGCTCCGCATCCGGCTCGATGTGCAGAACACGACGGTGCTGCCGGGCGAGGTGCGCACCAGAGACGACGGCCTGCGCGGTGCCCTGATCGCGGCGCACTCCCTCATCGCCGTGCCGGGGGGCACGTTCTTGTCAATGACTGACCCGCCCGAATGGGCGGCGGCGGACGTCGCGGCCTGCCAGAACCTCGGCACGTGGCCAGTGCTTGCGGGCCCGGACGACTGCACCGACCTGATGCTCTCCTCGCCGATCATCTTGTCCGACCACCCGGCCGTAGCGGCCGAGAGTGCTGGCGACCTCTTCGACGCCACCGAGATCGACGAAATCTTGACCCTGCGCACGCTGGCTCTCACTGACGCGGAGAAGCGCCAGGCGCGAGTCACGGACGGACGCGCGGCCGAGCTGATCGACCGCCTGGACGACATGCCGCCGGAGATGCTCGAGCGGATGCACGGCGCGATCCGGTATCTTCGTGCGGCCCCCGCCGGTACGATGGCGCGGCTTCCGGCTGAGGAAACAGCCGATGACGTCACTGCCAGGCCCTCGGTGCCGTGGTGGGATCCGGGTTCGGACTCCTCCGTGTCGCCTGAGACCGACCACGTGGTGATCGATGGCGTCCGCATCAGCCGTGACTCGCGCGTGCGGATGCGGCCGGGCAGGCGGCGGTCTGACGCGCAGGACTTCTTCCTGACCGGGCGCGAGGCGATCGTCGAGGCCGTTCTGTTCGACGTGGACGGCCAGGTCCACCTGGCCGTGACCCCGGTCGATGACCCGGCCGCCGACCTCCAGCGCAACCACGGACGGTTCCTCTACTTTGCGCCCGACGAGGTGGAGCCGCTGACTCATCCCGGGACGAGTACCGAATTAACGGAAGGAGGTGAGCGATGATCACGAGGCTGATCAAAGCCGCCCTGCTGGCCGCCCTCATCGCGGCGATCGTGCAGTCAGTGCCCGACATCAAGCGGTACCTGGAAATTCGAGAGATGTAGCCGGCCGACACGCCGTCAATGCGGGCGGCGTCCGACCAGCGAAGCTCGCGTGCTTTCATCCCCCCAACACGGCAAGGCAGGACGATGGAAACGCTCATTGGATTCGTGGCCGGCTACTTGGCAGGCTGCAAGGACGGGCCAGACGGCGTCAAGCGGCTGCGGGCGTCGGCCGAGGCGATCTTGAGTTCCGACGAGATCAGGCGGCTGACCGCGGAGGCCATGAACGTCGCCGAGGTGGCGATGCGCCGGGCCGCGCCGGGCCGTGGCCGCACTGGGCTGTCCGGAACGGTCGGCACGGTTACCGACGCGCTCCTGCACCGTGCGTCGGCTCTGGGCAAGGGCCCCAAGGCCGCCTGAGGGTCGGTACCGCGGAGGGGGCGGCACCGCCGTGGCGGGACAGCATCGCTGTGGCGGCCGAGGCTGCATAGGTGGCCGTCGCTGCATAGGCTTGACTGGTGCCGTCGCCTGCGCCCTCACGTACCGCGCTGGTCCGCCGGGCGCGGCGGATCAATCGCGAGCTCGCAGCGCTGTACCCGGATGCCCACTGCGAGCTGGACTTTACCAATCCGCTCGAACTTCTGGTCGCGACAATCCTGAGCGCGCAGACTACCGATCGGCGCGTCAACATGATCACGCCCGTGCTGTTCGCGAAGTACCGCACCGCTGCCGACTACGCGGGGGCCGATCGGGCGGAAGTCGAGCAGATCATCGAGTCCACAGGCTTCTTCCGAGCCAAGACCACCAGCCTCATCGGTCTTGGCCAGGCGCTGTGCGACCGGTTCGGCGGAGAGGTGCCAGGGCGGCTTGCGGAGCTGGTCACGCAACCCGGTGTGGGCCGCAAGAGCGCCAACGTCGTCCTCGGCAATGCGTTTGGTGTGCCTGGTATCACGGTGGACACGCATTTCGGGCGGCTGGCGCAGCGGTTCGGCTGGACGCAGCAAAGCGATCCCGTGAAGATCGAGCACGAGGTGGGCGACCTCGTCCCGAAGGCGGAGTGGACGATGCTGTCCCATCGGCTCATCTGGCACGGCCGGCGTGTCTGTCACTCTCGCAAGCCGGCGTGCGGCGCCTGCCGGATCGCCGCCTTGTGCCCGGCCTTCGGCACCGGCCCGACTGACCCCGTCGCGGCGCGAAAGCTCGTCAAGACCGGGCCATTCTCTTGACCGCTGATGACCCAGCGGCCATGCCGGACTGGCTGGCCAGGATCACCGCGGCCGCAGCGGACCTGACCGTGCCGCCACCGCTGCAGCCGCCTGCGGACGGGGGGCGTCCGGCCGCTGTCCTTGTTCTGTTCGGCGAGGGACCGCACGGACCGGACCTGCTGCTCATCGAGCGCGCGGCCGACCTGCGGAAGCACCCCGGCCAGCCCGCGTTCCCTGGCGGGGCGATCGATGCCGCCGACGGCGGCCCGGTCCGCGCCGCCCTTCGCGAGGCAGCCGAGGAAACCGGCCTCGACCCAACTGGCGTGCGGATCCTGGCGATCATGCCGGAGCTCTACATCCCGCGGAGCGACTTTCGCGTCACGCCCGTGCTCGGCTGGTGGCACACACCCGTGGCGGTCGAGCCTGGCGATCCAGCTGAGATCGCCGCCGTCGTCCGGGTCCCGATCGCTGACCTGGCCGCACCCGCCAACCGCCTCCTGATCCGCTATCCGGGCGGTCAGCCGGGCTACGCCTTCCGGGTGGCCGGGCTGACGGTGTGGGGGTTCACCGCGCTCGTGCTGGACCGGCTGCTAGCGCTCGGCGGCTGGGAACTGCCGTGGGACTCGGCCCGCCTGACGAACCTCGCGGGAGACGAATTGCCCGCGGGCTGGCCCCGGGGCACGCCTGAGGCCGGCCAGTAGGCAGCGCCGTGCTTCGGCTAGGCCTCTTGGTGGTTGAGAGCGGCGTCGATCGGGCCGGCTGCACTATAAGTTGATGCTGTGCCCGGGGACCTGCTGGACCTGATACTGATCGCGCTGATCGCGGCGTTCGCTGTTGCCGGATACCGGCAGGGATTCATCATCGGCGTGCTGAGCCTCGCGGGCTTCGTCATTGGCGTCACGATTGGGTCGGTGATCGCGCCCAGCGTCTCGCGGGCTCTGGCAAAGAGCCTGTCCTGGCAGGCTTTCCTGGCCATCCTGGTGGTCTTCGGCATGGCCGTGCTCGGCATGATGGTGGCCTCTGGGGTCGGCGTCGCGGTCCGGTCGCGCCTGACCGGGCGCCCCGCAACCGTGGTGGACTCGCTCGGCGGGGCTGCCGTGAACGTCACTGCCGTGTTGATCGTCGCGTGGCTCATCGGCTCTTTCGTCCTCAACGCGCCGTTCCCGGCAATTTCCCGGCAGGTGAACAACTCTGCGGTACTGCGGACGGTCGACGGGGTAATGCCGCGTCAAACGCTCTATCTTCCCGTGTTCCCGCAGCTGCGCCGGCTTCTAGCCAACGGGCCGTTTACGCAGGTATTCAGCGCCATCGGGGCCGACAACGGTGCCAACGTGCCGCCGCCGAGCCAGACCGTGCTCACGTCTGCGGCATTGACCAGGGTCGAACCGAGCGTGGTGAAGATCCTGGGCGTCGCCAGGTCCTGTTCACTGCGGATCGAGGGCTCAGGCTTCGTCATCTCGCCGCAGCATGTGCTGACCAACGCCCACGTCGTCGCCGGCGTCACCAACGGGCCTGTGGTCTATTCCAATGGCAGCCCCTACCCCGGCCGGGTCGTCCTCTATGACCCGCAGCGCGACCTTGCCGTGATCTACGTACCGGGCCTGACGGCGCGTCCCCTGCACTTCGCGGGGCCAGCAGCCGATGGGACTAGCGCCATCGTTCTGGGTTACCCGCTGGATCAGCCGCTGCAGCCGGTCGCGGCCAGAATCGGTCGCAGCGAGACCGCCTACGGGCCGAACATCTATCAGACCAATTTCGTGAACCGGCAGATCTACCCGATCAGGGCGCAGATCGAGCCCGGCAACTCCGGCGGTCCGCTCGTGTCGCCGAGCGGCCAGGTCTACGGCGTGGTTTTCGCCGCGTCGACCTCCCTGCCGAACACGGGCTACGCGCTGACGACGGGCGAGGTAGCCAGCGATGTCGCGACTGGCCGCAGCGAGACAGTCCCTGTTTCCACTGAGGGCTGCCAGAACGGCTAGCCGACGCCGGGCGTCGACCGGTCGATGCGCAGGCGGATCCGCAGGAACGCGGCGTCGAGGCCGGTGAGCCCAGTCGCCTCGATGCGGTCAGCGAGAGCTCGGCTCGCGTGCGTGACGCCGTCGACGTCAACATCGTGGGGACCAGGACTGGGATATCCGTCGAGCCGGTCCGATCCCCTGCGAAGCAGCGCCGTCGCGCCGCGGGCGTTGCCGCGCAGTGCATGGGTCAGCCCGACAGCTATCTGCGCGAGGCCCTGCCACAGGTCGCGTTCCGGGGTCGGTGCCGCCTTCCAGGCAGCTTCGAGCACTTCGTGGGCGTGAAATGGCCGCCCGGTGTCGAGCAGATCCTGCGCGGCGGCCAGTGCCTGCGCGGCCGGCAAGGTCGGCTCGTCGGCAATCGTCGGCTCAGTGACCTCGGACCTGGGCAGCGGCCGCCCGAGCGAATCGCGCGGTCGGGCGTTCCTCGCCCGCCCGCTGGCGTCCCGGTCCCGGTCGCGGTCCCGGTCGTCCGGTCCGCTGTCGCGGCCGAGCTGCGCAGTCACTGCTAGCGCTCGGGCTCGGGGTCGGCCAGCCAGGCCCTGAGCTCCAGGTCGAAGCGGTCGGGCACCTCCTCATGCGGGAAGTGACCGGCGCCGTCGAGCAGTCGCCACCGGTATGGCGCCTCGACGTGCACGCCAGACCCACGGGCCGCGCTCGGCAGCACGCACGGGTCAAGCGCGCCGTGCAGGTGCAATGTAGGTGCCTGGATCGGTGATCGCATCATTCGCGTGTACGCGATGCCGTCGGGGCGGAATCGGGACCGCAGGTACCAGCGGTGGTACTCAAGCGCGGAATGCGCTACGGACGGGACGCACATCGCCTCTTCGTAGCGGCGCTCGGTGTCTGGGTCAGGCCAGCCCGGGCGCGACCAGTCACTGAGCAGCTTGCCCACGCGCTGCGCGCCGTCCTTCAGCAGGCGCCGCTCTGGCAGCATCGGGAGCTGGAATCCCAGCGCATAGCTCATGCTCTTGGCCTGTGCCAGGGGCGCGGCCAGGACGGCGGCCCGCAGCCGCAGCGGATGCGGCATCGACACGATGGCGAGCCTGCGGACAACCTTCGGGTAATAGGTCGCCATCGTCCACGCGATCAGGCCGCCCCAGTCGTGCCCGACAACGATGGCATTGGCCTCGCCGAGGGAGCGCACCAGGCCGGCTGCGTCAGACGCCGCCGTCACCAAGTCGTAGCCACGGGGCGGCTTGTCGCTGGCGCCGTATCCGCGCAGGTCAGGCGCAACGGCCCGGAATCCGGCCGCACCGAGCGAGCTGAGCTGCTGCCGCCACGTCCACCAGAACTCGGGAAACCCGTGCAAGAGCAGCACGAGCGGCCCGTCGCCACTCTCGGCGACGTGGAACCTGGTCCCGTTCGCCGTCACCGATCGGTGGGACCATGGCCCGGCCAGGTAGATGGGCGCATTGCCGTGCGCTGTCATCGGCTACCCGGCTTTGCCCGCGCTACTCGGTGCCGTCGCGGGCTTGCGGTGACGTAGCAGCGACACGTCTTCGGCCAGGGTGGTCCGGGTCTTGCGCATGCCCGTTACGTTGCGCACCAGGCGCCATGCGATGAGGGCCGCGCCACCGATGATCAGGACGCATGTTCCCGCCACGATCAGGAACGAGGCCCAGAGCCAGATGCCGAGCGTATTCAGGCCGTAGGCGAACGCGAAGGACAGGAGCATGAGCACGAGGCAGGCCGCGAACAAGGCGATGCCAAGGAGCCCTGCGCCGATGCCGACGCGCTTTGCGTCGTCCTTCAGTTCGAGCTTGGCGAGGTCGAGTTCGTACCTGACCAGTTGCGAAATATCCCTGGCCGCCACGGAGACGAGATCGCCGATGGACTGATCAGCCACGCCTGAGGACGTGCGCCTGACCGCGGGATCGGCCATGGGTTCCTCCCTCTCTTCACGCCTGTCAAGTCACGCGTGCCAAGTCAAAGTCTTGCTTATGGCCAGCGGCGTCCGGAGCCGGCATCGGTCAATTGGATATTGCCGCCCTTGAAAGGCGCGTAACCAAGGCGATTCGCAGGGATTTAACGGGCTGGCCCAGGTTTACACGACTAGACCCGAGCGTCCTTATATATAGCAAACGGCGCCCCGGTCTGGGGCGCCGTCGCGTGGACACGTCGAGCCGGGCTACCAAGCGTGCACCTTCACTGCCGTGGTAGGCGGACTATGGTCTGCGCCCCGTTCCTCGATATTGGCGCTGCTGCGGCCACTATTCGCCTGCCACGGCACGCCTCCCGCGGCTGGTCGCGCGTGGGTACCCTGCTGCCGTGTACGGACCAGCGGTCCGTGATTCCTTTCTACTGGGGTTCTCCCGCTTTGAAAAGACCCCAACGTGATCGATTCGTTATCTCAATCGATCACCCAGGTTCTATGCCACGACGTCACTGTCTGTGGTCGTGGTGGCACCTGGCCCGCCCAGGGCGGCCGTGCCGGTCTCCCGGAACGTCAGCTCGGGCCACTGTCGCGCCCGCGCCACCCGGCGGAGCGCGCGGTCTGGGTTCACGACGTACGGGTTGCCAACGAGCTCAAGTAGTGGCAGGTCAGTGACCGAGTCGGTGTAGGCGAAGCAGTCACTGAGCTGATACCCGCGCTCGGCCGACAGCGCGCGGACGTGATCAGCCTTTGCCTGACCGTAAGCGTAGAAATCGACGCCGCCGGTATAACGGCCGTCGGCCACCGCCAGCCGAGTGGCTATGACCTGGGTGGCGCCGAGCATCGCACCAATCGGCCCGACGATCTCCTGCCCCGACGTGCTCACAATGATGACGTCGTGCCCATCTCGCTGGTGGCGGGCGAGAAGCGTCCGAGCCTCACTGTAGACATGCGGGACAATGGCCTGGCGCAAGCCGTCAGTCACAATCTGGGCCACCAAGTCTGCCTGCCAGCCGCAGCACAGCGCGCTGACCTGATCCCTGATGCGCTCCATCCGGCTGTGACTCGCGCCCGCGAGACGGAATGTGATTTGCGCCATAGCGCCGCGGCAAACCTGACTGAGCGTGATCAGTCCGTGGCGGTAGAACGATGGCGCGAACGCAAGCGTGCTTGACCGCGCGATGATGGTCTTGTCCAGGTCAAAGAAAGCGGCGGTAGTTCTGCCGCTGCTCTCGACGGAAGCACCCACGGTCCGGCAGCATAGGGGAAGACACCGGATCCTTTTGCGGTTCGGCGTGACCGGCTGGTAACTTGCCCGGAATGCAACTAGGCTTTCTCGAGTAACGGACCCGGCTCTGCCCCCCCGGAGCCGGACCGTATGGCGACCCCCGTTCTCCCCCCCGACGGGGGTCGCCCCATGTCCAGCCTCAGTTAAGCGGTTACCGCCCCTGGGCGCTCATTTCAGTAGCGGCGCCGGCCGCCGCCTCTTGACTCGCGCCTTGACTTCCCGCGGACTCGCCGTCAAGTGCCCGCACGTCTCCCGCAGCGCCAGCCAGCAAGGCGCGCAGCAATGTCACAGCATCGGCTTTAGCCAGCGGGTGATTTCCATTTCCGCATTTCGGCGACTGAATGCACGACGGACAGCCAGCCGCGCATTCGCAGCTAGCAATGGCATCGGCTGTCGCCGTAAGCCACGCGGCGGCGGTGGCGAACCCGCGCTCGGCGAACCCGGCACCACCCGCGTGACCGTCGTAGACAAAGACCGTGAGCCTGCCGGTCGCCGGGTGCAGGTCGGCCGACACGCCGCCGACATCCCACCTGTCACAGGCGGCAACCAGCGGAAGCAAGCCGATGGCGGCGTGCTCGGCGGCGTGCGCGGCGCCACCCAGGTCCAGCCCGGCACTTGCCAGTGTTGCACGCTGCTCGGCTGAGATCGTCCACCAGACGGCTCGGGTAGGGAGCCGCCGCTCCGGCAGGTCGAGCACGTCCTCGCCCAGGAGCAAACCGGTCTCCGCCCTGCGGCGGGCATACGACACGACCTGACGAGTCACCAGCACATCACCGAAGCAGATGAGCGCAGATCCCCATTCGGTCCGCGCCAGTTCGCTGACGAGCTCCACGGACGTAATCTCGCGCGCCACCGTTGCATAGCCGGGATCGGCCAGCTCGACCAGGGCGATACGCTCCGCCAGGTCCAGCTTGGTGACGAGGTAGGTTTCGCCCTGGTGCTGATAGACAGCGCCCGTATGAGCGAGGAAGTGTGCGGAGGGCTCGTCCACGGTGCCGACAAGGCGGCCGGTTGCAAGCTCGACGATGCGCACCGGCCATCCATCGGTCCCCCGCAGGCCGGCCCTGGTGGTGAGCCCCTGGCGCGTGCAGAACCACCGCCCGCCCCGGCCGCGGAGCAAGCCGCCGACGGCCATGCGGTCCGCCAGCGCCCCGGCGGTCGGGCTAAAGCTGGCCAGGTCGTGTGCAGTGAGTGGCAGCTCTGCCGCCGCGGCGCACAGGTGGGGCGTCAGCACGTACGGGTTGTCGGGGTCGAGCACAGTCGCCTCGACTGGGGCGCCAACCAGCGCCTCCGGATGATGCACCAGGTACGTGTCCAGCGGATCGTCACGAGCGATGAGAACTGCCAATGCCTCTCGCCCGGCGCGCCCGGCGCGACCCGCTTGCTGCCAGAGCGCGGCCCTCGTGCCAGGCCATCCGGCCATAAGGACTGCGTCCAGGCCAGTCACGTTCACGCCGAGCTCCAGCGCATTCGTGGCGGCCAGGCCGGTGATCTCTCCGGTGCGCAGCGCATCTTCCAGGGCCCGGCGCTCCTCAGGCAGGTAGCCGGATCGGTATGCCGCCACGCGCTCCGCGGCGTCGGCCGACCACGTCTCGGCTAGATGGCGGCGGGCGGCTTGCGCCACGGACTCCGCGCCACGCCGCGATCGAACGAATACCAGCGCCGCGACCTCACGGCCTACCAGCTCGGCTAGCAGCCTGGCGGCCTCGCTCGTGGCCGCGCGCCGGACCGGTGCGCCAGCCTCGCCGCGTGCTCCCGTCAGCGGGGGCTCCCAGAGGGCGAAGGTCAACGGCGCGGCCGGCGCTCCGTCGGTGCGCACGGCGACGACATTGCGTCCCGTCAGCTGCGCGCCGCACCGGGCCGGCTCGCTGATGGTCGCTGACGCCAGGACAAAGACGGGTTCAGTGGCGCTGTGGTGGTAGGCGACCCGGCGCAGCCGGCGCAACACGTGGGCTACATGCGAACCAAAGACGCCGCGGTAGGTGTGGCACTCATCGACGATGACGAAGCGCAGCCGCCGGAGGAACCCGTTCCAGCGGGAATGCCAGGGCAGCAGCGACTGGTGCAGCATGTCGGGCGTGGTCAGCAAGTAGTTCGCGTGCGAGCGAGCCCTGGTGCGCTCTGTCCAGGGTGTATCGCCGTCGACCACGGCGGCCCGGACCCGGTCAAGGCCGAGGGAGCGGATCAGCTTCAGCTGGTCCGCGGCCAGCGCCCGAGTGGGCGCGAGATACAGCGCCGTGCCGCCGCCCATGACGGCGGCGAGCGCAGGCAGCAGGTAGCCGAGCGACTTGCCGGAGGCGGTGCCTGTCGAGATTATGACGCTTTGCCCCGAATGGGCGAGGTCGGCCGCCTCGGCCTGATGGAGCCAGGGGCCCGTGATGCCCCGGCCCGCCAGCGCGCTGATGAGCTCCGCTGGCACCCAGCCCGGCCAGTCTGCGCGCTGGCCGGCCCGGCCGGGCAGCGTGGTCATATACGTCAGCCGGCCGGCGTCGGCCCCGGCCGCGATGATGGCAGCCGGGCCGGCGCGAGCCGTGCGAGACCATCCGGCGTCGTCAGCCTCGCCACGAGGACCGGGCAGCAGTGGCTCGCCGGCGGCGGGCGGCGGTACCCAAACCATCGGATCCCAGTGTGTCGCATGGCCGGAGGTGCCTGCCACGGCGATCTGGTATAGGAATAACTGCATGGCGTGGTTGAATGCCCGACAAGGGGCATGCTGCGCTGCCCTCGGGGCACTAGAAGCAAACCCCCGCATGACAGGCTGTGCTTCAAGGGGCTGGGCAACGACCGGCACGGAAAACCCGGCCGCCGCTAGACATGATCGCCATAAGGCGCTGGAGGATTTGTGGACCTGAAGCTGGACCACCACAGCAAGGATGGAATCGAGATCGTCGACGTAGAAGGCGAGATCGACGTCTATACCGCTCCGCGCTTGCGTGAACTTCTCATCGAGCTGGTCAACAGCCGTTTCTACCAGCTCGTGGTGAATATGGAGAAGGTCGAGTTCCTCGACTCCACTGGGCTAGGCGTGCTCGTCGGCGGGCTGAAGCGCGTCCGCGCGCACGACGGTTCTCTGGACCTCGTGTGCACTCAAGAGCGGATCTTGAAGATCTTCCGGATCACCGGCCTGACCAAGGTATTCGGCATCCACGACACCGTCGACGAGGCAATCGCCGCACGCCGGGCGGAGAAGTAGGCCGCTAACTCGCCCGACCATGGTGGAGCGGCAGTCAGACTCAGGTGACCCGGATTCAGGTGACACTGGCATGGCGACAGTCGAGCTGAGCTTTACGGCGCTTCCGGCGCACGTCCGGACCGCGAGGCTCGTGGCCACGGCAGTCGCCAGGCGCAGCGGCGTTGACGAGTCCCTCCTCGATGAGGTGCGGCTTGCGGTGGGAGAGGCCTGCTCCCGGGCCGTGGAAGGCCACCAGCTCTACTGTCCAGCAGAGCCGGTCAGGCTGGCGCTCACCGATCTGGCCGGGCGTTTCGAGGTCGAGGTCACCGACAACTGCGCGCCGGATGCGCGCTCTCCCGCAGGTCAGGCCGGGTCTGGAGAGGCTGCGGGCGGTCTGAGCGCGGACCATAACGGCGGCTTGCCTGCGCGCCTCGGCATCGCCGTCATCGAAGGCCTTGCTGACGAGGTTCACATCAGCGAGACGGCCGCTGGCACGAGTATCCGGATGAGCTGGCCGTCGGTCGGTGCTTAGCGGTAACGCATCGTGATGAGCTCCGCGCAATCGGCAGCGACCGTCACCTCTGGGCAACCGTTACGTCACAAAACTGTCGCGACCACGCAAGTAAGCGCACCCGATTTACTATCCGCTTACCGTCATGCGTAGACTCCGCACGTCGTGTGTCGGGTGAGCCGTGCTTCGTTACGGCCGCCAGGGCCGGACCGCAGCGGACTCGCCGCCGAGACAGTGCAGCGCACATGCGCTCGGTACAAGCTTGTAAGCCCCTGTCAAGGAGGACGGATTAATGCACAACTTCGCCCTGGGAGGAGGGGCTCCCACGGTAACCGGGGGCAACCTGGCCTGGGTAGCCGTCGTGGCGGTCATCGCGCTGATGGCGCTGGCCGTCGCCGGCTGGCTGGTCCGCGACGTGCTGGCGGCCAGCCAGGGAACTCCCAAGATGCAGGAGATCGCCAGGGCGGTCCAGGAAGGTGCGGCTGCATACCTGCGCCGGCAGTTCAGGACGCTCAGCGTCTTCGTCATCCTGATCTTCTTCGTGCTGCTGGTGCTCCCCGCGGTCAATGAATCTGTGCGGTTCGGGCGCTCCATCTTCTTCCTGGTGGGAGCCCTGTTCTCGGCGACCACCGGCTTCACCGGCATGTGGCTGGCTGTCCGTGGCAACGTCCGCGTGGCGGCGGCGGCTAAGGAGGCCGGCGAGCGCCCGGCCATGCGGATCGCGTTCCGCACCGGTGGCGTCGCCGGCATGTTCACGGTCGGGCTCGGGCTCTTCGGTGCCGCCATCGTCGTGATCTTGTACCGGGCCAACGCATCGAGCGTCCTCGAGGGCTTCGGCTTTGGCGCTGCCCTGCTGGCCATGTTCATGCGGGTCGGCGGCGGGATCTTCACCAAGGCCGCTGACGTCGGCGCTGACCTGGTTGGCAAGGTCGAGAAGCACATTCCAGAAGACGACCCGCGCAACGCCGCGACGATCGCCGACAACGTCGGCGACAATGTCGGCGACTGCGCCGGCATGGCCGCCGACCTCTTCGAGTCGTACGCGGTGATGCTCGTCGCGGCCCTGATCCTCGGCAAGGCGGCCTTCGGCTCCGACGGCCTGGTCTTCCCGCTTATCGTGCCGATGATCGGCGTGATCACGGCGATCGTCGGCATCTTCCTCGTCGCCCCGCGCCGGAACGACCGCAGCGGCATGACGGCGATCAACCGCGGCTTCTTCGCCTCGGCGGTGATCTCGCTCGTGCTGGTGATCATCGCCTCCTTCGTCTTTTTGCCGAGCAAGTTCAGCGGGCTGAAGGGAATCACCGACTCGGCGATCTTGCACCACGGCGGCAACCCGCGGTTCCTGGCGATTGGCGCCGTTGTCGTCGGCCTCGTCCTGGCGAGCGCAATCCAGCTGCTAACTGGCTACTTCACCGAGACCAACCGCAAGCCGGTGAGGGAGATCGGCGAGAGCTCGGTGACCGGGCCTGCGACCGTGATCTTGTCCGGCATCGCCGTTGGGCTTGAATCGGCTGTCTACTCGGCGCTGCTCATCGGCGGCGCGGTCTATGTCGCTTTCCTCCTGGGTACCGGCAACGCCACGATCGCGCTGTTCGCGGTGGCGCTGGCTGGGACGGGCCTGCTGACCACGGTCGGCGTCATCGTCTCAATGGACACCTTCGGCCCGGTCTCCGACAATGCGCAGGGCATCGCGGAGATGTCCGGCGAGGTCGAAGGCGAGGCCGCGCAGGTCCTCACCAGGCTGGACGCCGTGGGCAACACGACGAAGGCGATCACCAAGGGCATCGCGATCGCGACCGCCGTGCTGGCTGCGACGGCGCTATTCGGAGCGTTCCGCACCCAGGTGACGGCCGAGCTCATCGTCAAGCACTTGCATGGCTTCAGCCTGGGCATCGACGCGCCGAATGACCTGTTCGGGCTCATCATCGGCGCGTCCGTGGTGTTCTTCTTCGCGGGCCTCCTGATCATGGCGGTGGGCCGCGCGGCCGGGCGAGTCGTGATGGAGGTTCGCGATCAGTTCCGCAACCACCCCGGCATCATGGATTACACCGAGAAGCCGGAGTACGGCCGCGTGGTGGACATTTGCACCAGGGACTCGCTGCGCGAGCTGGCAACTCCGGGCCTGCTGGCGGTGCTGATGCCGATCACGGTGGGCTTCGCGTTCGGCTACGCGCCGCTCGGTTCGTTCCTGGCCGGCGCGATCGCGGCTGGCGCGCTCATGGCGGTGTTCCTGGCGAACTCCGGCGGCGCCTGGGACAACGCCAAGAAGCTGGTGGAGGACGGTCACTTCGGCGGTAAGGGCTCCGAGTCCCACGCCGCTACCGTGATCGGCGATACGGTTGGCGATCCGTTCAAGGACACCGCGGGCCCGGCCATCAACCCGCTGATCAAGGTCATGAACCTGGTCTCGCTGCTCATCGCCACCAGCGTGGTGCAGTACAGCGACAACCCCGGCCTGCGGGCGGGCGTATCGATCGTCGCCGTCGCCATCGTGGCCGGCGCAATCATCATCTCCAAGCGCAGGTCGACCAGCATTTCTGCGGGTGGCAACGAGGCCAAGACGCCGGTGGACAAGGTGACCGCCTGAACAGGCGTGGCAGCATCCTCGGCTGACTCACGGCCGGCGCACCTCCCGCCGGCACCGAACACGCCAGTCAGCGGGCGGCGGATCTGATCCGCCGCCCGCTGTCGTTGTTTGCTAATCCCGGGATTAGGCTGCTGCGGGTGCGGGGCCACTCGCTGGTCGTGATGCGGCACGCCAAGGCAGGTGAGCTGCCGGGCGGCCCGGACTTTGAGCGAGCGCTGCGGCCGCGCGGCCAGCGCGACAGCGCGGCTGCGGGCCGGTGGCTCGCTGCTCGCGGGCTGATTCCGGGCTTGGTATTGTGCTCGGCCGCCAGGCGCACGCGGCAGACCTGGCAGCACGTCTCGGCGACCCTGCTGGCTGACTCCGCCGTCCCGACGCCTGAGTTCGTCGCCGAGCCGCGCCTCTACGACGCCGACAGCGAGGACGTGGCCGAGATTGTCGGGGAGACCAGCGACCGGGTCGCGACGGTGCTGTACATCGGGCACAACCCGGCCGCGGCCGAACTCGTGGCGTTGCTCACCGGTACCGAGCCTGCCTTCCCGACCGCCGCGATCGCGGTGATCCGGGTGCCGTCAAGCTGGTCGGATATGACGGCCGGCAGCGGCGAGCTGATTGCGTCGTGGACACCGCACGACGCAGCGGGCAGCGCCAACGCGCCCTAGGGCTGCGACCCGCCGAGCGTGCTGGCTACCAGGGCCGGATCCTCCTCGTCAGCAGCCTCGACGTCGTCGCGGCTGATGCCGAGCAGATACAGGATCGCGTCGAGATGCGGGACGCTGACGGAGGTGTCAGCGGCGTCCCGGACCGCGGGCTTGGCGTTGTAGGCGATGCCCAGCCCGGCGGCCGAGATCATGTCCAGGTCGTTGGCTCCGTCGCCGACGGCCACCGTCTGGCTGAGCGGGACGCCAGCCTTGGCGGCAAAGTGTCGCAGCGCGCGTTCCTTCCCGGCCCGGTCAACCACTTGACCGAGGACGCGGCCAGTGAGTTTGCCAGCCGCGATCTCCAGGGTGTTCGCCTCGGCGAAGTCCAGTCCGAGCTCGACGGTCAGCCAGTCCGTGAACTGCGTGAACCCTCCGCTCACAACGCCGCACCGATAGCCGAGGCGCTTCAGCGTCCGGATCAGCGTCCTGGCGCCCGGGGCGAGCCGCGGCACCGCGAGCACCTCGTCGATGACAGACGCATCCATCCCCGCCAGCAGCGCGACGCGCCGGTGCAGCGACTCGGCGAAGTCGAGCTCGCCTCGCATGGCAGCCGCCGTAATGTCCCGCACCTCGGTCGCTCGGCCCGCCCGGGCTGCAAGCAGATCGATGGCCTCGTCCTGGAGCAGCGTGGAGTCGACGTCCATGACCACAAGCCGCATCGCCCGGCGGTGCAAACCGGCCCGCTGCACGGCTACGTCGACACCGAGCTCGACGGACTCGCGCGCCAGCGCGGTCCGCAGCGCGACTGGATCGGCCCCGGACACCTCAAACTCGATGCAAGTAACGGGCCGGTTCGCTAGCCGGCCGATCCGGTCGATATTCGCGCCGTTCGCCGCGATGCGGCCGGCGATGGCTGCGATCGCAGCCGGCAGCAGCGGCCCGCCGAGCATGGTCACATGCAACCGGCCGCGCACCCGGTGGGCTGCTTCCCCGGAGCCCATCGTGATCTCGGCCTCCATCCCCATGTCGGCGGCCAACGATGTGATCTGCTGATGAATCGACGACAGGTCAGGCGCGCCGGTTGCCGACAGCAGCACGCCGAGCACCAGGCGGCCGCGTATCACGACCTGCTCGACGTCGAGCACCGCCAGCTCGTGGCCGGAAAGCACGGTAAACAGCCGAGAGGTAACTCCCGGCCGATCTCGGCCGGTCAGCGTGACCAGCAGGGTCATCTGGGGACCGGACATAGCGCTGTTAACGCTATCTAGCGATGAGAGGGTGCAGGCAGCCGGGTGCGCTGGGGCTGCGCTCTCGGCGGCCCCGTGGCCGCCTCCACGGCTTGCCTCCGTGGCAGCATCAGGGCAGCAAGAGGTGCACGTCGCCGAACTCGTGCCACCGGTAGCCGTGGGCCGCGGCGACCTCGTAAGCGCGGCTGAGCAGGGAATCGTCGGCAAAGGCGGCAAGCATCCACAGGTGCGTGGACAGCGGCTCGTGCAGGCCGGTGAGCAAACCATCCACGACGGCCGCCCCGGTCTCCCTGGTGACCACGTGCGACGTCCAGCCTGCCGACGCCGCCACCACGCCGTCGGTCGTCGGTCCGGTCGCTAGCGCGGCGCTCTCCAGGGCCCGAACTACAGTGGTCCCGGCGGCGATGACGCGCCCACCGGACTGCCTGGTCAGGTTCACGAGCCGAGAGGTGGCGGCAGGTACATCGTATGACTCGGGATAAGGGCTCTCGCCGCCCTCGAGTGATGACACGCCGGTGTGGAGCGTGATCGGCGCGATAGCGACGCCGCGGCTGACGAGCCTGGTGACAATCTGCGGCGTGAAGGGCCGCGCGGCGCTCGGCATCTCGGCGCTGCCCGGAATGGTGGCGAAGACGGTCTGGTAGGCCTCGATCGGCCAGGACCGCGGCACGTACGAGTACCTGATCGGATGGCCGTGCCGGAGCAGGTACGGAATGACAGCGGTCGAGAGCCTGGCCAGCCAAAGGCGCTGCGTGAATCTGTCGGTCAGCGTCAGCGCTGCGCCTCCTGGTAGCTCAAGACGCAATCCGCGACTGCCGCCGCCGAACGGCGCCGGAACCGGATCGGCCCCAGACCGTAGCTCGACCAGCCACTCGCCAGTGACCATGGCGGTGGAGAAGTGCACGGTCAATGGGCCGATATCGGCCGGAGCCGACAGCACGTTCACCGCTGCGGGGATCGTGGCTGAGTTGTTCACCACGACGACGTCACCAGGCAGGAGCAGGTCAGGTAGCTCAGCGAACGCATGCTCGCTCAGTTCGGCGGCCGCGGTCCGGCTGACGAGCAGCCGCACATCGTCCCGGCTGGCGCCTCGTGCCTCTGGCGGCTCATGCGCCTCAAGCTCAGGCCGCAGCTCGAACCGCACGGTCGTCTCAACCATGGACGAGGCCTCGATCGTAGCCGTCATTGCGAGGCCTCAGCTGCGGCGACCGCCGTAGGCATCAGTTCCGCGGCGCGGTATCGCCCGCTCGGCATCCGCTCCGTGATGAGCCGCACGAACGCTGGCACGACTGTCTCTGGCAGCGGCCGGTCGGAGATGTCCTCGCCTGGGAATGCCTGCTGATGCATGCGGGTGCGCAAGTCGCCGGGATCGACCCGCCACACCCTGACCGCTGGCTCCTCTGCAGCCAGGACGTTGCAGGCCTGCTCGAGCGCCGCCTTGGCTGCGCCGTAGCCGCCCCAGCCCGCATAAGCCTCGACCGCGGCGTCGGATGTGACGGTCAGAACTGCGCCGCCCAGGCCGCGCAGGTCGGGAAGAAGCAGCTGCGTCAGCGCGAGCGGGGCGACCACGTTGATCTCGAACGTCGTCCGGAGCTCGCCGATCGGGTAATCGGCCATCGCGGGCAGGGGGCTAGCGCCTAGCGTCCCGGCGTTGTTCACCAGGAGGCTCACGCCGCCGAGCTCAGTTGCCGCGGCCGCCAGCGCCGCCCGGTGCGCCAGGTCGGTGATGTCGCCGGGTATCGCCAGCACGGACCGCAACGGCAGGTCGTGCCGAGCTCGGATGGCCGCGGCGGAGGCTTCCAGGGCCAGGCCGTCGCGGGCGTCGATGACCAGCGAGTATCCCGATGCGGCGAGCGCGTCGGCAAGGGCCCGGCCGAGACCGCGCGAGGCGCCGGTCACGACGGCTACACGTGAAGTAGTCATGGCATCGACGCTAGGCAGCCGTCGGGCCTGGCGCATCGGGCTGTAGCCCAGAGGGGCTGCGACTATGGTCCTAGGACCCGAGCCGGATCCGCCGGGCGGCTCGCACAGGTACGGTCGGTCCTATGGGCGAGGCTCAAGAGCCGACCACGAGCGGCGGCCCGGATGACGTCTTCGAGCAGGTCAGCGCCGTCGTCCTGGCCGTCTCCAGCCAGCTGTCTGTGCGCGACGTCCTCGGAAAGATAGTGCGCGCGGCGCGGTCGCTTGCGAGCGCCAGGTATGCCGCGCTCGGTGTGCCCGGCGAGGGCGGCACATTCGCCGAGTTCGTCGTGGACGGCCTGACCGCCCGGGAGCAGGCGGCAATAGGTCCGCTGCCGAGGCAGCACGGGATGCTGGCGGTGATGCTGCGGGAGGGCAAGCCGCTCAGACTCGCCGACATTCGCAAGGATCCGCGATTCTGGGGCTGGCCTGCGGCGCACCCCGAGCTCACTGATGTCCTTGGTGTACCGATCCGGGACGGCGATAACGTCCTGGGCTTCATCTTCGCCGCGTGCAAGACGGTGCCCGGTGGTTTCACCGAGCAGGACGAGCGGGTAGTCGGCTTGTTCGCCGCGCACGCCGCTATCGCCCTGACGAATGCGCGCCTGTATGAGAGCGGCCGCGAGCTCTCTGTGCTGCAAGAACGAGCGCGGCTGGCCAGGGACCTCCACGACGCGGTATCCCAGAAGCTCTTCAGCGTTCGGGCCAAGGCACGGGCGGCCGCCATCCTGGTCGAGCGTGACGCGGCGAGGGCGATCGAGGAGATGGAGAGCATCGCTGAGCTGGCCGGCCAGGCGCACGCGGAGCTGCGGGCGGTGATCGACGGGCTGACGCCCCCTGAACTCGCTGCCGGCGGCCTGGTCAGCTCGGTTCGCGCCTACGCGGTGCTCGCAGGCCGGACGCATGGTACCGACGTTGCCGTGCAGGCGGCAGAGCTGCCACCGCTTGAGCCACAGCAGGACACTGCCATCTACCGAGTTGCCCAGGAAGCGATCAGTAACGCCCTGCGCCATTCAGGCGCGGAGCACGTCACAGTGACCCTGTCATGCCGTCGGCGCGCAGTGGTACTAGAGGTCCGCGACGACGGCGTCGGCTTCGACCCGGGCGTGCCCCAGGCAGGGCTGGGTCTCACGTCGATGCGCGAGCGAGCGCGGACTGTGGGCGGGAAGCTGACTGTCACGTCGGCCAAGGGCGCGGGAACTAGCGTCCGGCTCACCGTCCCGACGTCATCCCGCCGGGTGGCGGACGATCAGACGGGGGCGGATCGGGCATGAGCGGCCGCGGCGCTGCTCCGATCACCGTCGTGATCGCAGACGACCACCCGGTGGTCAGGCAGGGCCTCGCCGTGCTGCTCGAGGTCCAGGACGATTTCGAGCTGGTGGGCGAGGCCAGCGATGGCGACTCGGCCGTCAGACTGACCCTGGAGCTCGCCCCGGACGTGCTGCTACTCGACCTGAAACTCCCTGGGCTTGACGGGCTCGGAGTACTAGGCGAACTCCGCGCCCACGGCGCGGGGACACGCGTGCTGGTTCTGACCAGCACAGCCGGCCCGACCGGCCCGACGCTCGCACTCCAGGCGGGCGCCGCAGGCTTCCTGTACAAGGATGTGGATCCAGACGCTCTAATCCGGGCGATCCGTTCCGTCCACGACGGGCACACCGTGCTCGCGCCGGATGCTGCCGGGCTCGTGGCGGCACGGCCAGGCCCGCAGTCGCGCGGCATGCGCTCGCTGACAGGCCGGGAGCGGGAGGTCCTGGCGCTACTAGCTGACGGCCGATCGAACCGCGAGATCGCCAGGTTGCTGAACATCTCGGAGAAGACAGTCAAGGCGCACGTGAGCAGTGTCCTCGCCAAGCTCGGCGTGGCGGACAGGACGCAAGCGGCCCTGTTCGCTGTCCGCCACGTTGGCGGCTGACCACCGCCACCCCGCGGCATACCGTAAGTTCGAGCTGAAATGGTGGCGCTCGAAGGGAACCGGATGGCGGCCGAAGTCCGGATGGCGGCTGAAGTACTGCGGCTGCGCGGGGTGGGGGTCCGATACGACAGGTCGATGCTGCTTCGCGACATTACGTGGACTGCGTACAGCGACGAGAGCTGGGTGATCATCGGGCCAAACGGAGCCGGCAAGACTACATTGCTACAGGTCGTCGCGACGTTGCTGCCCCCAACGCATGGCTCCGTCGAAGTCCTCGGCGAGCCGCTGTATGCCGCCGATATCGGCGACTTGCGGACCCGGATCGGCATGTCGAGTTCGGCCATCGCAGACCAGGTGCCCGTGCAGGAGAAGGTCATCGACCTGGTGCTGACCGCGTCCTACGGGATACTCGGACGCGACGCCGAGGACTACGATTCCGCCGACGTGACGAGGGCTGTCGAGCTGCTCGACGCGCTTGGCTGCGCGCACCTGATCCGGCGTCGCTTTAGCACGCTGTCAGAGGGCGAGCGCAAGCGCGTGCAGATCGCGCGGTCGCTCATGGCCGACCCCGAGCTCCTGCTACTCGATGAGCCCGCCGCCGGTCTCGACCTAGGCGGCCGGGAGGAACTGCTGCAGCGGATCGCCGGGGTCCTACGCGATCCGCGCTCCCCGATGATGATCCTGGTTACCCACCACGTGGAGGAGGTTCCCGAGGGGTTCACGCACGCGATGCTAATGCGGCGCGGCAGTGTCCTGGCGGCCGGGCCGCTCCCCGAGGTATTCACCAGCCGGAACCTGTCTCGGTGTTTTGGCGTACCGCTGCAGGTGGAGCGCAGGGCATCGCGCTGGTCCGCGCTCGCCATGCCGGACGCCTGACGGACGGCAGCCAGCCTAGGTCCTGTGTGGCCCGGCTCACGGTGCGCCGGCTCGGGCCCTCATTTACGATCAAGGTCATGCGAGGAACACGTGGGCCCGCCTGAGTCGCTCGCGATCCTCGGGGCTGGGCTAGCGGCCGGTGCGGTCAACGCCATCGTGGGGTCCGGCTCGCTCATCACATTTCCGACGCTGCTTGCCTTCGGCTTCCCGCCGGTGGTGGCCAATGTCTCAAACAACGTCGGTCTGGTGTCCGGAAACATCAGCGGCGCCATCGGCTACCGGCGCGAGCTGGCAGGTCAGCGATCCCGCCTGTACAAGCTGGGCATCGTCGCGGCGGCGGGCTCTATCGCTGGTGCGGCCGCGCTGCTCTCGTTGCCCTCGTCCTCTTTCAAGCCAATCGTGGCGGTGCTGATCCTCATCTCTTGCGTCCTCGTCCTCGTTCAGCCGTGGCTCAGCAGCCGGATCGTCGCCCGGCGCGCGCGGCGCGCTGAGCTGACCGCGGACGAGACGCAAGGCCAGGAGAGGACGGGCCCGGTGCTAGGCGCGGGCGTGTTCGCCTCGGCGGCCTACGGCGGCTACTTCGGTGCGGCGCAAGGGGTACTCGTCATCGGCCTGCTCGGCACGTTCCTGGACGAGAGCATCCAGCGGGTCAACGCGGCGAAGAACGTGCTGGTCGCGATCGTGAACGGCACCGCCGCCGTGGTCTACATCATCTTCGCCCACGTGGCCTGGCTGGCCGTGCTGTTCATCGCCGTCGGCTCGACGGCGGGCGGCTTCCTCGGCGCCAGATTCGGCCGACGACTGCCCCCGCTCGCCCTGCGCGTCTTCGTCGTGCTGATCGGCGTCATCTCGGCGGTCAAACTGATCTTCTTCTGACCGCCTCTTCCGGCGCAGGCTCGGACCCCACTGCCGGGCGGAGTGGTCGCTGTAGCAGGCCCGCTCCGGCCGCCACCGCGAACGCGATCAGCGCCGCGACGGCGAATGCCACACGTAGCGAAGACAGGCTCGCGATCCCGCCCATGGCGCTGGGAGCAGCCAGACCGGCCCCATAGCTAATGGTGGCCACCCCGGCCACGCCGAGAGCAGGGCTCGGACCGGAGTTCCCGGCGGCCGCGAATACCAGCGGAATTACTACGGATACGCCGATGCCGATGAGCAGGAACCCGGCCAGCGCCAGGCCCCAGTTCGTGCTGACCGCCACCAGCAGGCAGCCGGCCGTCCCGAGTAGCCCGCAGATCCGCACGCAGAGGCGCGGTCCGATGCGGCGGATCAATGCATCGCCGCATAGTCGCCCGCCAGCCATCGACCCGGCGAAGATCCCGGTCGCGAGTGCTGCCTTCGCCTGGCTTGCGTGCAGGACCCAGTGCATATAGACGGCCGACCAGTCGTTGCCGGCCGTCTCTACAAAGATGGCGGCGAAGCCCACCAGGCCGATTAGCAAGATGATGCCGCGCGGCCAGACGAACCGAGGCGCGCCCATCGCCGCGGCCTCATCTGCGGGCGAAGGGCTGACGAACCACGCAGTCGCGGCCGCGCCGCCGACAGCGATGACGGTGCCCATCACCGCGAACTGAACTCGCGGGTCGACGTGCTCGCGGGCCGCGAGCGACCCGAGCAGCGCGCCGGCCAGCACGCCCACGCTCCACATGCCGTGCAGCCCGGACATGATGGAGCGGCCGATGCGTCGCTCAGCCTCAACGCCCTGCGCGTTGACCGCGTTGTCACACGTACCGTAGATGGCGCCGGTCACCAGCATCACGGCGCCGAGCAGCAATGCATTAGGGGCGAACGGCGGGAGCACCAGGAGTGCCCCGGTGGCGGCCATGAGGACTCTGGTTGACACCGGCGGACCGTAGCGGTGGACGAGCCGAGCCGCGAACGGGATGGTGACCACCGCTCCGATGGACATCATGAGCCCGACCGAGACGCCGAGAATGCCGCTGCTCAGGTGCAGCCGATCGGTGATCCATGGCAGCCGCGACGCGAACGTGCCGGTGTCGGCTCCGAACAGCAAGAAGACGGCCCCGACGGCTCGCCGCTCCGCGTACGCCGTCGTCACTGCCCAGCCCGGCCCGGCTCGGCAGCCAGAATCCCGGCGAGCACCGCCTGCTCAACGAGTTCCGTCGCGAACTGGCCAAGCCGCGCCGAACCGTCCTTGATCAGTGCCACCTTCGTTAGTACATCGGCTGCGGTCAGACCGGGCTGTCGCCAGGTACCGCCGCCGACTTTGACGTTCTCCAGCATCGGTTGCAGCCGGTCCAGGGCTCGAGCGAACTTCGCCTCGGCAGTTGTCCGTTCTTCGAACTCGTCCCAGAGCTGGCGAATGTATGCGGCCTGGTCGGCTGGGAGCAGTGCAAACAGCCGGTCGGCGGCGGCCCGCTCGGCCGCCTGCTGCCGCGCTTGATCCTCCTGCGGAGCATAGGCAGACAGGTCGCCGGCGTCGACCTCGACGAGGTCGTGCACTACCAGCATCGCTGCGACGCGGGCAAGGTCGGTGCCCGGCGGCGCGTACTCGGCTAGGGCGAGCGCGAGCACAGTCAGATGCCAGGAGTGCTCGGCTGAGTTTTCCCGTCTGGCCGGATCGACCAGCGTCGTCTGGCGCATTACGCCTCTGAGCCGGCCGGCCTCGGCGATGAACTCAAGCTGTCGGTGCAGGCGGTCCATAGGTCCAGGTGAGCAGGGCGTACTCGGCATTGTCGTCGATTACCGGCCCCGGAGCGGACCGTTAGTAACTGTCATGTCATCCTACGTAGTGGGGGACCCATTCAGATGAATCCGGGGGGACCGGTCATCATCAACCTGACTCGCCCTGGCGAGGCTACCGCCTCGCCAGGGCGAGTCTTTATGTCATCCCGACCACGGGGCCCGATGGCGCGGCTGCCGCCTCGCCAGGGCGAGTCTTTATGTCTGCCCCACCACGCCCTATCGCCTGCGCGGAGAACGCGCGTGTTCGACGGCCTCCGCCATGCCCTTGTTCGCTAGCGCGTCGGCGCGCTCGTTGCCCGGATCGCCGGCGTGACCCTTGACCCAGAGCCACTGGACGTCATGGCGCCCGGCGGCAGTGTCGAGGCGGCGCCAGAGGTCTTCGTTCTTGACGGGCTGCCTGCTGGCGGTCTTCCAGCCGTTCCGTTTCCATTTTGGCAGCCAGGACGTGACCCCGTTCCTTACATAAACGCTGTCGGTGTGCAGCCGGACGGTCGATCGCCGGCTCAGGCTCTCAAGCGCCCGGATGGCGGCCATCAGCTCCATTCGGTTGTTGGTCGTCGGCGTCGCCTCGCCACCGGACAGTTCCTTGGTGTGGCCGCCGTACGTCAGCACCACGCCCCAGCCGCCGGGTCCGGGATTTCCACTGCACGCACCGTCGGTGTAGATCTCGACGCTGCCCCGGGCCGGGTCGGCCGGCTTGCCCGCACCTGTCATAAAACGCAAACCTAGCGGTCGTGTTCGCCGTTCGGGGCCGACGGCACGTCTAGGGCTGGGTTCCGGTCGAAGAAGCCCCACGGCTTCAGCCAGAACGAGGTCCGATCCGCGGGCATCACCGGCCAGTCCTCGGGCCTGGTGATGTGGTGCAGGCCGAATACGTGCCAGAGGACCACGTCGGTGTCTTCGATGACCCGGTCCTGCGCCGTCCAGACCGGCAAGCCGTGGTCCGCGGCGCTCAGATTGGGGAACTCGCCGCACGGCCACCGCTCGGCTGGCGAGTACGGCGTGACCCACAGGGCGTGCGCCATGACCTGCGCCCGCTGGAACGCGGGCGACGACTCGTCGAACAGGGGCGGGAAACTGCCGCCGGGGACGAGCTTGTAGGCGGGCCGCCCGCCCAGGCCGTTCATCGTGGTGCTGCTGGCTACTTTCCAGGTGCGCTGGGTCTCCCACCTGACGTCCTGGCGGCCGTCCGACTCGGTGCGCAGCGGCGTGTCGCGGGTGACCAGGGCCAGCCCATGCGGGTTGGCGGCGCTGACGGGCAACGGCAGCGACTCGACGGCGGACACGGTGTTGGGCTGCCCGTCCACGTCAAGGTCGAGGCGCGCGACGATGAAGTGCTGGTGGTACGGCGCGTACGTGCGATCGTCGACGAGCGTGCCCGTCGGCGGCTGGTGCCCGGGCGGGAAATACGACGTCACCATGATCCCGGTGGCGCGGACTTCGCACTCGATGTTGCCGTCCTGATAGAAGCGCCAGTACACGAGGTACTCGTAGTTGGCGACTGTCACGTGGAACGAGATAACAAGGCGGCGGGCGCGCCGCACTTCGGCGCCTGATCGCTCGTCCACGTGCTTCCACAGGATGCCGTCGTCTTCTTCGTGGATGCAGATAGCGTTCTGGATTGTTCGCGGCTCGCCGCGGGAGTCAGGCAGGACGGCGTCCAGGTAGCGGATCTCGCCGAGGCAGTCGCAGCCGAGTTCCAGCGACGTCGTCATGTACCCGAGCCCCCACTCGCCGATGTCGAAGGCGGTCCGGCGGTAGTGGTCGGGCGTCGCATCCCGGTAGGGCACGATCATCTCGGCGAAGGACAGGCGATGCGCGATCGGCCGCAACCGCCCGGCGTCACGGAACCCGACGGTGTGCAGGACCAGGCCTTCCCGGTAGTTGAAGCCCAGGCGCAGTTCCCAGTTCTGCCAGCGAAGCAGCCGGCCATCCAGCGTGAACGACACGCCGTCAGGCTGTTTCACGTGCAACGGGCGAACCTCGCGTTCCGGCATCGGGATCAGCCTCGCCAGGTACTCGCCCATCACCTCGGGCCGATCGGCACCGCCCGACCCGTTGTCCTCGAGCTCGACCAGGTCCATCCGATTCAGGTCCACCACCGGATGCAGGCCCGTGACGTGATGCGCGTACGGGTTGCCGTCGCTGCTCCCGCGCACCCAGACATCCGCCCAGCCGAGCCGCAGACCGGCGTACCGGGCCGGAACGAGCGCCGCCCCGTACGCCCAGACATCCGTAAGCACCAGGCTCAGGTCGGTGATGCCGCGCCTGGCCAGCGCGTCCACTAACGTCGGATCGCGGCGGAGCATCTCGTCGCACTCTTGCCACTCGTCGACGGTCATGTTCGGCTGGATACCGGGCAAGTGCTCCCAGCGCGCGATGTCGCCGTCCGGGAGCGCAACCAGCGCCCGGTAGGCCTGCCCGTCGGCGGTGTCCCAGCAGATCGCCTGCGCCGCCCGCGCTATCGTGGCGCCAGGCCTGCCGAGCTCATCCTTGACCGGCTCGACCAGATCGATCGATGCGAACCGCCAACCTGGGCCAACATCCTTTTTCGCTCGTAACGTGGCCGCTGTCTGCCTGATCTCGTCCGCGCTGAGCGGGTCGAGCGGGTGCGCCACGATGCCTCCTAGTTCGCTTCCCGAAGCCGGGCTAGGTGCGCCCGGATGATCTGCTCCATCCGGCCGTAGAAATCGACGATCAGCCGCAGCTCGTCGTCACTGTACTGAGCTGCAACGCTCTGCCAGTCGGCCAGCATCGGCGCGAATACGGGCGCCACCGTCCCATACGCCTTCTGCAAGTTCAGGTGAATAACCACGCGCCGGCGGTCGGCCGCGTCTCGTTCGCGCTGCACGAAGCCCGCCTCCTCGAGCCGGTCGATCACGCCGGTGATCGACGCGGTGGTGAGGCCGGTCGCCTTCGCGAGCTCGCCGGCCGTCAGCTGGCCGCTGAAGCTCAGGATGTTGAGGCAGTTCAGGTCCGTTGCGTTAAGACCAATCCGGTCGGCGGCTGCCTGCATCATCAGCTGCATCAGCGAGCTGGTCTTCCGGAGGGCCCCGACGAACGCCATCGCAAGCTCGGCCCGCTCCGGACCCCACGATGCGACATCGAGTCCGGCTGGCCACGGCACCTCCCACTGTGCCCCTGACCCTTGAGCATCTGCTGACATGCCTCGGCTCCCTATTAGTTAAGCTACCTAGACAATAGCAAGGCAAGACGCTAGGTTAGCTATGTAACCAAGCTGCACCTTCCTGGGCGGGAGAAGTTCGATGGCAACCAATGATCAGATCCTGGCACCTCGCGGTCCCGCAGGCGACAGCCTCGACCCGCGCCGCTGGCTCACGCTGGTCGTGCTGCTGCTAGCCGCCTTCATGAACCTGCTCGACATCTCGATCGTCAACATCGCGATTCCCGCCATCCAGCGGAATCTGCACGCCAGCTACGCCGACGTCCAGTGGGCACTCGCCGGATACACACTGGCGTACGCACTCGTGCTGATCACCGGCGGTCGGCTGGGTGATACGTTCGGCCGCAAGCGGCTGTTCCTCATCGGCGTGACCGGATTCACGCTGATGTCGGCCTTGTGCGGCGCGGCGCAAACTCCCGGGATGCTGATCGCCAGCCGGGTTGCGCAGGGTGCATTCGGGGCCATCATGATCCCGCAGGTGCTGTCGGTGATCCAGGTAGTCTTCCCGGCGGGAGAGCGGATCAAGGCGCTCGCCGCGTTCGGCGTGACGGCGGGCCTCGGGACGGTGAGCGGCCCGCTGCTCGGCGGCCTGCTGACGCAGCACAATCTGTTCGGCCTGGACTGGCGGCCGATCTTCCTGATCAACGTGCCGGTCGGCATTATCGCCGTGGCAGCATCCGCAATCCTGGTCCGCGAGTCGCGCGCCCCGCGGCCACCCCGGCTCGACCCGATAGGCGTCGGCCTCATCTCAGCGGCGCTGCTGCTGCTGCTCTACCCGCTCGTGCAAGGTCGCGAGCTCGGATGGCCGGCGTGGACGTTCGTCTCCATGGCCGCGGCCGCCCCGATGCTGGCGGTGTTCATCGCCTGGGAGCGGGCCACGGACCGCAGCGACGGATCGCCGCTAGTGCAGCTTGGCCTGTTCCGCGAGCGCGCCTTCGCCGTCGGGATCGCGATCGCGGTCACGTTCTTTCTCGGTGTCACGTCGTTCGCGCTGATCCTGACCCTGTTCCTGCAGATCGGCCTCGGCTTCGGGCCGCTGCATGCGGGCCTGACGTTCCTGCCGTTCTCCGGCGGCGTGCTCATCGCGTCCGGCGCGGCGGCTCGGCTGGCGCCGAAATTCGGCCGTGGCGTGACCATGACGGGCGCGCTCGTGATGGCAGGCGGTATGACCGGGCTCATCGCGACCGTGCATCACTTCGGCGCGACCGTGACGACCTGGGACCTGGTGCCAGGCTTGATCGTTGCCGGTCTCGGCATGGGTGCCGTGCTAGCCCCGCTGGCCGACATCCTGCTGGCTCGCGTAGAGCCGCAGGACGCCGGGTCGGCCTCTGGGGTCTTCAACACCGCGCTCCAGCTCGGCGCTTCGATCGGCGTCGCCTTGATCGGCGTGATCTTCTTTGGCTTCCTCGGCAGTCAGTCCGGCTCCGCCGCGGCGACAGTCACCCCACAGCTGCGCGCCGGCCTGGCCGCGGCGCACGTGCCGGCGCCGCTGTCCGGCCGGATCAGCGGCCAGTTCGGCGACTGCCTGCACGCCAGGCTCGTCGCGGCGGACCCGACATCCACGCCGGCCGCGTGCCGGCTTCCCGGCGGGCAGGTCCTGCCAGCCCCCGTTACCCACGTCCTGGCGGGGGCGGGCGCGGCGGCGGTCCGGACCGACTTCGCTGCCGCGCTGACCCGGACGCTGTGGTACCAGGTAGGCGTCTTCGGGGCGAGCTTCGCCCTGATGCTCGCCCTGCCGGCCGCCGCCGGCCGGCGCCGGTCAGCAGACGCCACCGACACCTTTGGTGAGACCGCGGACGACGCCAGTAATGCCTGCGCCGCGCCGGGCGCTGCCACCGGCTGAGAACTGCCGGCGCCGGCCGCCAGGCAGGTTTGCACGGCGGGCGCCAGCACCACAACGAAGCAATAGCGAGACAGGAGATTGCAATGCGACTTGCTCTGCTAGGTGGCACCGGCCGGATCGGCGGGCATGTGCTGAGCTGGGCGCTCAGCGCCGGTCACGAAGTGACCGCCCTGGCGCGCGACCCGCGGTCGCTGCCGGCGGCAGACGTCGTCACGGTGATCGCCGGCCAGGCAACCGACCCCGCGGCGGTCGCCGAGGTGACGGCCGGTGCCGACGCGGTTGTCTCAGCGCTCGGGCCCCGCGGCGCCAAGACGCCCGCGCTCCTCGCTGCCGCCGCCGAAGCGACCGTGGCCGCGATGGGCAAGGCCGGGAGTAATCGGCTGATCTGCGTCTGCGCGGCCGGAGCGTTCGTCGAGGCCGACCCGGACATGGGCGCGCTGGTCAAATTCATCTTGCCGAAGGTGTTCGCCAAGCTCTATGCCGACGTGCGCGAGATGGAGTCCGTCGTGAGCTCAAGCGACCTCGAGTGGACTCTGGTGCGGCCGACGCGCCTGGTGAACCGTCCGCAGACTGGTCGTTACCGGGTGCGGCCCGAGTTCGCCCCGGTCGGAGGGCGGTCGATCGCGCGGAGCGACGTAGCGCACTTCATCGCCGGGGCGCTCACGGACAACGCGTGGGTCCGGGCGCGTCCCGCGCTGGCCTACTGAGATCCGGGTGTGCGCCCAAGAGCATGGATGGCTACCTGCTGTCTATCCAGTCCATACAGCGATACAGCGATACAGCGATACAGCGTCAGTAAGTAGCCATCCATGACGTTCCGGGGCGGGATGTGCTGAGCGCCTAGGCCTACGCGCCATCCGCGTGCGTTCGGGCGGCCGCGATCGTGTCGCGATACCAGGCGTAGGAGGCCTTCGGGGTGCGCAGCTGGCTGTCGAAGTCGACGTGCACCAGGCCGAACCGCTGGTGATAGCCCTCAGCCCACTCGAAGTTATCCATCAGCGACCAGACAAAGTACCCGCGAACATCGACGCCCGCCCGGATCGCATCGGCAACCGCGCGGATGTGACCGTCAAGGTACGCGACGCGCGGCTGATCATCGAACACGCCGTCGGCATCCGTTTCATCCGCCACGGAGCAGCCATTCTCGGTGATGTAGACGGGCGGCAGGCGGTCGGCGTAGCGCTTCGCCAGCGTCGTGAGCATCTCAGTCAGCCCGGCCGGGATCACCGGCCAGCCGAACGCGGTGACGGGGTACCCGGGGATGGGCTCCAGCTGGAACGGCAGCGGCGAGTCCGGCAGCGCAGATAGGCGTGTCGGCATGTAGTAATTGACCCCGAGTATGTCGATGGGCGCGGAGATGAACGCGAGGTCACCGTCCCGGATGCAGTCGAGTCCGTCCGGCGCGATCCCGAATGCCGTCAGGTCCGGATAGCTGCCGAGCAGCACCGGATCGGTGAACATCCGGTTGTGCAGAGCGTCGTAGGCGGCGGTCGCGGCGAGGTCGGCGGCGCTGTCGGTCGCCGGCCACGCCGGCGTGTAGTTGTTCGTGATGGCGACCTGGCGAGCACCGGCGCTTCGCAACGCCGCTGTGGCCAGTCCGTGGCCCAGCAGCTGATGATGAGCGGTCGGAAGCGCGTCGAGCATGAGCGCCTTTCCCGGTGCGTGGATGCCGAGCGCGTAACCGAAGGCGGTCACCACGAAGGGCTCATTCAGCGTGATCCACATCGGTATGCGGTCAGCCAGCCGCGCGGCAGTCAGCTCGGCGTACTCGGCGAACCTGTAAGCCGTGTCGCGCGCCAGCCAGCCGCCCGCGTCCTCGAGCGGCTGCGGCAGGTCCCAGTGGTACAGCGTCGGCATCGGCGTGATGCCCTGCGCCAGCAGACCGTCCACGAGCCGGTCGTAGAAGTCGAGGCCAGCGACGTTGACGGCGCCAGAACCCGTCGGCTGGACACGCGGCCACGCGATGGAGAACCGGTACGCATCGATGCCGAGGCCGGCCATGACCGCGACGTCCTCGGCCCACCGATGGTAGTGGTCATCGGCGACGTCGCCGCTCTGCCCGTCCCGAACCGCGCCAGGCTGACGGCAGAAGGTGTCCCAGATCGAGTCGCGCCGGCCATCTTCGGCCACCGCACCCTCAATCTGATAGGCGGCCGTCGCGACGCCCCACGTGAAACCGGCGGGGAAGGGAGGAAACGCAAGATCGCTCACGCTGCGATCGTAGCCCGCCCCTCACTAGGGAACGGGCCCGCTAGTGCGATGCTGGCGTTATGGCCGTCATCCATCACACCACCCTCACTCCGACGAAGCTGGAACTGCTGGCGGCCTGGCTGCCCGCGCAGCCTTGGTACCCCGGCCCAGGGCAACCGACCGCGCTCGCGCGGGCGGGCGGATTCCGCCTCGATGACCCCGCAGGCGAGGTCGGTATCGAGTTCATGGTGGTCACCGACAACGCTGACGGGGCATCGGTCAGCTACCACGTTCCGCTCACATACCGAGGAGCGCCGCTCGCCGGCGCACACGACGCGCTGATCGGGCAGGCCGAGCACGGCGTCCTCGGCCGCCGGTGGATATACGACGGCGTGCACGACCCGGTCCTGATGGCGCAGCTCAGCGAGCTCCTTCGCGGCGGCGTCCAGGCGCAGGCGCAGAGCGTTAGCGACACCGCGGACCCCACGGTGGTGGCGTGCTTCACCGGCACCGACCTGAGCGAGGCCGACCTGCGAATCGTCCGCCGGCCGGAGCCAAGCCGCGGCGACGTGCCGGACCCTGGCGGCACGGTCGGCTACGTCGAGGCGACCTGGCACCCACCGGCCGGCAGTGCGGTTCGCGGCCGACTCGTCCTGGTGCCAGATACCGCGCTCGAGAACTAGCAGTGCAGCAGGCTGTCGACGGCCAACCGGCTGAGCGATGACCAGGCCTGACGCGGTGGTCGTGGGCGCTGGTCCAAATGGCCTCGCCGCCGCGGTGACACTGGCGCGAGCCGGGCTGACCGTGCAGGTTCTCGAAGGCGCCGCGACACCTGGGGGTGGCTGCCGGACGGCCGAGCTGACCCTGCCCGGATTCGCCCACGACGTGTGCTCGACAGTGCATGCGCTGGCCGCAGTGTCGCCGTTCTTCGCGGGCAGCGACCTGGCCGCCCGTGACGTCCGTCTGCTGACGCCCAAGGTGGCCGCTGCCCATCCGCTAACCGGTGGCCGGGCCACAGCCGTCAGCGGGTCGGTGGCGGAGACGGCCGGCCGTCTGGGCGACGACGCCCGCGCGTATGAACAGCTGATGGCGGGCCTCGTTCGGGCCAGCGACGCCCTTGTGCCCATGACGCTCGCGCCCGTCCGACTGCGTGCACTGCGGTCACTGGCAGCCGAGCCGGTCGAGGTGGCGCGCTTCGGCGCCCAAGGCCTGCTACCCGCCACGCTGCTGGCCCGCCGGCTGCACACAGACGAAGGGCGGGCGCTGCTCGCCGGCATGGCCGCGCACGCGATCCGGCCGCTGACGGCACCACTGACAGGGGCGTTCGGGCTGACCATGCTGATGCTCGCGCACCGAACCGGCTGGCCGGTCATCGAGGGCGGCAGCGGTCGCCTGGTCGCCGCGATGACGCAAGAGCTGACCGAGCGCGGCGGCGCCGTCGCGACCGGCACGTGGATCGAGCGCCTAGCGGACCTGCCGCCAGCCAGGGTTGTCCTGCTTGATGTGACGCCACGCCAGGTTGTCAACATGGCTGGTGACCGCTTGCCGGCGAGTTACCGCCGGGCCATGCAGGGATTCCGCTATGGCCCCGGCGCATGCAAGGTCGACTGGGCGCTCGACGGCCCCGTTCCCTGGCAAAACGAGGTGTGCCGGGAGACGGTCACGGTTCATATCGGCGGCACGATCGCCGAAATATCGCGGAGCGAGGCGGCTGTCGACGCCGGGCGGCATCCGGAGCGGCCGTTCTGCCTGATCGCGCAGCCGTGCGTCGTCGATCCGGGCCGCGCCCCCGCCGGCAAACACGTGCTGTGGGGCTACTGCCACGTCCCGGCCGGCTCTGACGTGGACATGTCCGAGCGGATCGAGGCGCAGGTCGAGCGGTTCGCGCCCGGATTCCTCGACCTCATTCTGGCCCGCTCGGTGCAGACGGCCGCCGACATGGAGCGCTACAACCCTGGTTATGTGGGCGGCGACATAGCCGCGGGGGCCAACACCCTCCGGCAGACTGTCGGCCGACCGGCATTGCGGTGGAATCCGTACCGGACTCCGCTGCCGGGCGTGTACCTGTGCTCCGGATCGACGCCGCCCGGCGGCGGCGTGCACGGGATGTGCGGCTACTGGGCGGCCAGCACCGCGCTCCGAGATCTGCACGTGCCGGTTCCGGCTGCTGCGAGTCGGCCGGCCCGCAGCTAGCGCAGGCCCAGCGGGGTACGTTGGCAACCGTGAAGAAGATTATCGAGCTCCTGATTTGCTTCTTGCACCCGATCGCCGTCGTGCTTATCTGGATCGACCTGCTGACCCGCGATGACATCGGGACCGGGGCCAGGCTTGCGTGGGCGATCTTCGCGATCGTGCCGATAGTGCCGTTCGTCTATGTCCTCGTCGGCGGCGACCTGTGGTAGGCGTCGCCG
>DATIOU010000057.1:0-51134 GCA_035472835.1 Streptosporangiaceae bacterium | reverse complement strand
CCCTGGCCCGATACGGATCGGCGTATTTCAAGGCGCCGTCGACCTCAGCAATGGTCCGGTATCGCTCCCAGAAGAAATCAACCCGGCCAACGAACTTGTCACCGCCGATTCTTACCTGCAAGGCGGGCCGAGGCAGACCGCAATCACGGAATACCGCACGGGCGATCGACTCCAGCGCCGACTCGGCAAGACCGTCAGCGAACTCGACCACATCCGCGGCCCGTCGGCAGCCGCGGACACGTTGCAGGTCAGTCATGACCGCCTGCAACTCCTTCTTCGAGGTCCGGTGCAGGTGGAGCGCGGAATCTGCCGTTACCAGGCCGTCCCGAAAGGGGGTCGCCCTGGCGAGGTCCACCACAGTTCTCGCCACGGTGGTGATAGGCAGGCCGAATACGTAGCAGACGTGATCTGGCGGTAGTCGGGCGACGTGTAAGTGCACCCCTGGCTTCGCTGAGCGGCTGCCACGTCCAGGCGCGCGGGTAAGCGTCACGTCAGCGCCAGGTCCGGTCAGTAGGTCGAGACCGTGGAGATGCGCGGCCGTCCGGTGACTCACCACCGGGCCGTCGCCGAACCTAGCAACGGCAGCGTAGGCGGCGAGGAAGTAGTCGCCGAATTCATGCCGTCTAAGAGCCTCTGCGAACTCCGGTCGCGCGTACAGGCCCATGCCGAGACGCACGAGCTCGCCACGGAGCACTCGAGCGCGAATCATGCGCCCAGAACTTCCAGCCGCGCGCAGCTCCGCCGTGGTCATAATTCCGTCTAATCGGTATAAATGCCATTGAGATTCATCGCTCATGAGCCTCAGGATCGCGGCTGGCGCTGACATTTCATGGCGGAGGTGCAGTTCTGCGCCCGAGTTGTCCGGTTCAGCTGCACCTCGGCCGTGAAATGTCGAGATCGGCGCGAGCAAACTTCGCGAATCGGGCGCGAGTCGGATCGGGACGGAGGTTCGTCCTGGCTTCCACCCCGCGGACGGTCAATCTGACGCTGACCCCGCCCGCGCTGACGCTGTAGCAGCTCGGGCCGCGGCCGCTGACGCTGTTACAGCTCGGCGCCGCGGACGCTGTTACAGCTCGGCGCCAGGGGCGGGCGGCGGCTTCGGGCCGTGGCCACCGCGCTGGACTCGAACCTTGGCGCGAAGTGCCTCGCCCTTCGCCTGCGCCGCCGACCGGAGGTCTTCCTGAAACGACGCCATCCGGGCGCTGAGCTCCGGATCGGCGACCGCGAGGATCCGGACGGCGAGCAAGCCGGCGTTGCGAGCCCCGCCAACGGCGACGGTGGCGACGGGGATGCCAGCGGGCATCTGCACGATGGAAAGCAGTGAGTCGAGCCCGTTCAGGTGCCTCAGCGGAACGGGCACGCCGATAACCGGAAGCGTTGTCACCGACGCCAGCATGCCGGGCAGGTGGGCAGCGCCGCCGGCGCCGGCGATGATCACCTTCAGGCCACGGCCAGCCGCGGACTGGCCGTAGCTAATCATGTCGGCGGGCATCCGGTGGGCGGAGACGACGTCAGCCTCGTTCGGTACCCCGAAATCGTCGAGCACCTCGACGGCCGCCTCCATCACCGGCCAGTCGGAGTCGCTGCCCATGACGACCGCCACGGTCGGCCGGGCGCCACCACCGCGCGCTTTTGCGCTGGTCACTGTTCCTCGGTCCCGGTAGCGATGTACCTGGCTGCTCGCCTGGCCCGGTCCGCCACCGCGGCCCCGTCCCCGCCAAGCGCGGTCACGTGGCCGACCTTGCGGCCTGGCCGCACGGGCTTGCCATACAGCTGCACCTTGAGGGCCGGATCGGCCGCCATCACGTGGTTCAGCTTGCCGTGCAGGTCCGGGTCATCGCCGCCTAGCACGTTCGCCATCACCACGCTTTGCGCGGTCGCCGCGGGCGCGCCGAGCGGCCAGTTCAGCACGGCCCGCAGGTGCTGTTCGAACTGCGATGTCCGCGCTCCCTCGATGGTCCAGTGGCCGCTGTTGTGCGGGCGCATCGCAAGCTCATTCACCATGACGCCGCCACGCGTCTGGAAGAGCTCTACCGCGAGCAGGCCCACCACGTCCAGGTCCCTGGCCAGCATGAGGCCCAGCTGGATGATCTCCTCGGCCAGACGGTCCGCGAGCCGAGGCGCCGGCGCGAGCACCTCATGGCAGATGCCGTCCCGCTGGATCGTCTCCACTACCGGGTAGGCAACGCCGTGCCCGCTCGGCGACCGGGCGATCAAGACAGCCAGCTCGCGATCGAAGGGCACGAATTCCTCGGCGAACACCGGCAGGCCGTGCGACAGGACGTCCGCCACCTCGACATGGCTGCGGCAGACCCAGACGCCGCGCCCGTCGTAGCCGCCGGACACGGCCTTCAGCACGACCGGCCAATCGGTCCGGTCGGCGATCGCCGCTACGTCCGCAAGGCTTGAGACAGGCTCGAACCGCGGGACGGGCACGCCCAGCTCGCTGAGCCGCGCCCGCATCGCCAGCTTGTCCTGGGTAAGCCGGAGCGCCGCCGCGCTTGGCCGAACGGCGTAACCGGCCTGCTCCAGGGCAGCGAGCTGCGGTTGCGGCACGTGCTCGTGGTCGAACGTAATGACGTCGCACCCTGCCGCGAACGCCAGCAAGTCCTCGGTTGACTGGTAGTCCCCGAGCACGGTGTCGGCGCACACCTGGGCGGCGCTTTCATCGGGATCGGCGGCCAGGACGCGGAACCGGATGCCGAGCCCGATCGCCGCCGCGGCGGTCATGCGGGCTAGCTGCCCGGCACCCACCATGCCAACTACCGGCGGCGGGCGGCCAGGCCGGTCCGCCACGGCAGCCGAGCTGCCGACCCCGGTCTCCGCGCGCGCCGGGCCCGCTTCCTGATGATCCATTACCCGCCGTAGCCTACGGCCAGTCCGACGCGACCGGCCACCGGCGGCCACCCGGCCTCCCCGACGACGACCTGGCTACGCCGGCCCGGCGACTGCCGGCTGCTCCTCGGCGTCCGCCGTGGCATGCGGCAAGAAGAGGGCGAACACGGCCGGCCGAGGCCGCACGAGCACCACCTGGCCGCCGTCGGCGGCCGCGATAGTGCGAGCCAGGGCGAGCCCGAGCCCGGTACCGGTCGGCGAGCCGCTGACGCTGCGTTCGAAGATTCGCGGCGCGAGCTCCGACGGGACGCCGCTGCCTTCGTCACGCACCTCGACCACCACGGACCGCCGGGTACGAGATGTCCGGATTGTCACTGTGCCCGCACCGTGCACGAGAGCATTGTCGAGCAGCGTCGCGATCACCTGGGCGGCACCTCCAGGCGTGGCGAAAGCGAACAGGCCCTTCTCCCCCGCCACGGCGAGCCGACGGCCGAGCCTGCGGAACGCCGGCTCCCACTCGATCACCTGCTGGCCGACTATCTCATCGACGCTCGCGACCGTAGGCACTCCGGCGGAGGTCCGGCGGGCCCGGCCAAGCAGCTGACTGACAACCTCGGCGAGCCGCTCGGTCTGGGCGAGCGCCGCCGCGCCCTCTTCGCGCACCACGTCTGGATGGTCAGCGGCCGCCATCATCTCTTCCAGACGCATGGACAGCGCGGTCAGCGGCGTCCTGAGCTGGTGGGACGCATCCACGGCGAAGTCACGCTCGGCCGAAAGCAAATCGTTGATTCGCTGGGCGGAGCCGTCGAGACCCTCGGCGACCCGGTCGAGCTCCTGGATCCCGTAGCGCCGGCCGAGCGGGCCGGTGTCGCCGGATCCGAGCCGATCGGCCGCGCCCGCAAGCTCCTGCAGCGGCCTGGTGATCCGCCGGGCATACAGAAGGCCGAGTACCACCGCGACTCCCACGGCCGCGAGCGCCACGCCGCCGATCAGGAGGAGTTGCTTGGCCAGGTTGCTGGTCAGGTAGCCGTCGTCGGCCGCGACCGTCACCTCGAAGTGACCCACATCGACAGTGGCAGACCGGAAGTCATGCGCAGGGGGCTTCGTGCCCGTCCTGGCTAGCAGCCGACCGCTGTCCTGGATGACGACATAGCGCCCAACCAGCGCCCGGCCCAGTTCCGTGGCGAACGACGTGTCGTACGGCAGGTTGACCTCACTGCGCTGGTACAGATCTGCGGCGACCGACTGGGCCTCACGATGCAGGGCCTGATTGGCCTCGTCGACTTGCAGCCGCGCGAGCACGAAGCCGAGCGGGATGCCCAGAGCGAGCACCGCGACGACGGCTACCGCGAGCATCGAAATCAGCAGCTGCCGCCGCATTATGCCTGCTCCAGGCTGTCAGACCCCACCATTCGACCTCAGCAGGAGCCTAGTCGCCGCGCTCGAATCTGAAGCCGACACCGCGAACCGTAGTGATGAACTGCGGGTTGTGCGCGTCGTCGCCCAGCTTGCGACGCAGCCAGGACACGTGCATGTCGAGCGTCTTGGTCGATCCCCACCACTTCGAGTCCCAGACCTGCCGCATGATCTGCTCGCGGGTGACCACTTTGCCCGCCTCGGCCACCATGAGGGCCAGCAGGTCGAACTCCTTCGAGGTCAGCTCGATCTCGGCGTCGCCGAGCCAGGCCCGCCTGGCGTCGGTGTCCACCCGGACGCCCTGGACGGTCCTGGTCTCGGTTGCGCCGCGCCGCAGCAGAGCCCGCACCCGGGCGAGCAGCTCAGCGAGCCGGAACGGCTTGGTCACGTAATCGTCAGCCCCGGCGTCCAGGCCGATGACCGTGTCGACCTCGTCCGCCCTGGCGGTCAGGATCAGTACTGGCACCGACTGGCCCGCCGACCTGATCCGCCGGCACACCTCGAGGCCGTCGATCCTGGGCAGGCCGATGTCAAGCACGATGAGGTCGATGCCGCCATTCTTGGCGGCTTCCAGGGTGCCGGGGCCGTCGGCGGCAACGTCCACCTCATAGCCTTCACGCCGTAGGGCGCGGGCGAGCGGCTCGGAGATCGCGGGATCGTCCTCGGCAAGCAAAACGCTGGTCATGCCATAGATGGTAGGGCCCATCGGGCGATTCCAAGCCCGCTACACGCACCAGGCGCCTATGTCTTGCCTGCCGCTTGACCTTGTGTTGCGCATATGCGGGGCTTCGTTCCGGCCAAGAACAGGCAATAGCTTCGCAGTGCCCGCCGCGCCCTATACCGGCGTTACGCCATGGCGTCGCCGGGAAAACGACCGGTCCTTCCCCCGCGCGATCGCGAATCGCCGGATCAGCTGCGTCCGCAGGTCCTCTGGCTCAACGACGTCGTCGACGACCAGCTCGCCCGCCAGCCTCAATACGTCGATATCGGCCTCGTACTCAGCGCGCAGCCGCTGGGTCTCGGCCGCCCGCGCCTCCGCGGACTCAAGCGCGGCCAGCCGGTTGAAGTACACGGCGTTGACGGCGGCGTCGGCGCCCATTACCGCGATCTTGGCGGTCGGCAGGGCCAGCGTGGCATCTGGCTCGAATCCGGGACCGGCCATGGCGTACAGCCCCGCGCCGTAGGCCTTTCGCACGATCACGCAGATCTTGGGGACCGTCGCCTCCGATACCGCGCTAATCATCTTGGCGCCGTGCCGGATGATGCCCTGGCGTTCCACCGCGGTGCCGACCATAAAGCCGGGCACATCGGCCAGGAAAAGCAGTGGCATATTAAAGGCATCGCAGAGCTGAATGAACCGGGTCCCCTTGTCGGCGGAATCGACGAACAAGACGCCGCCTTTGAACATCGGGTTGCTGGCCACTACGCCGATCGGCTGGCCGTCCAGGCGGGCGAAGCCCACCAGCAGTTCCCGCGCCCAGAGCGCATGCACCTCGAACAGCGAGCCTTCGTCGACTAGGCCGCGCACGTACCGGCGCATGTCAAAGGCCTGCCGCTCGTTTACCGGCACCATCGCCCGCAGGTCGGCTGGCGTCGGGTCCCTGGGCGCAGCCGGTGGCGGCGGGAGCTCCCAGTTCGACGGCAAGTACGACAGGTAGGACCGCGCCGCGCTGATGGCCTCGGCCTCAGTCGAAGCCAGGAAGTGGCCCACGCCCGACACCGAGCAGTGCATCCGTGCGCCGCCCATCTCCTCCAGCGTGGTCTGCTCGCTGACCACCATCTCGACCATCCGCGGGCTGCCGAGGTACATGGAGGCGTTGCCGTCCACCATTGCCACGAAGTCGCAGAACGCCGGAATGTAGGCGCCGCCCGCCGCCGACGGCCCGAACAAGGCGCACACCTGCGGGATCGAGCCCGACGCGCGCACCTGAGTGTGAAAGATCTTGCCCGCGCCGCGGCGGCCGGGGAACATCTGCACCTGGTCGGTGATGCGGGCGCCAGCGGAGTCGACGAGGTAGACCATCGGCATGCGATCGGCGTAGGCCTGCTCGATCACACGGATGATCTTCTCGACTGTGCGGGCGCCCCAGGAGCCGGCCTTGACCGTCGAGTCGTTGGCCATCACCGCGACTGGCCGGCCGTCGATCGTCGCGGTTCCGGTGATCACGCCGTCGGCTGGCAAGCCGCTGGCCAGCACGTTTGCGAATGCCCCGTCTTCGGTGAAGCTTCCCGCGTCGACGAGCAGCTCGATCCGGTCCCGCGCGAACCGCTTGCCCTGGGCCGCCGCCTGCTCGTGATAGCGCGGCGCACCACCGCGTGAGATCCGCGCGCGGATCTCACGCAGGTCAGGATGGCCGGCTGCCGCCGCGGGCTCGGGCCCGGTTGCTGCTGCTTCGTCAGTACTCACGCTCGCGAGCGTACGACAGGCCGTGCCGGGGCGGCTGGAGTGGAGGGGCGGCCGCCCTGGCACGAGTCCCGGTAGGCAGTCTCCGCTAGTGGATATGCAGGCTGACCCCGAGCAGCACAAGCGGCCACAAGAAGATCGATAGCAACGCCGACAGCAGGAGTTTCAGCAAGGAGACCGTGATGTAGGTGTGGGTCCACGCTACGACCAGGCCAACAACTATCCAGATGGTAAAGACCCAGTTCCTACGGCTGCTCAAGATAGCCATTGTTGTGACTCCGTTCCGGCCAACCGCTTGATAGCAGCCACAAACTATCCGGAAATTCGTCGATCAAACACTGGATAGAGCGAGTCGCTGATAACGCCGTCGTTAAACCCCGACGGTTCGGGAACGGGGTCCAGCACGCAACACTTGGGAGGGCAGCTGGCGGCCGATGATCCGCTCCGCGGCCGCCGCCGCCTCGATCATCGCGTCAAGGTCGATGCCGGTGCCGACGCCCATGTCCTCGACCATGTGGACCAGCTCCTCGGTGGCGATATTGCCAGTGGCCCCAGGAGCGTACGGGCAACCGCCGAGGCCGCCGACCGAGGCATCGAAGTCAGCCACGCCGAGCTCGAGCGCCGCTAGGACGTTGGCTAGCCCGGTGCCCCTGGTGTTGTGGAAATGCAGGTTCAGGTCGACGTCAGGATGGGCCGACCGGAACTCCCCGACGAGCGTCCGGACCCGGCCCGGCGTCGCCATCCCGGTGGTGTCGCCGAACGAGATCGTGTCCGCGCCGTCGGCGACAGCGCGGCTGGCGGTCGCGACGACGCGCTCGACTGGCACATCGCCCTCATACGGGCAGCCCCACGCGGTCGAAACGATGACCTGGCAGCTCGTGCCGCGGTCGTGTGCTAGCGCGATGATCTCAGCGATGTCGTCGAGCGACTCGGCCGTGCTCCGGTTCACGTTCTTGCGATTGTGGGTGTCGGAGGCGGACACCACGGCCTCGATCTCGCTCAGCCCGCGATCGAGGGCGCGGACGGCCCCGCGCAGATTCGGGACGAGGGCGGAGTACCGGACGCCGCCGGCTCGCTCGATGCCGCTCCAGACGGCGTCGGCGTCGGCCATCTGCGGTATCGCGTCCGGCCGGACGAACGAGACAGCTTCGATCCGCGTGACCCCGGTCCCGGAGAGGCGGTCGATGAGCTCGATCTTGGCCTGCGTCGGTACGGGCAGCTCGTTTTGCAGCCCGTCTCGCGGACCGACCTCGCGAACCGAGATCTGACGTGGCAGGTCTGACACGGGCGGCCTCGTTCCCGGAGAAGTTCCTCGCAGCCAGGCTAACGGGACGAGCGTTACTGCTGTTCCCTGGCCAGCCTGGCTTGCTCGTCTTCGACGAGCTGGAACAAATTCGCCTGCACATCCTGAACGTGCGGGATCTCGGTGAGGACGAGCTGACCGTGTTCGCCTGGCGACTCGACCACGAGGCGACCGCAGCCGAGCAGGCGGTCGAGCAGGCCCTGCTCGAACGACACGTCGCTGATCCGCGTGAGCGGGAAGTCGCGGCCGCTGCGGGTAAGGATCCCGGCCCGCAGCCGGAGCCGGCGGTTCGTCAGCTCATAGCTGGTCGTGCGCCAGCGGAGCAGCGGCACGGCGACGAAGAGAAGGACGACGACGAGCGCGACGGCGCCGAGGCCGAGCCGCGTGGCGGAAGTATTCCGGGCCGCTGGCACGAGCAGCAGGACGAGCAGCAGCGCAACTACCGTGGCGGCCAGAATGAGCACCGGCCGCAGGACCGTCTTCCAGTGCTGATGCATTCTGAGGACGAGGTGCTCACCTTCGGAGAGGCCTGCCGCGCTGACCATAGGCCCCATCGTGACACGAAACGCAGCATCGGTTGGCCAACACACGCGCGCGACGCTCCCGCGGACTCCAGGAAGCCATGACCGGCTCGGTGTGGTCAGGCCTCGCGCCGCCGGCTAGCGCTGGGGCCGGACGTGAACGACGTCGCCGGCGCTGACGGCGTGCATGCGGTCTGGCGCGCGCACGAGCAGCCGGCCCAGATCGTCGACGTCGCAGGCGCTTCCGGCGAGGAAGCCGCCGCCCGGCAGTTCAACGCGGACATCGCGGCCGACGGTCGAGCACACGCGCAGGTATGCCGCACGAAGCCCCGACGACTCCGCATCTCCCGGCCGCGGGCCGCTCGTCCAGCGCAGATACCACCACTCGAGCTCGCGGAGGATGGCGACCAGGATCTGATCCCGGCTGGTCGCGGTCGCGCCTGCCAGCCAAAGCGAGGTGGCCTGGGCGGCAGGCAGCTCCTCCTGTTCGGCGCTCACGTTCAGTCCGATGCCGACGACGATCGCCTCGCCAGTTTGCTCGGCGAGAATCCCCGCCACCTTGCCGCCGCTGACTCCCGGGCCTGGGTCGGCGAGCACGTCGTTTGGCCATTTCAGGCTCACGTCGACCCCTGTCGTCTCGGGCAGTGCAGCGGCTACGGCGACGCCTGTGAGCAGCGGCAGCCAGCTCCGACTGGCAGGCGGCACCTCCATCGGGCGCAGCAGGATCGAGAAGGTCAGCGCCGCGCCGGGCTGACTATGCCAGCTGCGATTCAGCCGGCCCCGGCCGGCCGTCTGCTCCTCGGCGACCAGGACTGTGCCTGCAGTTGCGCCCGCACGAGCAGCGGCTAGCAGGTCGGCGTTCGTCGAGCCGGTCTGCGCCACCACGTCGACGGCGGTGTACAGGCGCGATCCGGCCAGCACCGCAGCGCGCACCGACTCCGCCGATAGCGGCGTACGTTGCGGCTGCCGCGTCGCAGGTGTCATTTCGGTAGCCTCTCGCGTGGGCTGAGCGACCCGTCGCAGCGGGTGCGGTAGTTCTGCCCTAACCTGTCCGGCATGGCCAACGACGCATCCGCCCCGCTAGGCACCGTACAGCCGCAGAGCGGCGATCCGGCCGGTAGTGGGCCGGCGGCGCCGGATCTGCACACCACCGCCGGCAAGGTGGCGGACCTGGAGAAGCGCAGGTACGAGGCCGTGCACGCGGGCGCTGCGCGCCAGGTCGAACGCCAGCACGCCAAGAGCAAGATGACGGCCCGCGAGCGGATCGACGCGCTGCTCGACCCGGACTCGTTCACCGAGTTTGACGAGCTGGCCAGGCACCGGGCCACGGACTTCGGGATGGCGGCCAGCCGGCCCTACGGCGACGGTGTCGTCACGGGCTACGGGACCATCGACGGCCGCCCCGTCGCCGTGTTCAGCCAGGACTTCACCGTCAACGGCGGATCGCTCGGCGAGGTGTTCGGCGAGAAGATCGTCAAGGTGATGGACTACGCCCTGAAGACCGGCTGCCCGATGATCGGGATCAACGACAGTGGCGGCGCGCGGATCCAGGAAGGCGTCGTCGCGCTCGGCCTGTACGGCGAGATCTTCTATCGCAACGTGATCTCCTCCGGCGTGATCCCGCAGATTTCGCTGATCATGGGGCCGTGCGCTGGCGGCGCGGTGTACTCGCCGGCCATCACGGACTTCACGCTCATGGTCGACAAGACCTCATACATGTTCATCACCGGGCCAGACGTGATCAAGACCGTGACCGGTGAGGAGGTCAGCCAGGAGGACCTCGGCGGCGCGCACGCGCACAACGTCAAATCTGGTGTCGCGCACTACCAGGCGGCCAACGAGCAGGATTGCCTGGAGTTCGCCCGCGAGCTGCTGTCGTACCTGCCGTCCAATAACCTGGACGAGCCGCCTGCCGGGCCGGCCGCGGCCGATCCCGCCGCCGCGCTGGCAATCACCGATTCAGACGCCGAGCTCGACACGCTCATCCCTGACTCACCGCGACAGCCCTACGACATGCACCAGGTCATCCAGCACGTCCTGGACGACGGCGATTTCCTGGAGATCCACGCTGGGTTCGCCCAGAACATCCTCGTGGGCTTCGGCCGCGTCGACGGCGCCTCGGTCGGCGTGGTCGCGAACCAGCCGATGCACTCCGCCGGGACTCTCGACATCGACGCCTCCGAGAAGGCGGCGAGGTTCGTGCGCACCTGCGACGCGTTCGGGATCCCGGTGCTGACCTTCGTGGACGTGCCCGGTTTCCTGCCCGGTACCGGCCAGGAATGGGGCGGGATCATCCGCCGCGGCGCCAAGCTGATCTACGCCTACGCCGAGGCCACCGTGCCAAAGATCACAGTGATCACCCGCAAGGCGTACGGCGGCGCGTACGACGTGATGGGCTCCAAGCACCTCGGCGGGGACATCAACCTGGCCTGGCCTACGGGTCAGATCGCTGTAATGGGGGCCGACGGCGCTGTCGACATCTTGTACCGCCGTGATCTTGCTGCGGTCACCGACCTTGAGGAGCGGACCGAACTGCGCAAGCAGCGGATCACCGAGTACGAGGACACGCTGTTCAACCCCTACGTCGCGGCCGAGCGCGGATATGTGGACGCTGTCGTCAGGCCGGCCGAGACCCGGTCTCAGGTGACCAGGGCCCTGCGCGCGCTTCGGACCAAGCGGCAGACGCTGCCGCCGAAGAAGCACGGCAACATCCCGCTGTGAGCGCGATCTCCGCCGGCTGACGACTCGCCCGGTGAATGACGACCCGCTGCAACCGGGCGTTGGGGCATGGCCCTGACCAGGGCGGAACATCACATCGTGACCGTCCGATCGCGCAGCGGTAGTGGCTTCTCGCGGCCCAGTCCGGGCAACAGCGATTAGAGTCGTCAGTACTATGACCGAAACTGGACCGCCGCTGCCGTTGTTGTCCCGTTACGCGATTATGGTCGACGTCGGGTACATCTACGCTTCCGCTGGCGAGCTGCTGTTCAGCGCCGCGTCGAGGCGCGAGTACCGCGTCGACGCCGACAAGCTGATCCAGGCCCTGACCAGGCACGCCGAAGACCACATACGTGGTGAGCTGCTGCGGGTCTACTGGTACGACGCCGCCAGGGATCGGGTGCCCACGATCGACCAGCGCGTCATAGCCCAGATGCCCTGGGTCAAGCTGCGCCTCGGCAACCTGAACGCGCGCGGCCAGCAGAAGGGCGTGGACGCGCAGATCAGGGCCGACATGGAGGCACTGGCGCGGCACCGGGCGATCACCGACGCGATTCTGGTCGCCGGCGACGAGGACATGGTGCCGGCGGTCGAGGCAGCGCAGGCCTTCGGTGTCCGGGTCCACCTGTGGGGCATCGAGCCGCCGTACGGCACCAACCAGGCCGAGCGGCTGGTCTGGGAGTCCGACACGGTCGACGTGCTCGAGCGGTCATTCGTCGAGCCGTACTTCACCCGCCAGCTGTCGCCCGAGCCAGCTCAGGCCGTGGCCGCGGAACCCGGGCCGGCCCGATCAGGCCAGGCAGTGTCCGCGCATACCGTGCAGGGCGCTCCGTCGCCGGCCCAGGTGTTCGGGGAGCGCCACTCAAGCCGGCAGTTCTCCAGGCCGTTCGCTGTGCCGCACTTGCCGTCTGCCCGGCTGGGCCCAGACCGTGAGCGGGTCGAGGAAGCCGGGGAGCATGTCGCGCAAAAGTGGATCCTGACGCGCGGCGAGGACAACATCCGCGACTTGCTGCCCGGCCCGATCCTCCCCCCGGTCATCGACAAGGAGCTGCTCGTCGACGCGGAGAAGGAGCTCGGCCTGTCGCTGCGCGCCTACCAGGAAGCCAGGGAGTGGCTGCGCGACGCCTTCTGGGCTAGAGTCCATCGCCAGTTCGGCATCGGCGTCGGCAAATCGAAGGGCTGAGCTCGATGTCACAGAGTGCTGCGCAGCCCGCCGCAGCCGACGCTGCGCAGCCCGCCGCGGCTGACGCCCCCCGGCCACTGCTGACGATAGTGCGTGGCGAGCCGACGGCGGCCGAACTCGCCGCCCTCACGGTAGTCGTGAGCGCGCTAGCGCGCCGTGGCCGACAACACCCGGCACGTGAACGACCTCGCGGCTCGCGCTGGGCGGCAAAAGACCAGATGCTGCGGCCGCAGCTAAGCCCCGGCGCGGGCGCCTGGCGCGGGAGTGCCCTCCCGCGCTAAAGCGGACCGGCCCGGCGAGCGCCGGCGGGGCCAGCGCCGCCGGGGCGCCGCCGAGCACGCGCTGACATGCGCCGCTAGCGCGACTGGCCGGCGCGGCGATGACCAGCGGCGCTGAGCCCGCCGGTGCCCGCCGCAGACCGCACGGCGCCCGGCGACCCGCCGCGCGCCTCACCTAGACTCCTCACAGCCGAAAGGAGACAAGAGGTGCACAAGGTCCTGATCGCCAATCGGGGCGAGATCGCCGTGCGGATCGTCAGGGCCTGCCGGGATGCGGGTCTAGCGAGCGTTGCCGTATACGGCGAGGCCGACCTAGATGCGCTGCATGTCACGATGGCCGACGAGGCCTACGCCCTCGGCGGACAGAGTGCGGCTGAGAGCTACCTGGACATCTCGAAGATCCTGAAAGCGGCCGCCGACAGCGGCGCGGACGCTGTGCACCCGGGCTATGGCTTCCTGGCGGAGAACGCCAACTTCGCGCGCGCCGTGATCGACGCCGGGCTGACGTGGATCGGGCCGCCGCCCGCCGCGATCGAGGCGCTCGGGGACAAGGTGCGGGCGCGTCACATCGCCAAGCAGGCAGGCGCGCCGCTCGCGGCTGGGACCGACGGGCCAGTCAGCGGGCCTGAGGAGGCCGAGGCGTTCGCGGCCGAGTACGGATTGCCCATCGCGATCAAGGCTGCCTTCGGCGGGGGTGGCCGCGGGCTGAAAGTCGCCCGCACGACCGACGAGATTGCCAGCCAGTTCGAGTCTGCGGTGCGCGAGGCAGTGGCCGCATTCGGCCGGGGCGAGTGCTTCGTCGAGCGCTATCTCGACAGGCCGCGGCACGTCGAGACGCAGTGCCTAGCCGACGTGCACGGAAACGTGGTGATCGTTTCGACAAGAGACTGCTCGCTGCAGCGCCGCCATCAGAAGCTGGTGGAAGAGGCGCCTGCTCCGTTCCTTACTGAAGAACAGGACAAGCAGCTCCGCGAGGCCTCGGCCGGGATCCTCCGCGCAGCCGGCTATGTCGGCGCCGGGACGTGCGAGTTCCTGATCGGGCAGGACGGCACCGTGTCGTTCCTTGAGGTCAACACCAGGCTTCAGGTCGAGCACCCGGTCACCGAGGAAGTCACCGGCATCGATCTGGTGCGAGAGATGTTCCGCATCGCCGACGGCGAGCCGCTGACCTACTCCGACCCCGAGATGCGCGGCCATTCCATTGAGTTCCGCATCAACGCCGAGGACGCCGGCCGCGGGTTCCTGCCCGCACCCGGCACAATTACCGGCTGGCGCCAGCCGTCGGGCCCCGGCGTGCGCCTAGACGCTGGTTACGCGGCGGGAATGACAGTGCCGCAGGCGTTCGACTCCCTCATCGCCAAGCTCATCGTGACAGGCGCGACTAGGACCCAGGCGCTTGAGCGAGCCCGCCGGGCACTCGCCGAGTTCAAGATCGACGGCATGCCGACAGTGCTGCCGTTCCACCGTGCCGTCGTGCGCGATCCTGCGTTCACGAGCGAGCCGTTCAGCGTGCACACTCGGTGGATCGAGACCGAGTTCGCGGCCGACATCGCGCCATACCCGGGACCGCCGGCCGCCGGCGCCGAACCTGAGCCGCGGGAACGCATCACGGTAGAGGTGGGCGGCAAGCGCCTCGAGGTCACAGTCCCTGCAGATCTCGGCACCGGCGGCGGCGGCGGCGGTCCTGGCGTACGTCGCAGCGTGAGCGGGCCTGCCGCGCGCACTCGGAGCGGCCAGCGCGGCGGCGGGCACACTGGCGATGAACTCGTGAGCCCGATGCAGGGCACGATCGTCAAGATCGTCGCCGCTGACGGCGAGCGGGTGGAGGCGGGTGACACCATCGTGGTGCTGGAGGCGCTGAAGATGGAGCAGCCGCTCACCGCGCACAAGGCCGGTACCGTCACGGGCCTGTCGCTCAGCGTCGGCCAGACCGTGCCGGCCGGAGCCGTGATCTGCCAGTTGCGCTGATGGCCAGGCTGCCAGGCGATCCAGGCCCCGTGGCCTGGCTCAAGTTCTCCGCCGGGTTCCGGCTGCCCGACGAGAACCTGGACTGGGTGCGGCACGAGCTCACCGACGCTGGCTGGCGCGCTCGCACGGTGCTGCGCCACCTCGCGCTGATCATCCCGATCTGCGCGCTGGTCGCCGTGCTCCTCCTAGTGCTGTCACCGGCGCCAGCGTGGTTCGCCGTCATGATGGTCGGGCTCATCCTGTGCGGGAGCGTCTTCACCGTAGCGGCCTACGCTGACGACATCCGGGCGACACGGCTTCGCCAGCATGGCCTCGATGTCCCGGACGACCCGGATCTCGGTCACCCGAGCCACTAAGGCGGCCGGCGAACCAGTCCCTCCGTCAAGCCGCCGCAACCGCCCTCCGACCCAAGTTATTTGCGTTATTTGCCGGGTTAGAGGGCGCCTTCGGCTGGCAGCATGAGCTTGCGCGCGGCCTCTGTCAGGCTGCCCGACAGCGATGGGTACACCGAGAACGTCTGCGCCAGATGATCGACGGTCAGCTGCCGCTCGACCGCGAGCGAGAGAGTGAGGATCAGCTCGCTTGCGCGCGGAGCCACGATGACGCCGCCCAGAATCGTGCCAGTGCTGCGCCGTGCGATGATCTTGACGAACCCGTCGCGGAAGCCTTGCATCTTCGCCCTGGGGTTCGTCGCCAAGGGGAGCTTGACCACGACGGCGTCCGGGATCGCCCCCGAAGCCACTGCGCGCTCCGGCACGCCAACTGTGGCGATCTCCGGTTCGGTGAAAATGGTCGCGGCCACGTTGCTCAGCCGGATCGGCTTGACCGCCTCTCCTAGCGCGTGCCACATCGCGATCCGGCCCTGCATGGCTGCGACCGACGCCAGCATGAGCACGCCGGTGCAGTCACCGGCCGCGTAGACGCCTGGCGCTGATGTGCGCGAAACCTTGTCGACGTGCACGAAACCGTCGTCATCGACGTCGACGCCGGCTTCGGCCAGGCCGAGACCGACGGTGTTCGGAACCATCCCGACTGTCAGGAGGCAATGCGTGCCGCGAACGGTCCGGCCGTCGTTCAAGATGACCGCGACGCCGTCGCCGATGCGGGTCACCCGCTCGGCCCTGGACTTGCTGAGCACCATCATGCCGCGGCGCCGGAACACGTCTTCCACGACAACGGCCGCGTCCGCGTCTTCGTGCGGCAGCACCCGCTCCCGTGACGAGACGAGCGTCACCTGCGATCCGAGGGCCTGGAAGGCGCTCGCGAATTCCGCGCCCGTAACGCCCGAGCCGACCACGATCAGCTCGGGCGGCAGCTCGGTGAGGTCATAAAGCTGGCGCCAGTTCAGGATGCGCTCGCCGTCCGGCTCGGATCCAGGTAGGACGCGCGGCTGGGCACCGCTGGCGATGAGCACCGCTTCGGCCTGGATCTCGATGTCACCAGCCACCACCACGTGCGGTCCGGCCAGCCGCGCGGTGCCCGCGATGACCTTGACGCCCTCGCCCGACAGCCTGGAGGCGACATCGGCGGACTGAGCCCTGGCCAGCGACTGGACCCTGGCGTACAGGCGTCGTGCATCCAGAAGCGCGGCTCCGTTCCTGGCCGCATTGACGCGGATGCCCAGGCTCGCGGAGCCTTCCAGCCCGGCCATCATGCCGGATGTGGCGATGAGGGTCTTCGACGGTACGCAGTCGGTGAGCACGCAAGCCCCGCCGAGGCCGTCCCGTTCCACGACGGTGACCTCGGCACCGAGCTGGGCGGCGACAAGCGCGGCCTCGTATCCGCCTGGGCCGCCACCGATGATCGCGATCCTCGCGTGCGGATGACTCACGTTGTCCAATTCTGTCGCATCCCGGCCACGCCGAGGACATCGGCGTCGGCCAGGTCCCGCCGCCAAGTTAGCCAGCAGCCGCAGCGAAGGGCTCGTACCCTTATCAATCGTGGCGATATACGCGGCGTATGGCAGCAATATGGATCCCGCGCAGATGGCGCGCCGCTGCCCGCATTCACCGCAAGAATGCACCGGCTGGCTCGAAGGCTGGCGGCTGACCTTCGGTGGCGAGGATCTCGGCTGGGAGGGCGCGCTCGCCACTGTGGTCGAGGACGAAGGCAATCGTGTATTTGTCGTCCTATACGAGGTTTCTGAGGCCGACGAACAAGCGCTCGACCAGTGGGACGGCGCCACGCTTGGCTACTACCGCAAGTCGAAGGTGCGCGTCAGCACGCTCGACGGCGACGTGGTGGCCTGGCTCTACGTGCTGAACGACTACGAAGGCGGCCTGCCGTCGGCCCGCTACCTCGGCATCATGGCCGACGCGGCGGAGGCGGCCGGGGCGCCGTCGGACTACGTGACGTGGCTGCGCCGCCGTCCGTGCACGTCGGTAGGAATATAGAGGCCAACCGCGGCGGGATTGCCGAGGTCGCGGCGTCCGGAAGCAGCAACCTCGCCGGCTCTGCGAACGGAGCGGCTCATGCGATCGCGCTCATGCTCTGCGCTCATGCGATCGCCACATAAGGCAATCGCCACATAAGGCAATCGTCGCTCAGGCGATCGTCGCGCCTGCGGTTTGATCCCGGCTGGCCGTCGCCCCTGGGATCGCGCCCGGCGTGACGGCGCCGCCGGCGTGCATGGCCGTCAGCGCCGTGGCCGCCATGAGCCGTACGCCATTGCCGATCGCGCGCTCGTCGACATCGAACACTGCCTGGTGAATATCGAAATCGGCGGCCGATCCCGGTGTTCGCGTGCCAAGCCGGGCGAGCGCACCGGGGATCGAGTCGAGGTACCAGGCGAAGTCCTCACCGCCCAGGCTCTGCGGCGCTTCAGTGATCGAATCTGGCCCTAGCACCCGATCAGCGGCTGCTTCGAACATCGCGGTACTGATGGCCTCGTTCACCGTGGGTGGCACGTTCCGCTGGTAGCTGATCTCCGGGACCACGTTGTAGGCGCTCGCGACCGACTCGAGCAGCGCCTTGACCAGGTCGGGTGCCTCGTGCCAGGCGGCGTCGTCGAGGCAGCGAACCGTGCCCTCCACGACACCGTCGTCCGGGATCGCGTTGGCGGTACTGCCAGCGCTAACCCGGCCCCAGACGAGGCTGAGGCTGGAGCGGGGGTCGACCCGGCGCGAGAGCGCAGCCGGCAGCTCGGTAATGATCTTGCCGAGCGCGTACACGAGGTCAGCGGTGAGGTGCGGCCGCGCCGTGTGTCCGCCTGGGCCGGTCACCTTGACCGTGAGCTTGTCGCACGCGGCGGTGATCGGGCCGGTCCTGGTGCCGATCTTGCCGACATCCAGACGCGGGTCGCAGTGCAGCGCGAAGATGCGGTCTACCGACGCGATCCCGCCGGCAGCCATCACGTCGATCGCACCGCCGGGCACTTCCTCGGCTGGCTGGAAGATCAGCCTGACCTTGCCGGGTAGCGCCCTCGCCGCGGCCGCCCGGGCCAGGAACAACCCGGTGCCGAGCAAGATGGCGGTGTGCACGTCGTGCCCGCACGCGTGGCAGGCGCCGCGAACGAGCGATCGGTAAGGCACGTCTTTCTCGTCGTTGATCGGCAGCGCGTCGATGTCCGCGCGCAGCGCGACTACCGGCGCGTCCGGTGCGCCGCTGCCGATGTCGACGGTAAGCCCGGTACCTTTTGGCAAGATCGCAGGCCGCAGGCCCGCCGCCTCGAGCCGGAGCGCGATCCGCCGAGTGGTTCGGTATTCGTGGTAACCGGTCTCGGGGTGGGCATGGAGGTCCCGCCGGAACTCGATCAGTTCCGGCTCGTGCCCCGACAGGAACGCGTCGAGTTCCCCCTCGAGATCATGCTCAGCCATGCGCTGCCTCCCCGTAGGCAACGGGACGTCCTGGTTCGGCTTGCCGGGCGACTCGTCCGCGCCGGCTCGCGCCGACGCTTGGCGGCGTCTTCATCAGCACCTCGTATTCACTCCAGCCCGCTAGCAAGCGTCGCCGAGCCAGGAGAATGATGCCCAGTTTTGGCATCAGCCCCCGGGCCCAGGCCCGGTAACATGCCCGCTCCAGAACTGACCCGGCGCAAATGCGCCGGTAATACGCGACAATGCAGGGCGCTGGCGCGCCCGCCGCTAGGTACCAGCCTTAACCGCCGCCAAACCAATCCGTTTGCGCCCGCGAATCCGTGTCTGTTCGCGGGCGGCGATCCCGGTGACTGGCGGGATCGTCGAGGTCCGAGCGCCTCAACACATCCCGACAATCGCTACGAGAATCCGTGTTTCTGGCCAGCATCGTACCGCTCCGGTTCGCTGTTTGCTGCGGATGGCGGATTGTCGCGTGATCCCGACGCTGCGGCTTCTTCGCTGCTCAGGGCGTTCCTCGGGGGCCGGCACTGGCCCCTAGTAGACCTCCGGCGGCCGATAGACGCCCCACACGTCGCGCAGCGCGTCGCTCACTTCGCCGATCGTGGCTAGCGCCTGCAGGGCCGACCGCAGCGGGTACAGGAGGTTCTCAGCGGTGCCCGCGGTGCGCTTGATCTCATCGAGACGGCGCCGGACATCGGCCGAATCGCGCCGGTTGCGCAGATCTGCCAGCCGCGCCGCCTGCTCCTGCTCGATCGCAGGGTCGACGCGCAGCGGCTCGTAGGGCTCGTCGTGGTTGCTGACGAACGCGTTGACACCGACAACCTTGCGCTCGCCGGCGTCGACCTCGCGCGCGATCCGGTACGCGGACCGCTCGATCTCGGCTTTCTGGAAGCCCTGCTCGATCGCGGCCACCGCGCCGCCGAGATCCGCCACCTGATTCATCAGCCCGCGCGCCCGCGCTTCGATGTCATCGGTCATGGACTCGATCGCGTAGGACCCGGCGAGCGGGTCGACGGTGGCGGTGAGGTCGGTCTCGTTAGCGAGCACCTGCTGCGTGCGCAGCGCGAGCGTCGCTGCCTTCTGCGTCGGCAGCGCAATCGCCTCGTCGTACGAATTCGTGTGCAGCGATTGCGTACCGCCGAGTACCGCCGCGAGCGCCTGAAGCGTGACCCTCGTCAGGTTCACCTCGGGCTGCTGCGCGGTGAGCTGGACGCCGGCCGTCTGCGTGTGGAACCTGAGCATCTGCGAGCGGGGATCCTGCGCGCCGAATTCGTCCCGCATGATGTGCGCCCACAGGCGTCGGGCCGCTCGGAATTTGGCGACCTCCTCCAGCAGCGTCGTCCGCGCGACGAAGAAGAACGACAGGCGCGGTGCGAACTCGTCGACCGAGAGTCCCGACGCAATAGCCGCCCGAACGTACTCTCGGGCGTTGGCGAGCGTGAAGGCGATCTCCTGCACGGGCGTAGCCCCGGCCTCGGCCATGTGATAGCCGGAGATCGAGATGGTATTCCAGCGCGGGATCTCAGCGCGGCAGTAGGCAAACGTGTCGGCTACGAGCCGAAGGGAAGGCTGCGGCGGATAAATATAGGTGCCGCGCGCTATGTACTCCTTCAGGATGTCGTTCTGAATCGTGCCGGAGATAGCCACCGGACTGACGCCCTGCTCCTCAGCGACGAGCTGGTACAGCAGCAGCAGGAGCGCGGCCGGCGCGTTGATGGTCATCGACGTGGACACTTCATCGAGGCGGATGCCGTCGAAGAGCAGGCGCATGTCCTCGAGGGAGTCGATCGCGACGCCAACCTTGCCGACCTCGCCACGGGCCTGCTGGGCGTCGGAGTCGTAACCCATCTGCGTCGGCAGATCGAAGGCCACGGAGAGGCCGGTCGTGCCGGCGGCGATCAGCTGGTGATACCGGCGGTTGGAATCAGCCGCGGTGGAGAACCCGGCGTACTGCCGCATCGTCCACGGGCGCGTCAGGTACATGGTCGGGTACACGCCCCGCGTGAACGGGAACGAGCCCGGCTCGCCCAGATCGGTGGTCGGGTCGAGGCCCGCGACATCCTTGGGCCCGTAGACACCCTCGATTGGCGCACCGGACTCCGACAGGCGACTCATGCGACAAGCCTACGGCGACCTAGTTGCCGCCACTCTTGTGAAGTCCGCCACCTCGTTTGGTAGCGGGGCGGCGCGGCGTGAGCAGCCGGCGCGGCGCGGCGTGAGCAGCCGACGCGGCGCGGCGTGACCAGCCGGCGCGGCACGGCGTAATCAGCCGCGCGGCCGGCGCGGCACGGCCTGCCGCGCAGCGCCGGCCGAGAACTGTCATCGCCTCAGGCGCGTCCTCAGGCTGCGTTAGCGGCCATGGCCCCTAGCGCCGATGTCTGCCTCAGCGGCCGCCCGGCCCGCCGCAGCGTTCGCTGCCGCGGTGCGCTGCCTGCCGCGAAACACCGGCACCATCGCCGTCGGCAGCGCCGCCGCGCGCCGGAACGTCCCGGTCGCCGAGGTCGCGCCCGCCGGAACTGGCTCAGGCGTCTTCGCACCGCGGCGGCCAGCGCCACGCTCACCCAGGATGTCCTCGTTATCGACCTTGTCTCGGGCCGCCACGACGGTGAACCTGCCGAGTGCGAGCGCAGCCACAAACAAGATCACGACGCCGAGGCCAGCGAACAGCCCGATCTCCTCGAACGCTGCCCGAGTCGCGCCGCCGACTGGCTGGCCAGCACCAGGAATCCTCGTCCACGCCGCGGCGATCAGGTGGCCGACCACGAACCAGCCGCCCGCCAGCGTCGCCAGCCACGCCCCGAGAACAGCGGCGGGCCGGAATCGGCTGATCAGCACAACGACGCCGCCGATGATCGCGACAACACCGGGAAGAACCTCAAGCCACATCCGGCCGGCGGTAAAGTCCCAGGCGCGGTTGGGCGTGTAGGCGTAGTGGAAGTAAGGGCCCACGAACGGGATCAGCGCGCCCCAGATGCCGAGCAGAACCAGCAGCATGCCACTAATCGCACCCTGGCTCCGACGGACGCGAAGCGTCCCAGCCATCATGATCACTCCCTGGGCAGGTGTGGGGGATTGTGGTGCCTGCCGGGCCCAAGCTACCCGCAAGCGCCATTCGTACACATGAAGGTAACGTGGCCGGGCGCCCGAATGCGATCCATTCAGCGCGGCCGCGGCCGACCCGAGCCCCGGTTAATTAATCGCGGACGGCAGGAAGCCGACGCTGTCCCGCACCCGCGCCATGGTCCCGGCGGCGATGACGTGTGCCTTAGCGGCGCCGACCGCGAGCATGCGGTCGAGTTCGGCCTCGTCGGCTAGCAGCTTCTCGGTGCGCTCGCGGATTGGCGCCAGCGCGTCGACCACAACGTCGGCGAGTTCCTTCTTGAATGCGCCGTAACCGGCGCCCGCGAATCGCGTCTCCAGCTCCGCGGTGGGCTCGCCGCTCAGTGCGGAATGGACGCGCAGCAGGTTCGTGACGCCGGGCTTAGCTGTCTCATCGACCCGGATCTCGCCGTCGGTGTCGGTCACGGCCCGCATCACCTTGCGCCGGATCGAGACCGGATCCTCGAGCACGTCAATGATGCCCTGGGGCGACGAGGCCGACTTGCTCATCTTGATCGACGGGTCCTGGAGGTCAGCGATCTTGGCAACGTCCGGCAGGATGTATGGGCCCGGCACGACGAGCGTCTGCCCGAACCGGGTGTTGAATCGCTGGGCGAGATCCCTGGTCAGCTCCAGGTGCTGCCGCTGATCCTCGCCAACGGGAACCTGATCCGCGTCGTACAGCAGGATGTCGGCGGCCTGGAGGATGGGATAGGTGAACAGGCCGACGCTCGCGGCTTCCGAGCCACCCTTGGCCGACTTGTCCTTGAACTGCACCATCCGGCTGGCCTCGCCGAATCCGGTGATGCAGGACAGCACCCAGGCGAGCTCGGGGTGCTCAGGCAGGTGACTCTGCACGAACACGATTGACCTGTCGTGGTCGATCCCGGCGGCGAACAGCTGCGCCGCGGCTACCCTGCTCCGGCGGCGGAGTTCCGCCGGGACCTGCGGCACCGTGATCGCATGGAGGTCAACCACGCAATAGACCGTGTCGTGGGTCTCCTGAAGCGCGACCCACTGCCGGACGGCACCCAGGTAGTTGCCGATATGGAACGAATCGGCGGTCGGCTGGATGCCGGAGAACACGCGTGGTCTTGACATGCCCCGCAGTCTAGTCCGGCGGCCGGGCGGCCTGACCGGGTGCCAAAAGCGGCGATATATGCGGTCAAGCTGCCCCAAGTCCCGCGGGTGAGCGAGGCAGTTGCCTGCCCGGCGCGAGCGCCGCTATGCGGTCACACTGTCCCCGTGAACGACCGGGACAATGTCGGGAGCACCGAGCCGAATCGCGTCGGCGTCCTGGTCGGTGTCGGCTTCCTGCGAGGCGCGCTCGGCGACGACTCGGACGCGGTAGTTCTCCAGTTCGCGGGCGACCTGACGGGACTTCCATTTCATCGGGCCGGCCATAAGCGTCGCGGCCTCTTCAGCGGCTGACAGGCCGCGGTCCCAGGTCTCGATGGAGACATGAGTGCGCCGCGCCAGGACATCGTCCAGATGCCGTGCGCCCTCGTGCGAGGCGGCGTAGACGATCTCGGCGCGCAAGTAGTCGTCGGCCCCGGTCAGCGGCTTGCCCAGGCTCGGATCGGCGGCGACGAGGTCGAGCACCTCGCTGATGAGCGAGCCGTACCTGTGCAGCAGGTGCTCGATGCGGGCGACGTGCAGTCCCGAGGACCGCGCGAGCGCGTGCCGTGAGTTCCACAGCGCGATAAAGCCGTCGGCGCCGGCGAGCGGCACGCTATCTGTGCAGGACGGTGCCACCTTGCCGTCCAGGCCGTGCGCGACAGCATCCACCGCGTCGCGCGCCATCACCCGGTACGTTGTGTACTTGCCGCCGGCGATGAGCACAAGGCCGGGAACGGGATGAGCGACCGTGTGCTCGCGCGACAGTTTCGACGTCGACTCCGACTCACCGGCCAGCAGCGGGCGCAGGCCGGCGTATACGCCTTCGACGTCGTCGCGCGTCAGCGGCACGGCGAGGATCTTGTTGACCTGGCCGAGCACATAGTCGATATCGGCCCGGCTCGCGGCCGGATGGGCCTTGTCCAGCGACCAGTCGGTGTCGGTCGTGCCGAGGATCCAGTGCCGGCCCCACGGGATGACGAACAGCACGCTCACCGGCGTTCGCAGGATTATGCCGGTCGTCGAATGGATGCGATCGCGCGGCACGACCAGGTGGACACCCTTGGACGCGCGGACGTTGATGGAGCCGCGGCCCCCCACCATCTCCTGGATCTCATCAGTCCATACACCGGTCGCGTTGACGATCTGCTGGGCACGGATCTCGACCCCGTTCCCGGTCTCGAGATCGGTCGCCCGGACGCCGGTGACACGCTCGCCTTCGCGCAGGAGGCCGGTGACCTGGGTGCGGGACGCGACGTGGGCGCCGAACCCGGCTGCGGTCCGGACCAGGGTCGTGACGTAGCGGGCATCGTCAACCTGCGCGTCCCAGTACACAAGCGCGCCCGTGAAGGCCGACCGCTTGAGCGCGGGCGCGAGCCGCAGCGCGCCGCGGCGGGTGAGCTGTCGATGACCGGGCAGGCCGCGGGAATGGCCCATCGAGAAGCCCAGCGTGTCGTAAGCGGTCACGCCGGCGCCGACGTACGCCCGCTCCCAGTGACGGGTAAACGGGAACAGGAACGACACAGGCCGCACCAGGTGCGGCGCAAGCCGTTGCACCAGCAGTGAACGCTCGCTCAGTGCCTCGCGCACGAGCCCGATGTTGAGCTGCTCCAGGTAGCGCAGGCCGCCATGGATCAGCTTGCTGGAGCGCGAGGACGTGCCCGAGCCGAAGTCCCTGGCTTCAACCAGGCCGACAGTCAGTCCCCTGGTGACCGCGTCGAGCGCGACCCCGGCGCCGACCACGCCGCCGCCGACGACCAGAACCTGAACCTCAGCGGTGGCCAGCGCCTCGAGCGCGGCGGTGCGCTCGGCCGGGCCCAGCCGGGTCGTCGCACGGGCCGGGTCGGTAGGCGCCGGATGGCTGTTCCCGGCCTGCTGACCGCCGCTTCGGCCGCTCGGCCAGACGCGGACGTCAGCGCGGCGTCGCACTTGGCGTCACCACGACTTCTACCCGCTGGAACTCCTTCAGGTCGGAATAGCCGGAGGTTGCCATCGTGCGGCGAAGCGCGCCCATGATGTTCATGGATCCGTCGGCGTTCGCGGACGGCCCCTGCAGGATCTCCTCCAGGGTGCCGACCGTGCCTACCTTCACGCGTGCGCCCCGCGGCAGGTCAGCGTGGTGTGCCTCGCTGCCCCAGTGGTATCCGTGGCCCGGCGCCTGGGTGGCACGGGCGAACGGCGATCCGACCATCACAGCGTCCGCCCCGAGCGCGAGCGCCTTGGCTATGTCCCCGCTGCGAGTCATGCCTCCGTCGGCGATGACATGCACGTACCGGCCGCCTGATTCGTCAAGGTAGTCGCGTCGGGCCGCGGCGACGTCAGCGATGGCCGTCGCCATCGGGACCACCACGCCGAGGACCGCCGCTGTGGTGTGCCCCGAGCCGCCGCCGAATCCCGCCAGCACGCCGGCCGCGCCCGTGCGCATGAGATGCAGCGCCGCCGTGTGCGTCGCGCAGCCGCCAACGATCACGGGCACGTCCAGCTCGTAGATGAACTGCTTGAGGTTCAGCGGCTCAGCCTTGCCCGACACGTGTTCCGCCGAAACGGTCGTGCCCCGGATCACGAAGATGTCGACGCCAGCGTCGATGACCGCCTTGTAGTAGCGGACAGTCCGCTGCGGCGACAGTCTCGCCGCGGTCGTCACGCCCGCGGCCCGGATCTCCTCGATTCGCCGGCCGATCAGCTCCTCCTTGATCGGCTCGGCGTAGATCTGCTGTAGTCGGCGGGTCGCAGCCCGGTCATCGAGCTCAGCGGCTTCCGCGAGGAGCGGCTCAGGATCCTCGAACCTTGTCCAGAGCCCCTCGAGATCCAGCGTCGCCAGCCCGCCGAGCTTGCCGATCGCGATCGCCGTGGCGGGCGACACAACGCTGTCCATGGGCGCCACGACCAGCGGCATCTCGAACCGGTAGGCGTCGATCTGCCATGCGATCGACACCTCTTCGGGATGCCGCGTCCTTCGGGACGGGACGATCCCGATCTCGTCGAGCGTATACGCCCGCCGCCCGCTCTTACCGCGCCCGATCTCGACGACGCTCACGTTGCTCTCCCACCCTGCATGCGCGCACGCGCCTGGCAGCCAGGTCCAGGGTGCCAGGTCTAGCTTCGCCAGCCTCCATAGTTAGGCGCCTCGGCGACCATCTGAATGTCGTGCGGATGGCTCTCGACCAGTCCCGCGCCCGTGATCTGCGTGAACTGCGCCTGCTGCAGCTCGGCGATAGTCCGCGCGCCGCAGTACCCCATCGCTGCCCGCAAGCCGCCGGTCAGTTGGTCGGCGACGGCCGCGAGCGGGCCACGGTACGGCACCTGGCCCTCGACGCCCTCGGGGACGAGCTTGTCCTCCCGCAGGACGTCGTCCTGGAAGTAGCGGTCCTTGGAGTAAGAACTGCCGCGCTCGGGATTCCGCATCGCCGCCAGGGAGCCCATCCCCCGGTACAGCTTGAACTGCTTGCCGTGGATGAATACGAGCTCGCCTGGTCCTTCGTCGCAGCCTGCCAGCAAGCTGCCGAGCATGACCGTGTCCGCGCCAGCCGCGATCGCCTTTGCGATATCGCCGGAGTACTGGACGCCGCCGTCACCGATGACCGGCACGTTTGCTGCCTTGCAGGCTTGTGCGGCGGAGTAGATGGCAGTGACCTGCGGTACGCCGACGCCGGCTACAACCCTCGTCGTGCAGATGGAGCCCGGCCCGACGCCGACCTTGACCGCGTCAGCCCCGGCATCGACGAGGGCCTGCGCGCCGGCTCTCGTGGCCACGTTGCCGCCGATCACGTCCATGCGTGAGTTGGCCTTGAGCTGGGTGACCATCTCCAGGACGGCCTGGGCGTGACCATGCGCAGTGTCTACGACCAGGAAGTCCGCGCCGGCCTCGATCAGCGCCTGGGCCCTCCGCTTGGCGTCCTCCCCGACGCCCACGGCCGCCCCGACGACGAGCCTGCCTTCCGGGTCCTTCGTCGCGTTCGGGAACTGCTCGCTCTTGGTGAAGTCCTTGACGGTGATCAGACCGCGCAGCCGGCCGGCGTTGTCGACGAGCGGCAGCTTCTCGACCTTATTGCCGCTGAGCAGCTTCAGCGCGTCTGCTCGTGCAACCCCGACGGGAGCCGTGACCAGCGGCATCGGCGTCATGACTTCAGCGACGCGGCGACGGTGATCCGACTCGAACCTAATGTCGCGGTTGGTGACGATGCCGACGAGGATTCCGTTTTCGTCGGTGACCGGTACGCCCGAAATCCGGTAGCGCCTGCAGAGTTCCTCGACGTCCGCGACGGTAGCGTCCGGACCGCATGTGACCGGATTGGTGATCATGCCAGCCTCGGAGCGCTTGACCATGTCAACCTGCTGGGCTTGCTCCTCGACGGCCATGTTCCGGTGCAGGACGCCGGCCCCGCCTTGGCGGGCCATCGCCACGGCCATCCGGGCCTCGGTCACGGTGTCCATCGCGGACGAGAGCAGCGGGATTCGCAGCGTCAGGCGCCGCGTCAGCCGGGCGGTCGTGTCCGCTTCGCTCGGCATTATCACCGAGTGAGCTGGAAGCAGCAGAACGTCGTCGAAGGTCAGGGCGGGCGGACCGAACTTCTCGTCGCTCATCTCATGTTCCGGTTCCGGGATGTGGGATGACTTCATCCTAGTGTCGCGGGGCGGGCGATCATCCCGGACAGGCCGGCGGCCCGAGGACGGCGGCCGAGGGCGGCGAGTCGTGCCGAGGTTGCGGCTCGTGGCCGCGGCTCATCCGGCGGCTCGTGACTGCCGCTCGTGGCTGCGACTCGGGACTGCCGCTCGGGCCGCGGCGGTACGCCCGAAATGCGAGGATCGCGCTAGCATCCGCTCATCGCCGACCGAACGTTTGAGTGAAAACTCCCAAGTTCTTAGAGTTTCGCCGCAAGCGTTCGGCGGGTGATCAAGTACCGCGCTCTTTTGGTCGGCTGTGCGCGGCAGAAAGCCGCAAACCCGGCGGCGAGCTGGCTGTGGGCGACCGCGACTAGCTCGGCGTGGCCGCCGCCAACCCAAGCGACCCGTAACGCGATCTGCCGCACCGAATGACCGGTCGCCAGCCAGTGCGCGATCGCCTCCTCGTCTGGCGTCAACCTCGCACCCGGCATCAGACTCCCAGACCCAGCGACCCGACTTGGGCCAGGCTAGTGCGCAAGCTGGTGGGTGGGCCGTCCTTGTTCTCAGGCCGCCGGGCCCCGGGAATGGTCATCCGGGTCGCTGGCGGCCTGACCCGGGCCCTGTTGCTGGAGGACGTGGAGGACCAGGTTGACGTCGGGGCGGGGGACGGCGAACTCCAGCGTTCCTGACGGCGTCTGGCAGGTGATCACTGTGCTTCCGGCGTACTCCAGTACCTGGCCTTTGGAGAACAGGCCCGTGGCCCTGACATTCCAATCCGTCCTGAACTCCCGCGGCCGCACGTGAGCGCCGGAGATCGGCTCGGCGATGACGATGGTCGCGCGGCTCAGGCTGTACCAGAACGGTCTGAGCGTCAGCGTGGCGGGCGTGAGATCCAGCATTCTCGGCCTGAACCGCCTCGGATAGCGGCCATAGGACCCGCGAAACAGACACGCGACCGTCCGGCCCTCTCCGCGGTCGATCGCCGCGATGTCGGCAGCGGCTCGTTCCGGGCTTGGCGCCCGGAATCGGTTGCGCAGGACGTCGATCGGCGTTGTCGTTCCAGCGGCGCGCGGCAGGCGTCGACGTGGAGCGTCCACGGAAGTCCCTGACAGTTTGCTCAAGGTGCCACCTACTATGCCTTCCGGATCGGCCGGGATGCCAGCGCTCGCGCTGCCGTCCGGCTGACGGACATCCCGGCATGGGGCCGCCTAGTGCGCACTTTCAGTAATCACACACAGCAAACCCGCAGGTCAGCGACCTGCAGAAGCGGTCAAGGCCAGATCGTGGCCGAAGTCAGGTCAGACTCCCAGATCCAGCCGACGCCCGGACCAAGATCATCCCAGGGTGTTGCAACAGAGTCTGGACGTCACGGCCGACAACCCCGCATCGGCGCCCTGGGACCCGGCGCTCGGGCTTTGGCTTGGCCGCTGCCAGCGCGCCCAGGCCGACACCACCCGAAGGACCAGGATCCCTGCGACGGGGGAGCAGAGATCCCGGCCCTTCCTGGGCGCGATCCGCGAGCGGGGGGCGCGGACCGCTGCGGCGACGCCTTGAAGCGGTGCAACCTAGGCGATGTTCTCCTCGAGCGCCATGGCACGAAGACGGGCGAGCGCGCGATGCTGCGCGACCCGTACGGCGCCCGGCGACATGCCGAGCACGCGACCGGTCTCCTCGGCCGTGAGCCCGGACAGCAAGCGGAGTACCAGCAGCTCGCGCTGGTTCACCGGCAACTTCGCCAGGAGGGCGCGAGCACGCTCCGCCTCGAGGTACGCCACCACGGTCTCCTCGGGTCCTGGCCGGTCGTCGGGCCCGTCGGGCAGATCCTCGGTCGGGATTGCGAGTCGGGCCGCGGACCGCACGGCGTCGGCAACCTTGTGAGACGCGATGCCGAAGACGAATGACGCGAATGGACGCCCCATGTCCTGATACCGCGGCAGGGCAGAAAGGACCGCAATGCACACTTCCTGGGCCACATCATCGGCCGCATGGTAATGGCCGGAAATGCGGCTCAGACGAGCGCGGCAATAACGGACGACCATTGGCCTGATCTGTTGCAGCAACGTATCAATTGCGGTGGGCTGACCGCGAACAGCCAGCTCGGCCAGCATGCCCATATTGCCGTTCCTGGTACCCTCTGCCTGCGAATCCACCAGGCCCCCTGACTCAAGAGCGACTTCACGCCTCGGTCTGTACAGCGCCGTGATTCCCCATGCAAGCAGTAAAGGTAACATCAAAAATGGCAACGGAATGGTCACATTGATGTGTCACGCTGATACCCAGGTAAAGTAATTACCATGCGTTATTAGGTGACTACTCGGGGTATTATTGCGCGCCTTTTAAATTAAGCAGTAGGCAGAGATATAACGCGCTGCTGAGTAATCAGGTACCTATTAGATAAAAGAACCTTCATATCGGGATGTGCGCGCGCAACGGGCGGGGCTCGGCGCCGGCAGCCGCAGGCGGGACGCCGCGGGAGGCGAACCGGGCCGGCGCCGGCAGCCGCAGGCGGGACGCAGCGCGACGCGAACCTGGCCGGTGCCGCCGCCGCAGGCGGGACGCGGCGGGACGCGGCGGGACGCGAACCGGGCCGGCGCCGCGTCCGAGGCCGCAGACGCCGCGGGGCGGGAGCACGGACCGGCCTGCCGCACAGGCCCGGGGACGCGCCCGGGACGCAGGCGCGGCGCCCAGGCGCGGCGCCCAGGCGCGGCGCGCAGCAGAGAGCCCCGCCACCGGCGCCGAAAGCGCGGTGGCGGGGCTCGTCGCTACAGGCCCAGGACGGCGCCTGGGGTCACTGCATGCGGGTCAGTGCTGATGACCGTGCCCGTGACCGTTGGACGCAGCTGTCTCGGCCTCCGGCTTCTCGCTGACGAGCACCTCAGTGGTGAGCAGCATGCCGGCAATAGACGCAGCGTTCTGGACCGCCGAGCGCGTGACCTTGACGGGGTCGATGATGCCCATCGCCATCATGTCGCCGTACTCGCCCGTCGCGGCGTTGTAGCCGTGGCCGACGGGCAGGTCCGCGATGCGGCCGACAACCACGCCGCCCTCGACGCCGGCGTTCTCGGCGATCCACCGCGCCGGAGCGTAGAGAGCGCGCCGGACGATCTGGACGCCGGTCGCCTCCTCGCCCTTCTTGCCGAGGTCGCCGAGCTGCATCGCCACGTGGACGAGCGCCGAGCCACCGCCGGGAATGATGCCTTCCTCGATGGCAGCCCGCGTTGCCGAAATGGCGTCCTCGAGCCGGTGCTTCTTTTCCTTCAGCTCGACCTCGGTAGCAGCGCCTGCCCGGAGCACGGCTACACCGCCTGCGAGCTTGGCGACGCGCTCCTGCAGCTTCTCCCGGTCCCAGTCCGAGTCAGTGTTCTCGATCTCAGTCCGCAGCTGCCGGATCCGGTCCTCGACGGCAGACTGGTCGCCTGCGCCGTCGATGATGGTCGTGTCGTCCTTCGTGACGACCACGCGCCGGGCCTGGCCGAGCACGTCGAGACCGACCTGGTCCAGCTTGAGGCCGACCTCTTCGCTCACCACCTGACCGCCGGTGAGCACGGCCATGTCCTCGAGCATCGCCTTGCGGCGGTCACCGAAGCCGGGGGCCTTCACCGCGACGACGTTCAGCAAGCCGCGGATCTTGTTGACGACAAGCGTCGAGAGTGCCTCGCCGTCCACGTCCTCAGCGATGACCAGCAGCGGCTTCTTGCTCTGGGCGATCTTTTCGAGCAGCGGCAGGAAGTCCGCCATCGCCGAGATCTTGCCACCGCTGAGCAGGATGTAGGCGTCCTCAAGGACGGCCTCCATGCGCTCGGGATCGGTCACGAAGTACGCCGAGATGTAGCCCTTGTCGAACTGCATGCCCTCGGTGAATTCGAGCTCGATGCCCATGGTCGGCGCTTCCTCGACGGTGATGACGCCGTCCTTGCCGACCTTGTCGAACGCCTCGGCGATGACCTCGCCGATCTTCGAGTCCTGCGCGGAGATCGTCGCCACATTAGCGACCTCGCTCCGCTCTTCGACGTCACGGGCCGCCTTGACCAGTTCCTCGGCGACGGCCGCCGCGGCGGCGTCGATGCCGCGCTTGAGCGCTATCGGGTTGGCGCCGGCGGCCACGCTGCGCAGGCCCTCGGCGACCATCGCCTGGGCGAGCACGGTCGCGGTGGTCGTGCCGTCACCGGCCACGTCGTTGGTCTTCGTGGCGACTTCCTTGGCGAGCTGGGCGCCCAGATTCTCGGTCGGGTCCTCCAGCTCGATCTCACGCGCGACGGTCACGCCGTCATTGGTGATGGTGGGCGCGCCCCACTTCTTGTCAATGACGACGTTCCGGCCTCTCGGGCCGAGTGTCACCTTGACGGCGTCCGCAAGGCGGTTCACGCCACGCTCGAGGGCCCGCCGTGCGTCCTCATCGAATTCCAGGCTCTTGGCCATCGGTACCCCAGTGTCTCGTGCGCAGGATCTGTCCTGCGGATGTGATGAATCGTGGCTTTAACGCCACCGCCCCGGACCGGGCCGCGGCCCGCTGGAGTCTCCTCCGCGTACCGCGAGCCGAGCCGGGGCGGTGCCGGGCAGGCAGCCGCCAACCCGGCGCGGGCCAGGCCCGCGCGTAACTCCGCTCGCTACTTCTCGATGATCGCGAGCACGTCACGGGCGGAGAGCACCAGGTACTCCTCGCCGTGGTACTTCACTTCGGTGCCGCCGTACTTGCTGTACAGCACGACATCGCCGACGCTGACGTCCAGCGGGACGCGCTTGACGCCGGCGTCGTCGTAACGGCCAGGACCGACGGCCAGGACCTCGCCCTCCTGGGGCTTCTCCTTGGCGGTGTCGGGGATGACCAGGCCGGACGCGGTGGTCTGCTCTGCCTCGAGCGGGCGCACCACGATCCTGTCTTCGAGCGGCTTCAGAACAACCTTGGTGGCGGTCGTCACGATCTGACCTCCCCCTCCGGAAAGGGCTAGCTGAATTAGAGAGTCGACCATGTCGGCCTGCCGTCGCGGGTGTCAGACCAACGTTGTCGTATTAGCACTCTACCGTATCGAGTGCCAAGGCCGCAGACTAGCCCGCCCATTGCAGGCACGTCAACACGAGGTCAATGCCCTGCACTAGGCCGCAGTAATCTCGGTGACCGGCAGGGATGAGTCGGCCGGGAACTCCAGTGGCGAGGGCGGCGCGCCACGAGCCACCAGCTCTGCGCCGAGCGCCGCCACCATCGCGCCGTTGTCCGTGCACAGCCCCGGCCGCGGCACCCGCAGCCGCAGTCCAGCGGCGTCGCAGCGCTCCTGCGCCAGCGACCGTAGCCGCGAGTTCGCCGCGACGCCGCCGCCGATGACTAGGTGCTCCACGCCATTCGCGAGGCACGCGTCAATTGCTTTCTTGGTGAGCACGTCAGCGACCGCCTCGGAGAATGAGGCGGCCACGTCCGCGACCGGAACTGGCTCGCCTGCCGCCTCGCGGGCCTCGACCCACCGGGCGACTGCGGTCTTCAGGCCGGAGAACGAGAAGTCGCTGCTGCCGTCCGAGTACTTGCCGCGGGGGAAGGCGATCATGGCCCCGTTCCCGGTCGTCGCCGCGCGGTCTATGTGCGGGCCGCCGGGGAACGGCAGGCCCAGCACCCTGGCCACCTTGTCAAAGGCCTCGCCTGCGGCGTCGTCGATGGTGGCACCGAGTGGCACCACCGTAGTGGCCACATCGGGCACGAGCAGCAGCGATGAATGCCCGCCAGACACCAGCAGAGCGATGGCAGGCGCCGGCAGCGGGCCGTGCTCGAGCTGATCGACGGCGACATGCGCAGCGAGGTGATTCACGCCGTACAACGGCTTCCCGGTGGCGAGCGCGTAGGCCTTGGCTGCGGACACGCCGACCAGCAGCGCGCCCGCCAGGCCGGGTCCTGCCGTCACGGCGATGGCGTCGACGTCGGACAGGCGCACGCCTGCCTTGGCCAGCGCACGATCAACTGTCGGCACCATCGCTTCCAGGTGCGCGCGGCTCGCAACCTCAGGCACCACGCCGCCGAAACGCGCATGCTCGTCCACGCTGGAAGCCACCGCGTCGGCGAGCAGTTCATGCCCGCGCACGAGTCCGACGCCAGTTTCGTCGCACGATGTCTCGATGCCGAGGATGAGCGGCGCGGTCACGATGCCTCACTCCCGCTGCTGGCTGGCTGCTGCAGATCCAGCCGCATTACGATCGCGTCGGTTCCCGACGGCTGGTAATACGCCTGCCGGATGCCGACGTCCGTGAATCCGCGCCACCGATACAGCCGCTGCGCCCTGGTGTTGTCGGCCCGGACCTCAAGGAAGACCTCGGTGCACCGGCGCCGGACCGCCTCGCCCAGCAACCTGTCCAGCAGTGCCGATCCGATGCCCTGGCCCCACAGTGCACGCGCCACGGCGATGGTCAGCACGTCCGCCTGGCCGCCTGCCGCCAGGAGCCCACCGTACGCGACGATCTCGGCATCAAGCTCGGCCACGAGGTAGTAACGGCTCGCTGGCTGCTGGCCGAGCTCACCGACGAGCATCTGCCGCGACCAGGCTTCCTCGCCGAACAGGTCCAGTTCCAGCCCCAGCACGCGGTCCAGGTCCGCCGTTGTCATCTGGCGGAACTCCGCCTCGCTCACGGTGTTACCCGCTTCGGCTTGCCGGGTTCGCGTGCGTCGGGCCTGCGCAGGTACAGCGGCTCGGCCGGTCCTGGCGCCTGGCCTCCGGCGAGGCGGGCGGCTGCCAATGCTGCGAGGCGGGCCGCCGACGGGTAACGAGGCTGGATCTGCGTCGCGGATCCGCCGCCCAGGTCGGGGTAGAGGTCCGCCCCCGTGCCGGCTACCGGCAGTCCCGCCGGCAGGTCGGCAGGCCGGCCGACATGAGGCCCGTCGACGCGCTCGCCCGTCGACTTGTAACGAGCCCAGTACACCTCGCGGCGGCGCGCGTCGGTCGCAACCAGGTACTCCGACCCGGCCGCCCACGGGCTCGCATCCGCGGCGATCACGTCAAGGGAGCAAATGCCGTCAGTCCTAAGCTGCAGCGCACTTCCGAGCACGCGCGCCGTGACAAGGCCGGCGCGCAGCCCGGTGTACGGGCCTGGACCGGTGCCGACCGCGATGCCGGTCAGGTCGCCGCGGCCGGCACCGACGTTGCGCAGCACCTTGTCGATGAACACTGCGAGCAGCTCGCCATGCCGGCGCGCGTCGACGCCGGCCTCCTCTGCGATGACCGCGGCGCCATCGTGGAGCGCAACGGTCACCGCCGGAGTTGCGGTGTCAAATGCGAGCAGCAGCACGGTTGACCAGCCTAGTGAGGCTGGCCAGGTGGTCTAGACCGGGCGTAGGCACGCAACCCGGGTGGTCGTGACCGGGCGTAGGAAGCCAACCCCGTAGTCGTGACCCCGCGTAGGCAGCCAACCGGGTGGTCGTGACCGGGCGCAGGCAGCCAACCCCGTAGTCGTGACCCCGCGTAGGCAGCCAACCAGGTGGTCGTGACCGGGCGGTACCAGGCCGACCAAGCGCAGGCCGGCGCGGCCGGCTGGGCGCCGGGCCGTTCCGATCGTTACGCCTTCGGCTGCGTCATCACCTTGGCCAGAACCGACTGGGCTGCGGCCCGGGCGCCAGCCTCCAGCGTGGCAACGGGAACCGGGCCGAACCCGTGCCCCGACTCCTGCCCCGACAGACTGGCTGTGACGACAACGTTCCGCTCCCGGATCACCACCGTGACAATGTCGGTCGCGATGCCGCTGACGTGCGCGGCCTGGAACGCCATGAACGCCTGCTGGCCCAGACCGGTCACCTTGCTGATCTGAGCCGGCGGCAGCGGCGACTTCTTTGGCGGGTGCGCGAGGCCGAGTTGCGCTATGGCGAAGTTGTCCTGGGCGTTGCCGGTGGCGCTACCGTCGCGGGCGGCGGCCGCGAACGGCTCGAACGACTGAGCCTGGACTTCCAGGACGAGGAAATTCGGCTTCGTATCAATGGTGAAGCTGCACTGACTGTTGGTACGGCTGGATTGCGTACTTGTCGACGTCCGGCCTGAACCGGGCAGGTACTGGTCCAGCACCGATGGGCTGACTGCGCTGCAGGCGCTCGGCACGGACGTGAACTCGCCGTGCTGAAGCGATGTCACGTACGGGGCGGGCGCGGGCGAGTGATGCATCACGATCGCCACGATCCCGGCGGCCACGACGCATGCGGCTATCGCGGCGCCGCCCAAGCGGTACACCCGGCGCCGCGACTTGCGCAGCCTGGTGGCCGCCGCCCGGCCGCGACGACGGCCGAGCCGGGTCTCTTCTTCGGCCGGGGCCTCCGGCTGCGGTGCGGCGAGGTCAGCATCGGTAGCAGACCCGCGGTCGGCGACGTCCTCGTGACGGCGCGGCGCGAGCGGCCGCGGCAGCGTTCCTGTCGGTCGGCCGGGATACGCCGCGGGAGCGGCCCATGCCGGCAGGTCCGCATCGGTGTCGGGCCCTTGCCCGAAGGGGTCGATCTGCTCCCACGCCGGTCGGTGCGGCCGCGGCCGGTCAGCGCGACGCGACCGGTCCGGCCGTGCGCCGCCGGGCCCCGCCCCACGGCTGGGCCGTGCGCCTCGGTCACCGCCTTGCCCCGGCCCTGGGGTGGACTGCGGCGCGTCCTGGTACGGAACCTGGTCGCCGTACGGATCTCGATAAGGGGTCGCCTCGGCGGGGTGCTGAACCTCGTCGGGATACTGAACCTCGTCGCGGTGCTGGACCTCGTCGGGATACAGAACCTCGTCGCGGTACGGATTCTGGTCGCCGTACGGCGCCTCGCCCGGGTGAGGCCCCCGCGAATGCCGACCTGGCGGGAATCCCTGCTGAGACACCGCGCGCCTCCTGGCTAGGCGGATCGGGACCGCGGGTTACCACGGCAAGACTGGCTGGATGACCGGAAGTGTAGTAGCGCCGCGGGTGCCAGGTGGACAATTCGGAACCCAACAACTCATGGGAACGGGGTCGCCCCAGTCGGCCACGGCTCCCCGGCCGCGGCCGGCGGGGCTAAATCCGCGTCCTCGCCAGGTTGCTGCCGCCACCGGCGGCCGTCTGACCAGCCGCCTATGTCACTGCGGTCAGCGCCCGGCGAATCGCAGTCGCCGCCGCTGCCTCGCGCCACCGCTCGCCGACTCCCTGGACGCGGACAGTCCGCGGCACGTCCGTGTCTGCCGCCGCTTCGCCAAGTTCGAGACTGGCGTTGGTCGCGGTCTTCTCGCCGTCGGCGCCGATGGCGACCGCCAGGAAGCTCGAGGCCAGGTCCTCAACCAGACCCTCGCCCCACTCGACGACCGTGACAGCGGTCGCCAGGTCGGCATCCAGATCCAGGTCATCGACCTCGGCTCGGCTTCCGAGCCGGTAAGCATCCGCGTGCACCAGGTCCGGGCCGCCGCGAAGGCTCGGGTGAAGGCGGGCGATGACGAAGGTCGGCGACGTTACATGGCCGCGAACTCCGAGCCCGGCGCCGATGCCCTGGGCGAGGGTGGTCTTCCCAGCCCCAAGCGGGCCGGTCAGCACAACTAGATCGCCTGCCTGCAGCAGTGCGGCGAGCCGGGTGCCGAGCGCGCGCATCTCGTCGGCGGTCGAGACGACGACGTGCTCGTCTAGGTCCGGTGCAGGCCCGCCGCTGCCGGCGTCCGCACTCACGCCAGCCTGCGCTTCGCCCGCTTTGGCCGGGCCGCGTCCAGTGCGGTCACCACCAGGTCAGCGATCGCCTCAGTCACGACGTCCGGGCGCTCCAGGAGAACCATGTGGCCAGCGTCGGGCACGCGCAGCAGCTTCGCCCCCGGGATCGAGTCCGCAAGCCAGCCCGCGTGGTCCACTGGGATCAGCCGGTCCTGCTCACCAGCGATGACAATCGCCGGCACGCGCCCAAGCGTGGTCAGCGACAGGCGCTTGTCATGCTCAAGCAGAGCGACGTAAAAGTCCGCCACGACCTCGATCGGCGTCGCCCTGATCACTCGCTCGAGGAAGTCGACCACCGTCGGACTTACACCGGGATCGCCAAACGCGATGAACTTTGTGGACAGGAAGGCGAGATCGCCAGCCGTCGCCCGGACCCACTCGGTCAGGCCAGCCCGGCGCCCGCGGGCGGAGCCGCGCAACAGCGAGGGTCCGGCCCACCGCGCGACCGGACGAAGCGGCGCAGGCAGCCAGCTTGTGGCGTCGACCAAGTGCGCCGCTGTTGAAACCAGGGCGACGCCGATGACCTTGGGGCCGAAGAGCTGGGGCTGCTGCGCGGCGAGCGCCATGATCGTCATGCCGCCCATCGAGTGGCCAACGAGCACGACAGGGCGGTTAGCTGGCACCGTCGCCGACAGCACGGCCGCCAGGTCTGCGCCCAGCTGATCAATGCTGACGTGAGCGGGGTCGCTACGGCCTGACCTGCCGTGGCTGCGCTGGTCCCATAGCACTAGCTGGTAGTCGGCGCCCAGGTCCTGTCGCTGGTAGTGCCAGACCTCCTGACTGAGTGTGTAACCGTGGCAGAAGACGATCGTGACCGGCGCATCGGCAGGCCCGCAAAGCTCGGCGTAGAGCACCACGCCGTCGTCTGCTACCACCTCCACCGGATCCCCGCGCAGCTCGCCGAACGGCTCGTCTCTTGCTGGATCAGGTCGAAGCCGGATGCGGCCGACGGCGATTTTTTCGGCGGCGATGACGGCGCCAGCGGACGCGGCCACGACTCCGGTGGCGATCCCGGCGACGCTAGATAGCCGCCGCCACTTCGCCATCGGTGCTCCCGTCCGTGCCGAGCATCGCCCTGTTGCCGACCGCAGCGTCGTCCTTGGCTGCGGTTACTCCAGAGTAAGTTCTCGGCACCTTACCCGTAAACCGCGTGACAATCTCGTAAGACAGCGTCCCGAGCAGGTCCGCCCACTCCTGCGCGGTCGGTTCGCCTCGGTCACCGGGCCCGAACACCACGACCTCGTCGCCCGCTTCGGCGAGCGCGTCGCCGAGCTCCAGGATGATCTGGTTCATGTTGACGGTTCCCGCGATCTTGTACCGGCTGCCCCGCAGGAAGACCCAGCCTTTGTTGGTGGCGTGCCGCGGTATGCCCTCGTTGTAGCCGAGCGGCACGAGCCCGAGCGTCATGTCGCGGTCGGTGACGTAGCGATGCGCGTAGGACACTGGTGTCTGCGCGGCCACGCGCTTGACCTGGATCAGCCGCACTCGCAGCGTCATCGCCGGTCGCAGCCAGTCGGGCGCGCCACCCGGGAGGGTGGACAGCCCGACGACCGCACCGCCCGGCCGGACCAGGTCGAAATAGGCTTGGGGGAGCGTCAGCGTGGCCGGAGTGTTGGCCATGTGGCGCACCTCGGGTCGTGCGCCGGCGCGCTCAGCGAACGCGACAGCCTCCCGGAACGCGGCCAGCTGCCAGTCAATCGACGGGTGCCCCGGGATGTCGGCGCAGGCGAAATGCGACCACAGCCCCACTACGCGGACGAGACCGGCCGCCTCGGCGGCGAGCGCCGCATGCACGAGGCCCGCCCAGTCATCGGCGGTGGCGCCGCCGCGGCTCATGCCAGTGTCGGCTTCCAAGTGCAGGCGGGCGGGGTTGCCCACCCCTTCGGCCGCGAGCGCGATCTGATCAACAAGCGCGGCCGTGCCAACAGTGAGATCGACGCCGTGCCGGATCGCATCGGCGTGCGGGGCATCAGGGCTGCCGAGCAGGCTCAGGACCGGCACCGTGAAGCCAGCCCGGCGCAGCGCGATCGCGTCGGCGATGTGCACCACGCCGAGCCAAGTCGCGCCGCCAGCCAGCGACGCCGCCGCGGTCTCCACCATGCCGTGCCCGTAGCCTTCGGATTTGACGACGGCCATCACCTGAGCGGCACCGACGTGGTTGCAGAGCGCGGTCACGTTGGCCTGAATCGCGTCCAGGTCGATGAGCGCTTCCGGATGGCCGTCCATTGCTCCAGTCTGCCAGGCTCGGCGGGCTAACTGGGCGCGAGCCGAGCGGGCCAGGCCGACGCATAGGGCAAGGGTTACAGAGTGTTGCTCATAGAAGAGGAGCATCGGTGGCTAACCCTTGCTAACCGCGACCGCCCGTCGCAACCCGAATCGCGGCGGGAATCGCGGTGATCAGGTCGCTGGCGCCGATCGGGGCGTCATCGGCGGCCAGGCGGCCGGCCAGGCCGTGCAAGTACGCCGCTATGGCCGCAGCGTCGGCCGGGGGCAGGCCTTGGGCTAGCAGCGAGCCCGCGAGGCCCGAGAGCACGTCACCTGATCCGGCCGTCGCCAGCCAGCTTGTCCCGGTCGAGTTCACGCGGACTGGACAAGCCGGGTCGGGCTCGGCAATGACCGTCGTTGAGCCCTTGAGCAAGATGGTGACCCCGAGCTCAGCGGCGGCTGCCGTGGCGTAGTGCAGGCGCCTGGCCTCGATGTCGGACCGGTCGGCCTTCAATAGCCGCGCGAGTTCGCCTGCGTGCGGCGTGATCAGCGTTAGTCCGGACCTGGGCAGCAGGTCGCGGCGTGCCGCCAGCACCGTGAGGCCGTCAGCGTCGATGAGCACCGGCACGTCACTGGCGAGGACGGTAGCGAGCAACGTATGTGCTGTCTCCCCGGTGCCGATGCCCGGCCCGATCGCCCATGCCTGGACGCGCCCGGCGGTCTCGACCGCGTCGCCTGGCCTGTGCGGGTCGTAGGTCGTGAGGACCGCCTCGGGCCAGCGCTGCCGCGCGACGCTGATCGCGGGAGCGGCCGACAAGAGGCGCACCATGCCCGCGCCGCCTTTGATCGCGCCACCGGCCGCCAGGACGGCAGCGCCTGTGTATTGCTCGCTGCCTGCAACGAGGCCGAGCACGCCGCGACGGTACTTGTCCGACTCGGCTGATGGATGCGGCAGCATCGCGGCGACGTCGGCCGCCTGCAGGGAGACGACGGCGGGCTCGGGCAAGTACGGGCCGAGACCGATGTCGATGAGTTCGGTCGGGCCAGCGTGTTCCGCGCCCGGATCGATCAAGAGGCCCGGCTTGACAGTTCCGAACGTTACCGTGACATCGGCCCGGATGGCCACGCCCGTGACCTCACCCGTGTCGGCGTCGATGCCGCTCGGCAGGTCGACGGCAACCACGAGGGCACCGCTACGGCGGGCGTTCTCAGTCAGCCGAGCCAGGGAGGCGGCAGGCTCGCGCAGGCCGCCGTGGCCCCCGATACCGGTCAGCCCGTCGATGATCAGGTCGGCCATGGCGATCGCCGATAGCGCCGGCGCACCAATGTCCGCGGCGCCATCGCCGGGCGCAAGGCCGTTGGCTGCATCGACCATGGCGTCGGCGGCCGTTCCGGCCGGCTTGCCAGTGTCGCTGCTAGCGGGGGCGACGCGGCCGCCGCACGCGAGCAGCTCAGCCGCGGCGGCCGCGTGCAGGCGTGACTCGATCGCGATGGCCACGACCTGTGCGCCGCGCGCCGCGAGCCGCGCGCCGGCGTAGAGGGCGTCGCCGCCGTTATCGCCGCTGCCGGCCAGCACGACCACACGCGCACCGTAGACGCGGTCAAGGGCGCTGGCGCACGTGGCCGCGAGGCCGGCCGCGGCTCGCTGCATCAGCGCGCCCTCGGGCACTGTCGCCATGAGGGCGCGTTCGGCCGCGCGCACCACCGCGACAGTGTGGGCTCTCCTCATCGCTCTGCCACCACCATGGCGACGCAGATGCCCGCGTCGTGGCTGATCGACACATGCCAGCTCGTGACTCCGAGCCGCGCAGCCGCGGCCGCGACAGTGCCAGTGATGTCGAGCTCCGGCTTGCCGAACGCGTCGTTGCAAACGACCACGTCGGTCCAGCGCAGCCCTGGTGGTGCCCCGAGCGCCTTGGCGACTGCCTCTTTCGCCGCGAAGCAGCCGGCCAGGGAGCGTATCGGCCTGTCCCGTTCGCTATTAGCGAACAGCCTGACCGCGAGCGCGGGCGTTCGGGCTAGCGCCGCCTCGAGGCGCGCGATCTGGGCGACGTCCACGCCGATGCCCACGATCATGCGCCAAGCCTGCCATGGCTCGATGCCATCAGCCTGGCCGCCACGCAACCTGTGCCGCCATCTGACCCAGCTGCGTGCGCGGCGCCAGGCCCGTCAGTGATCGTCTCGCCGCCGCAGTCGGGCAGGTCGGACAGATCCCGGGCAGTAGACCGGCGGCGGATCGCGGGCTAGCCGACTTCCCTGATGACGTGGGCGAGCCGAGCCGCCAGGCGCTCGGCCTGGGCCGCATCGGCGGCTTCTACCATCACCCGCACGGCCGGCTCCGTGCCACTCGGCCGGACCAGCACCCGACCCGTGTCGCCCAGCTCGGCCTCGGCCGCGGCGACCGCGGCCGCGAGCGTCTCGGACCCAGCGACTTGGCCCTTGTCGACGCCGGGCACGCTGATCAGGACTTGCGGATACCGGGTCATGACGCTTACCACGTCGGCGAGCGGACGACCCTGGCGCGCAGTCTCGGCGAGTAGGTGCAGGCCGGTCAGCATCCCGTCGCCGGTCGTCGCGTGATCGAGCATGATGATGTGGCCGGATTGCTCGCCGCCGAGAACATACTTGCCGTCCAGCATGGCGGCGATCAGGTACCGGTCACCGACAGGTGTCTCAACCACGTCGATGCCGGCGGCGCGCATCGCGTGCCGGAACCCCAGGTTCGACATCACCGTCGCCACGACGGTGTCGCCTGCCAGGCGACCTTCGGCCTTGAGCGCGATCGCCAGGACCGCCAGGATCTGGTCTCCGTCGATCACCTGGCCGGAGGCGTCGACGGCGAGGCAGCGGTCGGCGTCGCCGTCGTGTGCAATGCCGGCATCCGCGCCGGCCGCGACGACCGCCGCCGACAGCGCCGTCAGGTTGGTCGAGCCGACCTCGTAGTTGATGTTGAGGCCGTCGGGTTCGGCCCCGATGGCGATGACCTCGGCGCCAGCCCGGCGCAGCAGGTCGGGCGCGAACTCTGCCGCGGCTCCGTGCGCGCAGTCGACAACCACGCGGAGGCCGGCCAGCGGCGTGCCGGGATGACCCGGGCTGACCGGCAGCGTACTGAGCAAGTGCGCGATGTAGCGCTCGCCTTGATCGGGGGCGTCCGTGACGCGGCCGAACCCGCCGGCAGGGATACCCGTCGGTCCGTAACCCCCTGGGCCGGAACCCCCTGGGCCGGAACCGGCTGGGCCGGAACCGGCTGGGCCGGAACCGTCGAGGCCTGCGAGCCTTGCCTCGATCTCCTCCTCGACAGTGTCCGGCAGCTTCACGCCGCCGCGCGCGAAGAACTTGATCCCGTTGTCCGGAGCCGGATTGTGACTAGCTGACAGCACAACGCCGAACTCCGCGTCCAAAGCCGCAGTCAGGTGCGCCACACCCGGCGTCGGCATCACGCCGAGGCGGACGACATCCACCCCGCTCGCCGCCAGTCCGGCGACGACGGCTGCTTCGAGGAACTCACCCGAGGCCCGCGGATCGCGGCCCACTACAGCGAGCGGTCGCGGCCTGACCGCGGCAGCCTCGGCACGCGCCGAGCCTGCATCAGGCGCGTCAGGCGATCCAGTTGATTCCTCGTCCACAGCGCCGAGGACGGCAGCCGCAGCTGATGCCAGATTGACCGCGAGTCCAGCGGTCAGCTCGCGTCCTGCGGCGCCCCTGACTCCGTCCGTGCCGAAAAGCTGGCCCATGCCCGCCAAAGTCCTCCGTGCCGTGCCGGCGGGCGCGATTAGCGCTTGGAGTACTGCGGCGCCTTGCGGGCCTTCTTCAGGCCCGCCTTCTTGCGCTCGGTCACCCTCGCGTCCCTGGTCAGGAAGCCAGCGCGCTTCAAGGCCGGGCGGCTCTCGGGGTCAACCAGCGTCAGTGCCCTGGCGATGCCGAGGCGGAGCGCGCCCGCCTGACCGCTAACGCCGCCGCCGTCAATGCGCGCTACGACATCGAACTGGTCTTCAGCGCCCAGTGTCACGAATGGCTCGCCGATGAGCTGCTGGTGCACCTTGTTCGGGAAGTAGTCCTTGAGCGACCGGTCGTTGATCTTCCACTGACCAGTACCGGGCTGAATGCGCACGCGCGCGATGGCCTCCTTGCGCCGGCCCGTGCCCAGCGCGTTGCCCGTCACGACCGGCTTGCGCGCGGCAGGCTTCGGCTGCTGGTTGTCGCCCGTCTGGGTCGTGTATTCCGAGACGTGCTCCTCAGCCTGTTCGGCGTCAGATCCCGTCTCCAGCGTCTCGGTGGACTCGGCCACGTCGTGTTCCTCGTACTTCCCGGTTGACTCGTGCTTGGCTTTGAACTGGGCCGCTAGCCGCTACTTGGCGGCCCCGGCCTGCTGGACCTGCGTGATCTCGAATGGCACTGGCTGCTGCGCCGCGTGCGGATGCTCGGGACCGGCGTAGACCTTGAGCTTGCGCAGCATCTGACGGCCCAGGGCGTTCTTCGGCAGCATGCCCTTGACGGCCTTCTCGACCGCGCGCTCCGGGCTCTTGGCCATCAGCTCGGCATACGACATCGAGCGGAGCCCGCCGGGGTAGCCGGTGTGCCGGTACGCCATCTTGTCGTGGAGCTTGGCCCCGCTCAGGGCTATCTTGGCCGCGTTGACGATGACGACGAAATCGCCGGTGTCCACGTGGGGGGCGAAGATCGGCTTGTGCTTGCCGCGCAGCAGCACCGCCGCCTGGCTGGCCAGCCGGCCCAGAACGACGTCTGATGCGTCGATGACGTGCCATTGGCGCTGGATGTCGGCCGCCTTCGGGTTGAATGTGCGCACAGTCATAAGCCTTCGCGTGTGAGTCCTGAAATCCTGGCCCGAGCCGGGGACATATCCTGCCTTGGCGCGGGAATCCGCAGGTACCGGTTGCAGCTCACCTGCCAGTGTGGGGCTCGGCGGGCATGCCAGTACGCATGGACGCCCCAGCAGGATACCGGCCGTTATATGCGACGGTCAAAGCGAGCGGGCGTGCCAGCCGGTCCGGCGAGTTCCACCGACGCTGTCGCGGCCTGTCGGCGGGGCAGAAACGCGCAGACCAACCGAACGTCACGCCCCGGAGCGCTACGCTCAACGACATGCGTAACCCGCCCGGCGACGGTGCAGACCAGCGGAGCACCCGTCGGCGCGACCCGGTTTCCGGCCGCCATAGCCAGCCCGGACGACCGCAGGCGGGAGGGGCGGTATTCGCGCCGGCCTACGATCCGAGCCGCCCCGAGCCGCCCGGCGAAGGCGCACCCCAGCGGGCAAGCAACCCCGGCATGAGCTTGTACGGATCACCCGCGGGCGGCGTAGCGGGCAAGGGACCGGTGCGGGGTTACCCGCCAGTTCCTGGCCAGCCGCCGCCGATGTACCCTCCGGGACAGTTCGCAGCGTGGAACCGTCGGCTGCCCGGCCAGGGCCGGGCCGGCGAGATGGGCCCGGACCAGCAGGCCAGGCTCTCGGGCCCGCACACTGGCCCGGGAGCGATTGGTGCAGCCCGGCGGGGGCCGGACCCGCTGGTGAACGGTTATCCGGGTTCGGCCGGCGCATGGGGCGACGACGGCACCCCGAGGGCACGGTATTACCAGGACCTCGAGTCCGGCGCGGAACCCGGGTACTCGACGCTGGCTGTCAGCGACCCGGCCGCGGACGTTACCTCGACCCAGACCTGGCACGCCGTGGCCGAGGGCCGCGCGACTGGCGTGTGGACCGCGCCGGCCGGGCACGACCGCGACCTGGCAGGCTCGCCGGGGCGGGGCAGCGACACGACCGCCCTCCCCCGCCGGGCCCGCGGACTCGACCCAGCCGACCGCGGCACTGCCGACCCAGACAAAGCCGACCTGGACACAACCGGGAGCGACGCGGCTAGGGCGGGCGAGCAGGGCCGCCGCGGCTCGCGGGGCCATAGCGGCACGCACACGAGCCCCTCGGCGCCGGGTGCGCAGCGCCGAGGCGCGAAACCGGCGGGGTCCGGCGACGCCAGGCGCCCTGGCCGGCCGCGGCCGCGCCGTAAGCGAGCCGGCAGCGTCAGGCTCGCAACGGTGACAGCGGTCGTGCTCGTAGTCGCGGCCGCCGCGGCGCTGTTGTACGCCGTGCTGCACCACTCGGCCAACCCGAACCTGGCATCGTCAGGAGCCAGGAAGTCGACCGGCAGCCCCAGCGTCAGTGCGTCACCAACGCCGAGCCTTGGCCGCTACGGGCACATCGCGACGCGCACGTCCGATCCGGCGCTGCTGACGATGCGGGAGCTGTATCCGACCTCGTTTATCGCCGGCGGCACGACCGTCGTCGAGACCGCTTCCAGCAAGGGCACCAACTGCGTCGCTGAGCTGGTCGGTTCTCGCATCCAGTCGGCGATCGGCTCGGCTGGCTGCACCCAGGTGGTGCGCGCGACTTACCTGGCGTCCGGGCCTGGCGTCATGGGCACGATCGGCGTGCTGAACCTCAGTACCGCCAAGGCCGCAACGACCGTTGCGCACGCTGCCGACGCGAACGACTTCATCAGCCAGCTCGCCGGCCAGCACGGTGCCACCACCAAGATCGGACAAGGAACGGGGATCGAGGAGGCTGCTGCCAAGGGCCACTACCTCATCTTGATCTGGGCCGAATTCACAAACCTGCGCAAGCCGCGGACGCCAGCGCAGCTCAAGACGGTGGAGCAGTTCATGAGCGAGCTGCTGCAGAACACCGCGAACGTCAGCCTGACCAACCGGATGCTGACCGGGACACCCTGAGCCGAGGGAAACGTCAGTCGGCGCCGTTCCCGGCCTGAAGGGTCCTGGTTCGTCGCGTTGCGAGCGCCCGGCTTCCCATCGCGGCGGGCTCGGGATAATCAACCTCTTCCAGGCACAGCGCGTGCGGCGGCGCGACCTGAACGGCCGGATCACGCTCGCCCGCCGTGAGGACCTGGCTGAGCCATTCTGCCGGCCTGGAGCCGTCGCCGACCGACAGCAGCGCTCCGGCCAGAGCCCTGACCATGTTGTGGCAGAAGGCGTCGGCGACCACGGTCGCCACAGCTAGGCCGGGCTCGGTCCGGGCCCAGTCGAGCCGCAGCACTTCACGGACCGTGGTCGCCCCCGCCCGCTCCCGGCAGAAGGCGGCGAAGTCGTGCTCGCCAACGCAGGCCGTGGCCGCGGCATTCATCCGATCCACGTCGACGCGGCGCCGGTACCAGAGCGTGTCGTGACGGCGAAGCGGATCGGCTACCGCCTGGTCGTCGCAGACCCGGTAGGAGTACCGCCGCCACAACGCGGAGAACCGGGCGTCGAACCCGTCAGGTGCCGGGCCGATGGCCCGCACGCGGATCGCGGGCGGCAGGATCCTGGCCAGCCGGCGAGCAGCCAGCTCTCCCGCCGCCGTCCAGCTCACCGCCGCAACGTCGGTGTGGGCCACCTGGCCGCGCGCGTGCACGCCCGCGTCCGTTCGCCCAGCCACTGTCAGGGCCGGGCGCACAGGCAGCCTCAGCGCGCGCCAGAGGCCATCCTCGAGCGTCTCTTGGACAGTCGCCAGCCCCGGCTGCGTAGCCCAGCCGTGGAAGGCCGAGCCGTCGTAGGACAAATCAATCCGGAGCCGAAGCAGGTCGAGCCCGGCCGGTGTTAGCCGGCCGGGCTCGCCTTCAACTTTTTCTTTACTCGCCGGTCGTGCGCTTGTCACCGGCCGCAGCCTCAGTGTCTGCGCCTGCGGCCTCGCCGCCGCCGGACGCCTCGGCCGCAGTGTCCGTCACGGCCTCGGCATCCGTGGCCTCGGCATCCGTGGCCTCGGTGTCCGCCGCTTCAGTCGCGGCAGCCTCGGTCTCGGCCGACTCAGCCTCGGCCGACTCGGTCTCGGCCGACTCGGTCGCGGCAGCCGCGGTCGTGGCAGCCGGGGCAGCCTGCCCGCGGCCGGGCCTGCCCGCAGCGGTGGCGGCCGGGGTCCGGCGGGCGCGACGCCGGCGTGTCCTCGGCTCCGCCTCCTCGCGGACGAGCTCGATGACCGCGAGCGCTGCGTTGTCGCCCTTGCGCGGCCCGACCTTGGTGATCCGGGTGTAACCGCCCTCGCGGCTGGCGAAGCTCGGCCCGATCTCGGCGAAGAGGTTATGTACGACGGTCTTGTCGGTGACGACAGTGAGTACCTGGCGCCGTGCGTGCAGGTCGCCGCGCTTGGCGAACGTGATCAAGCGCTCGGCCAGCGGCCGGAGCCTGCGTGCCCTCGCCTCGGTCGTCGTGATCTTGCCGTGCTCGAACAGCGCGGTGGCCAGGTTCGCCATCATGTGCCGCTGATGGGCAGGGCTGCCGCCAAGTCGGTGGCCCTTAGTGGGCGTGGGCATCGCAGGATTCTCCCGGTTCACTACGGTCGTACATCGTTACGGTCGTACATCGTTACTGTCGTACATCGTTGCTGTCGTACATCGTTACTGATGTACGTCGCTACTGACGTACTCGGTCTAGTACTGCTCGGTCTCGACGTAATCGTCCTCGTCGTCGGCCCCGTAGCTGTCGGCGGCCGAGCCCGGGTCGAATCCGGGCGGCGAGTCCTTCAGCGTGAGGCCCATGTCCGTGAGCTTCTGCTTGACTTCCTCGATCGACTTGGCGCCAAAGTTGCGGATGTCCAGCAGGTCCTGCTCGCTGCGGGCAACTAGCTCGCCGACGGTGTGGATGCCTTCGCGCTTGAGGCAGTTGTACGACCGAACCGTCAGGTTCAGCTCCTCGATCAGGAGCGCGAGATCTGCGGCGAGCGCGGCGTCCGTCGGCGACGGGCCGATGTCGATGCCCTCGGCGTCCAGGTTCAGCTCCCGGGCTAGGCCGAAGAGCTCGACCAGCGTCTTGCCTGCGCTGGCCACCGCGTCACGCGGCCGCAGGCTCGGCTTGGTCTCGACGTCCAGGATCAGCTTGTCGAAGTCGGTCCGCTGCTCAACGCGGGTCGCCTCGACCTTGTAGGTGACGCGTAGCACCGGCGAGTAGATGGAGTCGATCGGGATCCGGCCGATCTCCTGTCCTGGCTGCTTGTTCTGCGCCGCGGACACGTAGCCGCGCCCGCGCTCGACCGTGAGCTCCATCTCCAGCTTGCCCTTGCCGTTCAGGGTGGCGATGTGCAGGTCTTTGTTGTGCACTTCGAGACCTGCCGGCGGGGCGATATCACCGGCAGTGATCGGGCCAGGCCCCTGCTTGCGCAGGTACATGTGCATCGGCTCGTCGTGCTCCGAGGACACGACCAGGTTCTTGAGGTTCAGGATGATGTCGGTGACGTCCTCGACCACACCCGGCACCGTCGAGAACTCGTGCAGGACGCCCTCGATCCGGATGCTAGTGACAGCCGCACCAGGGATCGATGACAGCAGGGTCCGGCGCAGTGAGTTCCCGATGGTGTACCCGAAACCGGGCTCCAGGGGCTCGATGACGAACCGGGACCGGAACTCGTCTACCTGCTCCTCGGCAAGGCCGGGACGCTGTGCGATAAGCATGACACTTCCTTTCCGCGCTGCCCGCTATATGACAGTCGCGCCTTCCGCCGGCAGGTGGCTGCCGACGGTACTGCTTCCGCCGGCACCGTGTGCCGGCAATTCCGCCGGCACATCTGCGCCGGCGTTTCTCGCCGTCAGGCTGGTCTGTCTACTTCGAGTAGTACTCGACGATGAGCTGCTCTTGGACGAGGGTGTCGATCTGGGCGCGCAGCGGCAGGGTGTGCACCAGGATCCGCATCTTGTCCGGAATGACCTCGATCCAGGCCGGCGGCGTGCGCTCGCCCGCCTCGGCCTTGGCCACGACGAACGGCGTCAGGCTCTGCGACTTGGGCGCGACCTCGACGATGTCGTTCTCGGTCACCCGGTAGGACGGGATGTCGACCTTCTTGCCGTTCACCAGGATGTGCCCGTGGTTAACGACCTGGCGGGCCATGTCCCTGCTCTTGGCGAAGCCAGCCCGGTAGACGATGTTGTCCAGCCGCGTCTCAAGAATCTGGAGCAGCACCTCGCCCGTCTTGCCGCGCTTGCGAGCCGCTTCCTCATAGTAGTTGCCGAACTGCTTCTCGAGGACGCCGTAGATGCGGCGGGCCTTCTGCTTCTCGCGGACCTGGAGCAGGTATTCGCTCTCCTTGGGGCGGTTGCGCCCGTGCTCGCCCGGCGGGTACGGCCGGATCTCGATCGGGCACTTGGGGCCGTCGCACTTGGCGCCCTTCAGGAACAACTTGGTCTTCTCGCGGCGGCAGCGCTTGCAGTCCGCACCGGTGTATCGAGCCATCTGGGTTGCTAACTCCTCAAACCCGGCGCCGCTTAGGCGGGCGGCAGCCATTGTGCGGGACCGGTGTGACGTCCTGAATCGAGCCGACTTCGAGCCCGGTCGCCTGCAGCGACCTGATCGCGGTCTCACGTCCCGAGCCAGGACCCTTCACGAACACGTCGACCTTGCGCATGCCATGCTCCATGGCCCGGCGCGCAGCGGCCTCGGCGGCCATCTGGGCGGCGAACGGAGTCGACTTCCGCGACCCCTTGAAACCGACCTGCCCGGACGAGGCCCAGGAAATCACGCTGCCACCGGGATCGGTGATCGAGACGATCGTGTTGTTGAACGTGCTCTTGATGTGCGCATGCCCGTGCGCGATGTTCTTCCGTTCCTTCCGGCGAACCTTCTTGACGCCGGTGCGGCCCTTCGGAGGCATTCTGCTCCTCTGCTTGCTGAGGTGGTCGGACCAGCTGCGCAGGCACCGCGCGAAGCGCGAGCCGCGTGCAGCGGACTACTTCTTGCCAGCCTTCTTCTTGCCAGCCACTGTCTTCTTCTTGCCCTTACGGGTACGTGCGTTGGTCTGCGTCCGCTGACCATGCACCGGAAGGCCGCGACGATGCCGGATGCCCTGGTAGCAGCCGATCTCGATCTTGCGGCGGATGTCGGCCTGCACCTCGCGGCGCAGGTCACCCTCGACCTTGTAGGTGGCCTCGATCCAGTCCCTCAGCCGGATGATCTCGTCATCTGAGAGCTGATGTACCCGGGTGTCGCCGCTGATCCCAGTGGCGCCGAGCGTCTCGAATGCCCGGGTACGGCCTATGCCGTAAACATAAGTAAGTGCGACCTCAAGCCGCTTGTCGCGCGGGAGGTCAACGCCGACGAGTCGTGCCATCGTGGGCAGTGCTCCTTCTCATTCTTCGGAGGTCCTGCGCGCCGCCTCGCGTCCCTGCCCGGACGCGCCCCGGCCTCCGTCCGGGGGTACTCCGCTGCCGGCTAGCCGGCAGCGGATTGCGGTGCGTGACTTATCCAGTTGTCGCCCGAGCCCGGTCCTCAGCCCTGACGCTGCTTGTGCCGCGGGTCAGAGCAGATAACCATGACCCGGCCGTGCCTGCGGATGACCCTGCACTTGCTGCAGATCTTCTTCACACTCGGCTTGACCTTCATTGCCTGGTCTCTCTCGTAGCGCCGCCGGTCGTCCGGCCGACTGCGCCTTGCTCGTTTACTTGTACCGGTACACGATCCGCCCACGACTGAGGTCGTAGGGGCTTAGCTCGACGACGACCCGATCATCCGGCAGGATCCGGATGTAGTGCATCCGCATCTTGCCACTGATGTGGGCCAGGACCTTGTGCCCGTTGTCCAGCTCCACCCTGAAGAAGGCGTTCGGGAGCGACTCCACGACCGTTCCCTCGATCTCGATGGCGCCGTCTTTCTTGGCCATGCCCTCCGCGCTTCGCTACTTGGTCTGGCCAGCCCGCTGTCGCCAGCGAACTCGCCGCTTGTGGTTGACTGATCTGCGTCCGCGTGCTCAGGCCTGCTGCACGGTGTTTTTGCCGCACGATGTTTGCTGCACGGTGTTGCCGCGCTGTGTAGCAAACACTGTGTGGCAAATACTGTGCAGCAAACACTGTGCTGCCGCACTCGGGAAGGAACACGGACGGCCCGCCTGACTGAGGTCGCATTGCGCGGCTCTGTAACCCCGCACCCTGACAACAGCTCATGGGCCGTGGAAAGTCTACTTCAGGTGCGCTTGCAACGCGAACCTAGCCCGTCAGACGCTGATCAGGTGGTGCAACCAGGCCTTGGGC